>NZ_JBNHFL010000026.1:0-75998 GCF_059090205.1 Arthrobacter sp. CMU6
GGCGGGGGGGACCGGCCGCTACGAAATAAGCTTAAAAAATTATATGTACTAATTAATTTAACATCAACAAAAAAAACCGGGGGGGGGGGGGGGGGGCCCCCCCCACGCCAAGGGGCCCGCGGAATCCCCCTTATTAAGCCCTGCCGCCTTGGTGGAGCTTGTGCGGGGGGATACCTTTAGGAGTAGGTGGCCGAGCCCGTGTTCGGCCCGTGGACAGTGATGTCCACATGGTGAGATGGCAGGTCGCTTCGTTGACACGCTATCCGCCAGAGGGAAAACTGAACGCATGATCGCATTCGTTACCGTCGGCGCCGTCGTCGTACTTACCAAGCGCGTGGCTCCATAGCCCGACTGGTAACGAACTGTCACGCGCAACCCCTCGAAAAGCCATCAGGCTGAGGGGTTTTTTTATTTTCCGGGCGGGACGGAACGTTCAGTTTTTTCTAGCACCACACCAATTCACGATCCACTAAGGAAGAGTTCGATGAGCAAAGGATCGCCCATCAGCCCCTCGCTGATGGCTTCAAAGTCCGCTGGAGCCGCCAAGGCTCCGGAACGCGTCGACAAGCCGGCTGAGGCCGGGGTCGACACTGCTGCAGCCGCCTCTCCTGTCCTTGGGCCGAACAACGTCGTACCCCCGACGGTGATGACCGGCTCAGAAGCAATTGTCCGTTCGCTCGAAGAACTCGGCGTCGACGACATTTTCGGTTTGCCCGGTGGCGCGATCCTGCCCACCTACGACCCCTTGATGGCCTCCAAAATGAACCACGTTCTGGTCCGTCACGAACAGGGAGCCGGCCACGCCGCGCAAGGCTACGCCATGGTCACCGGGCGGGTGGGCGTCTGCATCGCCACCTCTGGCCCGGGTGCCACCAACCTCGTCACCGCCATCATGGATGCGCACATGGATTCCGTTCCGCTCGTGGCCATCACCGGCCAGGTCTCCAGCGGAGTGATCGGCACCGATGCCTTTCAGGAAGCGGACATCGTGGGCATCACCATGCCCATCACCAAGCACTCGTTCCTGGTGACGGACCCCAACGACATTCCCCACGTCATGGCCGAGGCCTTCCACCTCGCCTCGACCGGACGTCCGGGCCCGGTCCTTGTTGACGTCGCCAAGGACGCGCAGCAGGGGCAGATGACCTTCTCCTGGCCGCCCAAGATCGATCTGCCGGGCTACCGCCCCGTGGTCCGCGGCCACAACAAGCAGGTCCGCGAGGCCGCCAAGCTGATCTCCGCCGCCAGCAAGCCCGTGCTCTACGTGGGCGGCGGTGTGGTCAAGGCCCACGCCGCGGCCGAACTCCGCGAGCTGGCCGAACTCACCGGCGCCCCCGTCGTGACCACGCTTATGGCCCGCGGTGTCTTCCCGGATTCGCACCCGCAGCACGTGGGCATGCCCGGCATGCACGGCACCGTCTCGGCCGTGACCGCGCTGCAGCAGGCGGACCTGTTGGTCACCCTGGGCGCGCGTTTTGACGACCGCGTTACCGGCGTCCTGAAGACCTTCGCGCCCAACGCCAAGGTCATCCACGCGGACATCGACCCCGCGGAAATCTCCAAGAACCGCACCGCCGATGTTCCGATCGTGGGCTCCGTGAAGGAGATCATCCCGGAACTAACGGAAGCCGTCCGGACCCAGTTCGGCACCTCCGGAACCCCGGACCTGGCCAACTGGTGGGCCTTCCTGAACAACCTGAAGGAAACCTACCCGCTGGGCTGGACCGAACCCGAGGACGGCCTGACTGCGCCGCAGCGCGTCATCGAGCGTATCGGCGCCCTGACCGGCCCCGAAGGCATCTACGTTGCCGGCGTGGGCCAGCACCAGATGTGGGCTGCGCAGTTCATCAAGTACGAGCGTCCGCACGCCTGGCTGAACTCCGGCGGTGCCGGCACCATGGGCTACGCCGTTCCGGCGGCCATGGGGGCCAAGGTGGGGGAGCCGGACCGTGTGGTCTGGGCCATCGACGGCGACGGCTGCTTCCAGATGACCAACCAGGAGCTGGCCACCTGCGCCATCAACAACATCCCCATCAAGGTTGCTGTGATCAACAACTCCTCGCTGGGCATGGTGCGCCAGTGGCAGACCCTCTTCTACGAGGGCCGCTACTCCAACACCGACTTGAACACCGGCCACGAGACCATCCGGATCCCGGACTTCGTCAAACTCGGCGAGGCCTACGGCTGCGCATCCTTCCGGTGCGAGCGGGCCGAGGACATCGACGCAACAATCCAGAAGGCGCTGGAAATCAATGACCGCCCCGTGGTCATCGACTTCGTGGTCAGCCCCGACTCCATGGTGTGGCCGATGGTGCCCGCCGGGGTCAGCAATGACCAGATCCAGGTTGCCCGCAACATGACCCCGGAATGGGAAGAGGAGGACTGATCATGAGCCGCCACACACTGTCCGTTCTGGTCGAAGACAAGCCCGGTGTGCTGACCCGCGTGGCCAGCCTTTTCGCCCGCCGTGCCTTCAACATCAATTCCCTGGCCGTAGGCCCGACGGAAGTTCCGGGCATCTCCCGGATGACCGTCGTCGTCGACGCCGACGGTGACCTGATCGAACAGGTCACCAAGCAGTTGAACAAGCTGATCAACGTGATCAAGATTGTTGAACTGACCTCCGAATCTTCCGTACAGCGCGACCACATCCTGGTCAAGGTACGTGCGGATGCCGCAACTCGTCTGCAGGTGACCCAGGCTGCAGACCTGTTCCGCGCTTCAGTGGTCGACGTCTCCACAGACTCGGTGGTCATTGAAGCAACTGGCCATCCCGAAAAGCTCACGGCACTGCTTTCAGTGTTGGAGCCCTTCGGTATCCGCGAAATTGTGCAGTCCGGCACCTTGGCCGTTGGACGGGGATCCCGCTCCATGAGTGATCGGGCGCTGCGCTCCGCCTAGGCAGAGTGACTCGCCCGCAAACGCAGCACCGACAAACATCTACAAAAAATCCACTCAAGAGGAGTTACGCAAGTGACTGAAATGTTTTACGACGACGACGCAGACCTGTCGATCATCCAGGGCCGCAAGGTTGCCATTGTCGGCTACGGCTCCCAGGGCCACGCCCACGCGCTGAACCTGCGCGATTCCGGCGTCGAGGTTGTCATTGCCCTCAAGGAAGGCTCCAAGTCCACCGCCAAGGCCGAGGAAGCAGGCTTCCAGGTCAAGAACGTTGCAGACGCCGCCGAATGGGCCGACGTCATCATGATCCTGGCACCGGACCAGCACCAGCGCGCGATCTTCAACGACTCCATCAAGGACAAGCTGACCCCGGGCAAGGCCCTCGCCTTCGCGCACGGCTTCAACATCCGCTTCGGCTACATCCAGGCACCGGAGGGCGTTGACGTCATCCTGGTCGCCCCGAAGGCCCCCGGCCACACGGTTCGCCGCGAGTTCGAAGCCGGCCGCGGCATCCCGGACATCATCGCCGTGGAGCAGGACGCTACCGGTTCCGCCTGGGACCTGGCCAAGTCCTACGCCAAGGCCATTGGCGGCACCCGCGCCGGTGTCATCAAGACCACGTTCACCGAAGAGACCGAAACCGACCTCTTCGGCGAGCAGGCTGTCCTGTGCGGCGGTGTGTCCCAGCTGATCCAGTACGGCTTCGAGACCCTGACCGAAGCCGGCTACCAGCCGCAGATCGCCTACTTCGAGGTGCTCCACGAGCTCAAGCTCATCGTTGACCTCATGTGGGAAGGCGGCATTGCCAAGCAGCGCTGGAGCGTTTCCGACACCGCTGAGTACGGCGACTACGTCTCCGGTCCGCGCGTCATCACCCCCGAGGTGAAGGAAAACATGAAGGCCGTCCTCGCAGACGTCCAGTCCGGTGCCTTCGCCAAGCGCTTCATCGAAGACCAGGACAACGGCGGCGTCGAGTTCAAGGAACTGCGCGCCAAGGCCGAGTCCCACCCGATCGAGGGCGTCGGCCGCGAGCTGCGCTCCCTGTTCTCCTGGCAGCAGCAGGACCAGGACTACATAGAAGGCTCTGCAGCCCGCTAAGGCTGCGCCCTTTACAGCGACGGTGAGGCCGGGTTCACACTTAACAATGTGAGCCCGGCCTTTCCGTACGCCTAGACTTTAGTTACCCCCAGGACTTCAACGCAGAGGATCAGCTGTGTCAAAACCCGTAGTATTGCTTGCCGAAGAACTTTCGCCCGCCACCATTGAGGCCCTTGGCCCGGACTTTGAAATCCGCCAGACCGACGGCGCCGATCGTTCCCAGCTGCTCTCTGCCATCGAGGACGTTGACGCCATCCTGGTCCGCTCCGCCACCAAGGTGGACGCCGAGGCCATCGCCGCTGCGAAGAACCTGAAGGTCATCGCCCGTGCCGGCGTCGGCCTGGACAACGTCGACATCAAGGCCGCCACCCAGGCCGGTGTCATGGTGGTCAACGCCCCGACGTCGAATATCGTTTCCGCCGCGGAACTGACCGTGGGCCACATCCTGAGCCTGGCCCGCCACATCCCGCAGGCCAGCGCTGCCCTGAAGGACGGCGAGTGGAAGCGCTCCAAGTACACCGGCATCGAACTCTTCGAGAAGAAGATCGGCATCATCGGCCTGGGCCGCATCGGCGCCCTGGTGGCCGCCCGCCTGCAGGGTTTCGACACCGAGATCCTCGCGTTCGACCCCTACATCACCTCCGCCCGCGCTGCCCAGCTCGGCGTGAAGCTCGTCACCCTCGACGAGCTGCTGGCACAATCTGACTTCATCACCATCCACATGCCCAAGACGCCGGAAACAGTCGGCATGCTCGGCGCCGACGCCTTCAAAAAAATGAAGAGCACGGCCTACGTGATCAACGTTGCCCGTGGTGGTCTCGTGGACGAGGAAGCCCTCTACACCGCGCTGCAGGACGGCCAGATTGCCGGCGCCGCCGTGGACGTCTTCGTCCAGGAGCCCAGCACCGACCTGCCGTTCTTCAAGCTGGACAATGTTGTGGTGACCCCGCACCTGGGCGCATCAACCGATGAGGCACAGGAAAAGGCCGGCGTCTCCGTCGCGAAGTCCGTCCGCCTCGCCCTTGCCGGGGAGCTGGTTCCGGATGCCGTGAACGTCGCCGGCGGCGTGATCGCCCCGGACGTCCGTCCCGGCATCCCGCTGATCGAGAAGCTGGGCCGCATCTTCACGGCGCTGACCCACGCCTCCGTAACCCAGATCGACATTGAGGTGGCCGGTGAAATCGCCGCGCTCGACGTCAAGGTTCTGGAGCTCGCCGCCCTCAAAGGGATCTTCGCCGATATCGTCACCGAGCAGGTGTCCTACGTCAACGCGCCCGTGATCGCCGAGCAGCGCGGCATCAACGTTCGCCTCATCACCACCCCTGAGGCCGAGGACTACCGCAACGTGCTCACGCTGCGCGGCGCCCTGAGCGACGGCACCCAGATCTCCGTGGCCGGCACCCTGACCGGTCCCAAGCAGGTCCAGAAGCTCGTCGGCGTGAACGGCTACGACGTCGAGATTCCCATCAGCGAACACCTCGTTGTGGTTTCCTACGCCGACCGTCCCGGCGTCATCGGCACCATCGGCCACATCCTGGGCATGAACAACATCAACATCGGCGGCATGCAGGTGGCACGGAACGCGGAGGGCGGCCAGGTCCTGGCGCTGCTCACCATCGACAGCTCCGTCCCGCAGCAGGTGCTGGACGCCATCAAGGCCGGCATCGGAGCCGAGATGGTGCGCGAAGTGGACCTCGAGGACTAGTCCGACGAGCGCTGGCCGGCAACGGCCACGTCCCCAACGCGGGGTGAACTCCAGTGTCCCCTGGAGTTCACCCCGGCCAAGTATGATTGGCCGGTCTGCGTACAATAGCTAGGTTCGAATTTAAGGATCCAGCCGGCAGGCCGGCCAATACTTTTTGCACGTCCGCAAGGGACACCTCCACATTCTGCGGTCATCGTGGCGTGCGCACGCAATCCAGGTTTCAGGGAGCCCAATGAACGCCGTCCAGAGGTTCATCAGAAGCAAAGTGCTGCTGCTGACCGCTGCAATTCTGATCTTCGCCATGTGCCTGTCCGTCCTCGTCCAGACCCAGTCGCAGGCAGCGCTGAACCGGACCGTGGACCAGAACTCGCGCGGCCTCTACGACATCCTGGTCCAGGCCAAGGCGGGCTCGGACGGTACGCTCATGCAGCCCGAGATTGCCACCGGGCAGGGCGGCATCAGCTTCGACCAGCTGCAGAAGATCCGGGATCTGTCCCGCACTTCTGTTGCCGCTCCCATCAGCCTGGTCTCGCGCGTGACGCAAAACCTTGAGACCCCGCGCCTGGAGGCCATGGACTACCTGGGCTTCAACGCCGGACTCGTCGGCACGGCGACCGCCGGGCAGCCCGGCGGCACGGACCCCAGCAAGTGGCCGGAAGCGCAGTCCGTACTCAGCGACACCCCCAAGAAGTACCGCCTGACAGCCAGCGCCACCAGCTCCGACGGTTCCTCGCAGCACACCCTCTTCAAGTCCACGGCCGAGGGCACCCTCGGCAAGGGCAAGCTCGTGGAGCAGCAGGTCGAGGGAGGCAACAGCATCCAGATCGCCGGTCCCCAAGGCGAGACCGGGATCAAGTTCCCGGCCCCGGCAGGTGGGTCAGAGCACAACCTGTTCAACCTCACCGTCGCCCTGCCCTTGGCTCCGGAGGTCACGGAGTCCGTGGTCGCCGTCGACCCCGTTTCCGAGCGTGCCCTGCTGGGCACCGCCGGTGACTTCCTGTCGCCCCTGGAGAAGGCGCCGCCGGCCGACGCCCGCAGCGCCGAGGCGGTCGGCCAGCACCTGGAGAGCCTCTTCACCACCGGCATTGGCATGAAGGAACTCGAGGAGGGCCCTGACTTCCTCGGTGTGAAGCTCAAGTACTGGGCCCCCATCATGACCCAGTACCAGCAGGCCAAGCGCAACGGGCAGCTCACCGAGGACTCCCAGGCCATCCCGCTGATCGTCCGCTCCGGCACGTCGGTAGACCTGAAGTACTCCGTGAAAATCGAGGAGATCGACGACTCCGGGAACGTGGTCAAGGAAGTCGGCACCGCCGAGCGTTCCCTGGACAAGGACTACCTGCCCTTCGTCTCCAAGTCGCCCTTCGCGCTGTCCTGGCCGGGGTCCACGGACTACTCCAAACTGCTGGGCAACTCGGCGAACTTCAGCCGCGGCCTTTACAGCCCGGCAACCTGGAGCACCAACTTCGCCTCCGCCCCCAAGTACTCGGACGGCTCTACTGCGGGCAACGGTGCCGAGGACAAGACCGCCACCCCCGGCGAGTGGGTCACGGTGAACCGCCTGCCGGAGAAGAGCGCCAACGGCGAGGCCGTGGACCAGACCCAGCGCAACCCCGTGGACGAGCGCTCCTACCGGGAGAACCTCGAAACGGGCAAGAAGCTGGCTACTCCGCTCGCCATGGTCTACGGCACCTTCGATCCTGCCGCGGTCCAGGAAGCAGCCGGCGACGTCAACCGGCTCCCGCTCGGCGGCTACGATCCCACCCCCATGACACTGACCAAGGACGCGCAGGGCAAGGACGTTGACACCGCACTCAAGCCCTCCCTGAGCGCCACCGGACTCGTCAGCCAGTCGGCCGGCGCCATCACCGACTACTACGGCCTGGCCGCTGCGCGCGGCTACGAGAAGAACGCCTCCGTCATCGACGCTGTCCGCGTCCGCGCCAGCGCCGCCGGCAGCTGGAAGCAGGTCCAGCCCGAGGTGGACAAACTCGCCGCCGAGATCCGGGACATGGGGCTCGAAGCCACCGTTGTGGCCGGTTCTGCCCGCGAGGACGCCAACATCTTCGTTCCCGGCTATTCCAAGGACGACGCCGGCAAGGAATCCCCGCTGGGAACCGTCCAGCAGTCGTGGGTCAGGCAGAACGCCGCCGACGCTGTGGCCGGCTCCCTGACGGCGACGAACCTGACGCTGCTGTTCCTGACACTGTGCGGTGCCGCGCTGCTGACCGGCGCCTCGACTGTCAGCTACGTGCGGCTGCGCCGCAGCGAAGCCGGCACGCTGCGCGCCATGGGCTGGACCCAGCGCCGCATCCGCTCCTGGGTGCTGGAGGAGTTCGCCGTCGGCGCCGCACTGCTGGCCGTGGCCGGCATAGTGCTCAGCCTCGTGAGTTGGAACATCGCCACGGCCATCGTCTCGGCGTCCGTGCTGGTCCTGTACCTGGGCGCGGCGTTCTTCGCCGCCCAGCAGCTCCGGCATCGCGAGGTAGTCGACCAGGAGCCGCAGCACGACGAAAAGCTCATCGCCGTCGACTCGCCGCTGACCTTCGCCAACCGGCAGCTGAGCACGCACCGCTTCAACGCCATCTCGCTGGCCGTTGCGGTTGGTGTGTTCGGCTCGGCAGTCGGGGGCCTGATCGCACTGCTGATCGACATTCCGCGTGCCGCCGGCGCAAGCGCCCTCAGTGGCCTGGCCGCCGCCAGCGTGGCCCTGCCGAGCATCGTCCTTGGCCTGTCCGGCGTGGCTGTGGGCCTTCTGCTCACCCTGGTGACCGGGCGCTTCGAGCTCAAGGCCAAACGCCGGTACCTCGGCACCCTGCAGGCCATGGGCTGGAATCCGGACATGCTGGGCCAGGTCCGCTTCTTCGAGAATGCCCTCGTGGGTGCCTTTGCTGTGCCGCTAGGCATCCTGGGTGCACTGGGCATCGGCCTTGTTCTTGCCCCCTACGCCGCGCTGTGGGCCGCAGTGGCCGGTCTCGTGGCGGTTCTTTGCTGGATTCCGATTGCAACGAAAGTGGTCAAATGACTAACGACCTGAACCTTCGCCGCGCCCGCGGGAACAACGAAGGCGAGACCCCTGCCCAGACCCGGGCCAACACCATCGTCAAGGAGGCCGACCACGCCACCCCGCTGGAGCTGAGCAACATCACCATCCGCTATGGCGGAGGCAAGAACGGGTCCGACGCCGTCAGCGTCGTGGACGGCTTTGACCTCACCCTGAGCGCCGGTGAGATGCATTGTGTGGCCGGCCGAAGCGGCTCGGGCAAGACCAGCATCCTGACCGTCGGAGCGGGCCTGACCCTGCCGACGTCGGGCCGGGTGCTGTGGGAGGGCGATTCCCTGGAAACCATGAGCGATGACGAGATCGCCGACCGGCGCCGGGCACTGATCGGCTACGTTGACCAGGGCGGAGCACTGATCGACGGCATGAGCGCGCTCGAAAACGTCCTGCTCCCCGCGGTGCCGGACGGCGAGGTGGAGCAGCGGCGCGAGATGGCCAAGGACCTGCTGGACCTCGTGGGCCTCGGACGCCGCATGCGGCACCGTCCCGAGCAGCTCTCCGGCGGTGAGCGCCAGCGCGTCGCCATCGCCCGCGCCCTGATCCTGGGCACCCGGGTCCTGGTGGTGGACGAGCCCACGGCGAGCCTGGACAGGGCCTCCGCCAACCGCATCATCAGCATCCTCAAGGACACAACGTCCGACGGCATCGCAGTCCTCGTGGCGTCACATGACCACGAACTGGTCCGGCTGAGCGATACGCTGACCGAACTGATCTAGATCCATCCCTCCGCATAAAGGTAACGTTCCGCCCGTGACTTCCTCAGACAAGAGCCCCTTCTACATCACTACGGCCATCACCTACCCGAACGGCGTGCCGCACATCGGCCACGCCTACGAGTACATCGCCACCGATGCGATGGCCAGGTTCAAGCGGCTCGACGGCTATGACGTGAAGTTCCTGACCGGCACCGACGAGCACGGGCTGAAGATTGCTCAGACCGCGGAGAAGGAAGGCATCTCACCGAAGGAACTGGTGGATCGGAACGCGGAAATCTACAAGGCCGCGCACGCCGCCCTCGGCATCACCTACGACCGGTTCATCCGCACCACGGACGCGGACCACTACACCGCCTCGCAGGCCATCTGGAAGAAGATGGAAGCCAACGGCGACATCTACTTGTCCAAATACGAGGGCTGGTACTCCGTGCGGGACGAGGCCTACTACGGTGAAGATGACACTGTGGTCAAGGAGGACGGCGCCCGGTACACCAAGGAGACCGACACCCCGGTGACCTGGACTGCCGAGGAAAGCTACTTCTTCCGGTTGTCCGCCTACCAGGACAAGCTGCTGGCCCTATACGAGGCGCAGCCGGAATTCGGCGCGCCGCAGTCCCGCTTCAACGAGGTCATCAGCTTCGTCAGGCGCGGCCTCGAGGACCTGTCCATCAGCCGCACCACCTTCGACTGGGGCGTCCCCGTCCCCGGCGACGAAAAGCACGTCATGTATGTGTGGGTCGACGCACTGACCAACTACCTCACGGGCGCCGGCTACCCGGACGTCGAATCGGAGTCGTTCAAGAGGTACTGGCCCGCCGACGTCCACATCATCGGCAAGGACATCTCGCGCTTCCACGCCATCTACTGGCCGGCCTTCCTCATGAGCGCGGGCCTGGAACTGCCGAAGCGGGTGATGATCCACGGGTTCCTGCACAACAACGGCGTCAAGATGTCCAAGTCCCTGGGCAACGTCGTTGCTCCGGCTGATTTCGTCGCCCAGTACGGCCTGGACCAGGTCCGCTTCTTCTTCCTGCGCGAGGTTCCGTTCGGCGCCGACGGCAGCTACAACCATGAGGCCATCGTGGGCCGGATGAACTCCGACCTGGCGAACAACTTCGGAAACCTCGCCCAGCGCTCACTGTCCATGGTGGCCAAGAACTGCGATGGCCGGGTCCCTGTGCCGGGCGCGTTCACGGACGCGGACACCGCAATCCTGGGACAGGCCAATGCGCTGCTTGAGCAGGCACGTGCGGCCTTCGAAAAGCAGGAGTTCAGCCGCGCCCTCGAGGCAATCTGGACGGTGCTGGGGGACACGAACGCGTACTTCGCCGAACAGGCCCCCTGGGTGCTGCGGAAGACCGACGTCGAACGCATGCAGACCGTGCTGTACGTGACCCTCGAGGTGCTGCGGATCGTCTCGATCCTCGCCCAGCCGGTCATGCCCACGGCCACCGCCGCCCTGCTCGGGTACCTCGGCCAGCCGGAAGGTGCCGCCCGGGAGTTCGCGGCCATTGCGACGCCGATCGCCGCGGGCACGGAACTGCCCGCCCCGGCACCGGTGTTCCCGAAGTACGAGGAACCTGTGGACGCCTAGAAAGCGCCGGGCCGGGGTGACCGAATAATGAGACGGCTTGACCAGAATGTGGATGGCTTGGCTACGCTGAAAATATGAGCGCATCTACCATCAATCTCGCTGTCATCCCGGGCGACGGCATCGGCCCGGAGGTCACCGCCGAAGCCCTGAAGGTTCTGGAGAAGGTCGTGGCGGCTGAGGGCGTCACCCTTGACCAGACCCACTACGAGCTCGGTGCCCAGCACTGGCTTGAGACCGGCGAGACCCTCCCGGATGCCGTCCTCGAGGATCTGAAGACGCGAGACGCCATCCTCTTCGGCGCCATCGGTGCAGCTCCCGGGGACACCCGCATCCCGTCCGGGCTGATCGAACGCGAGCTGCTCCTCAAGCTGCGCTTCAGCCTGGACCACTACGTCAACCTGCGCCCCTCCCGGCTGTACGGCACGGTGGGCAGCCCTCTGGCTGAACCGGGCAACATCGACTTCATCGTCGTCCGTGAAGGCACCGAGGGTCCCTACGTGGGCAACGGCGGCACCCTGCGCGGCGGCACGCCGCACGAGGTGGCCACCGAGGTTTCGCTGAACACGGCCCACGGCGTGGAGCGCGTTGTCCGGGATGCGTTCCGCCGGGCCAACGAGCGCCCGCGCAAGAAGCTGACCCTGGTCCACAAGCACAACGTGCTGGTCTTTGCCGGCCACCTGTGGAAGCGCACTGTCGAGGCCCTGGCCCAGGAATTCCCCGAGGTCACCCACGACTACCTGCACATCGATGCCGCGACCATCTTCATGGTCACCGATCCCGCCCGCTTCGACGTCATCGTCACCGACAACCTCTTTGGCGACATCATCACCGACCTTGCTGCCGCCGTCACCGGCGGAATCGGACTGGCGGCCTCGGGCAACATCAACATGGACCGGACGGCGCCGTCGATGTTTGAACCCGTCCACGGTTCCGCACCCGACATCGCCGGCCAGCAGAAGGCGGACCCCACCGCGGCCATCCTGTCCGCAGCCCTCCTGCTGGAGCACCTGGGCTACTCCAACGCGGCCCGGCGGATCGAGTCCGCGGTGGTGGCCGATGTCGAAAGCCGCAACGGCGAAGTGCGCAGCACAAGCGCCATTGGCGACGCCATTGCGGCGGCCGTTTAGCCTCCGCCAGCAGGCGTAAGCTTGACCTGAATTACCAATTCGCTGCCGTGGTCCGATGCTGAACCACGTTCAGATGCCAGGCAGCCGACCGTGGAGGAACCATGACTCAGACTGCCCATGGCGTCGAATTCACCCAGCAGCTCTCGGCCACCCCGAAGTCTGCTGAAGAGCGTGCAGCCATCCTGGCGAACCCAGGCTTTGGCGACCACTTCACCGACCACACTGCGATTGTTGACTACACGGTCGACGCCAGCGGCCAGGGCGGATGGCATGATGCGCGGATCGAGGCCTACGGACCCATCATGCTGGACCCGTCCGCCGCGGTGCTGCACTACGGGCAGGAAATCTTCGAGGGTCTGAAGGCCTACCGTCACGCTGACGGTTCCATCTGGAGCTTCCGGCCGGAGGCCAACGCCGCCCGGATGAACAAGTCCGCCCGCCGGCTCGCGCTTCCGGAGATTCCGGCCGAATACTTCCTCGGCGCCATCCGCGAGCTCGTGGCGGTGGATAAGGAATGGGTTCCCGCCGGCGACGGCGAGGCCCTGTACCTGCGCCCGTTCATGATCGCCACCGAGGCGTTCCTGGGTGTGCGGGCAGCCCGAGAGGTCTCGTTCCGCGTCATTGCCTCGCCAGCCGGAAACTACTTCGGCGGAGAGCTCAAGCCGATTTCGATCTGGATTTCACGCGAATACGCCCGGGCAGGCCGGGGCGGTACCGGAGCCGCGAAGTGCGGCGGCAACTACGCTGCCTCACTCATCGCGCAGCAGGAGGCCGAGGCCAACGGCTGCAAGCAGGTGCTGTTCCTGGACCAGTTCAACGACAACGCCGTTGAGGAACTGGGCGGCATGAACGTCTTCTTCGTCATGAAGGACGGCTCGCTGGTCACCCCCGCGCTGAGCGGCACCATCCTCGAGGGCGTGACCCGCTCATCGATCATCCAGGTGGCCAAGGACATGGGCCGTGAGGTGACCGAACGGAAGATCACCCTGGACGAATGGCGCGACGGTGTTGCCTCCGGCGACATCGCCGAGGTGTTCGCCTGCGGCACGGCTGCCGTTATCACTCCCATCGGTGTCCTGAAGGATGCTACGGAATTCATTGGCTCGGAGGACGCAAAGGCCGGCGAGACCACCATGGCCATCCGCGCGCATCTGCTCGGGATCCAGACCGGCACCGTGGAGGACACCCACGGCTGGCTGACCCGGCTCGCCTGAGCCGCTTCGGGCGGATAACCACAAAAGCGAACGACGGCGCGTGGCCGGCTGGGCTGTTTCGGCAGCTCACCGGCCGCCCGCCGTCGTTCTCTCCCTATTTGGCCAGGTGATCCCGGATGACAGAATGAAACCCGTGAGCCAGCACATCACCAGCGCCTTTGCCAGCAGCAGCCCGCTGACGCGGTTCCGCCTCGCGCCGAACCCGGGGCCGATGAGCCTGGAGGGGACCAACTCCTACGTCGTCGGGGAGCAGGGCCACGGGGCGGTGGTGGTGGTTGATCCGGGGCCGTTGGACGAGGCGCACCTTCAGGCGCTGGCGGCCGCCGGACCCGTGGAGCTGATCCTGGTCACGCACCGGCACGCGGACCACACTGCCGGCTCGGCCCGGCTCGCCCAAATCACGGGCGCGCCCGTCCGGGCCGCCGCTGCCGAGCATTGCCATGGGGGAGCCGTGCTGCAACCGGGGGAGACCATTGCGGCCGGCGGCACCGAGATCCGGGTGGTGTCCACCCCCGGTCACACCTCCGACTCCCTCTGTTTCCACCTGCCACTCGACGGACCCGCCGGCTCGGTGCTGACCGGCGACACCATCCTGGGCCGGGGCACCACCGTGCTTGACCACCCGGACGGCACGCTGGCGGACTACCTCGCCTCCCTGGACCGGCTGGAGCGGCTGGGACCGGCTACCGTCCTGCCGGCCCACGGCCCCGTCCTGCCGGCGCTGGACGCGGTGGTGCGCGCCTACCGGGACCACCGCCTGGACCGGCTGGCCCAGATCCGGGCGGCCCTCGCCGGCCTCGGCCCGGACGCCGCCGTAGGCGAGGTCACCAGCGTTGTTTATGCCGACGTCGATCCTTCTGTCCGGGGCGCCGCGGAGAATTCCGTCGCGGCACAGCTGGAATACCTGCGCCTCCTGAGGGAGATGGGCTGAGACTGTAGGCTTGGACCCATGCGTATTGCCCGGTTTGTAGTCGATTCTGATCCCCTTTACGGCGTTGTTGAAGGCCAGCCCGGCAGTGAGGAAATCACTGTCATCAACGGCGATCCGTTCTTCAATGGCGTGGAACGCACCTCCGTGCGGCACAAGCTGGAGGACGTCCGCCTGCTGGCGCCCATCATCCCGCGCAGCAAGGTGATCGGCGTGGGGCGCAACTTTGTGGAGCACGCGCACGAACTCGGCAATGAGGTGCCCCAGCAGCCGCTGCTGTTCCTGAAGCCCAACACCTCCGTCGTGGGCCCGAACGATCCCGTGGTTCTGCCGGAGTTCTCCGAGGAGGTCTCCTTCGAGGCGGAGCTGTGCGTCGTCATTGGCCGCATCTGCAAGGACGTTCCGGAAGAGCGTGCCGACGACGTGATCTTCGGTTACACCTGCGGCAACGACCTCACCGCCCGCGACGTGCAAAAGACAGACCTCCAGTGGGCGCGCGCCAAAGGCTTCGATACCTCCGCTCCGCTTGGTCCGTGGATCGAGACCGAACTCGATCCCGAGGACCTGTCCATCAAAGGCCGGCTCAATGGCGAACTCCGCCAGGACGGCAGCACCGCCCAGATGATCCGCGGCGTCCGCGAATTGGTTTCCATCGTCTCCAGCGCTTTCACGCTGCTGCCCGGTGACGTCATCATGACCGGCACGCCGGCCGGCGTCGGCCTCGTCCAGGCCGGGGACCGGTACGAAGTGGAGATCGAGGGCATCGGCCGGCTGTCGAACCCGGTAGTCCGCCGCTAGCCGGCGACGCGGCGGCCCGGGCGGGAACCGGTCCGCAAGGCGGGAACCGGTCCGCAACGCGGGAGCCCTGTCAGCGCGGGCAGGGGCAGGGGTGCCCGGTTGGTAAAGTTGGTATCACTATGACTACCCCCTCCGCCGCGCCTGCTGCCATTCCTGCCGTCACCGCCGAAACGCCTGTCCGTGTCCGCTTCTGCCCGTCACCGACGGGCACCCCGCATGTCGGGCTGATCCGCACGGCGCTGTTCAACTGGGCCTACGCCCGCCACACCGGCGGGAAGATGATCTTCCGCATCGAGGACACCGACTCGGCACGCGACAGCGAGGAAAGCTACCACCAGCTGCTGGATGCCCTGAAGTGGCTCGGCATCGACTGGGACGAGGGCGTGGAGGTCGGCGGGCCCCACGAGCCATACCGCCAGTCGCAGCGCAGCGAGCTGTACCAGGACGTCATCGCCAAGCTCCGGGCAGGCGGCCATATCTACGAGTCCTATTCGACTCCTGACGAGATCGAAGCGCGCCACCGTGCCGCCGGGCGGGACCCGAAGCTCGGCTACGACGGCTTTGACCGCGACCTCAGCGACGAACAGGTGGCCGCGTTCAAGGCCGAGGGCCGGCAGGCCGTGCTGCGGCTGCGGATGCCGGACGAGGACATCACGTTCACCGACCTCGTCCGTGGCGAGATCACGTTCAAGGCCGGTTCAGTCCCGGACTTCGCCGTGGTGCGGGCCAACGGGGCTCCGCTCTACACGCTGGTCAACCCCGTCGACGACGCCCTCATGGGCATCACCCACGTTCTCCGCGGCGAGGACCTGCTCAGCTCCACGCCGCGGCAGATCGCCCTCTACCGTGCGCTCTACGCGGTAGGCGTGGCGGAATACATGCCGGAGTTCGGGCACCTGCCCTATGTCATGGGCCAGGGCAACAAGAAGCTTTCCAAGCGCGACCCGGAATCGAGCCTCTTCCTGCACCGGGAGCGCGGCTTCATCCCCGAGGGGCTGCTCAACTACCTTTCACTGCTCGGCTGGTCCCTGAGCGCCGATGAGGACGTCTTTACGGTGGAACAGCTGGTGAAGAACTTCGATATCCACGACGTCCTGGCCAACCCGGCCCGCTTCGACCTCAAGAAGGCCGAAGCGATCAACGGAACACACGTCCGGCTGCTTGACCCTGCGGTCTTCCGCGAGCGGCTGGTCCCGTACCTCCGGCACGCCGGCCTTGTCGGGGAAATCCTCACCGACCGCCAGGAGGAAATCCTGACGGAATCCGCGCCGCTGGTCCAGGAGCGGATCACCCTTCTCGGCGAAGCCCCGGAGATGCTGGCGTTTCTGTTCAAGTCCGACGACGCGATCGACGTCGCCGACGACGCCCGCAAGGGCCTGCCGGCGAACGTCACCGAGGTTCTCGACGCGGCACTGGCCGCGCTCGCGCCGATCGACGACTGGAACGCCGAAAACATCCAGTCCGCGCTGAAGCAGGCCCTGGTGGAGGACCTGGGGATCAAGCCCCGGCTCGCGTTCGGCCCCGTGCGCACCGCGATCTCGGGCCGCCGGATCTCCCCGCCGCTGTTCGAGTCCATGGTCGTCCTGGGCAAGGAATCGTCCCTGGCGCGCCTGCGCGCTTTCCGCGGCTGATGTCGCATCCCGCAGCGGAAACCGCCGTCCTGTCCCGAGACCTCGGGGCGGTCAGCGGTGTCCTGTTCGACATTGACGACACCCTGGTGGACCTTGCCTACGCCATGACCACGGCGCTGCGGGACGCCAGCGAACACCTCCTGCCCGGCCTGGACCAGGCCGGGTGGGAGAAGGTGGGGCGGATCTTCACGCACGAGACAACCCACTACTACGACCGCTACCTCGCGGGCGAGCTGACCTTCAACGAGCAGCGGCTGCTCCGGGGCCGCGCAGCCCTGGGGCACTTCGGCGTCGAAATGGGCGAGGGGGAGGAGTCACACAACTGGCTCAGCACCTACTCGCGGCTGCAACCCAGCTATGTCAGGGCCTTTGAGGACGTCCTGCCGTTCCTCGACGCCCTGGACCAGGCGGGAATTCCCTACGGGGCCGTGAGCAACAACGTGCACGACTATCAGCGGGTAAAGCTGGACAGCGCCGGCCTGGAACGCATCCGTTTCCTCGTGGGCACCGATACTGTCGGTGTCCCCAAGCCGGATCCCGCCATCTACCTCGAAGGCGTCCGGCTGATCGGCAGCACCCCTGCCTCCACGCTCTACATCGGGGATAACCGGCTCCTGGACGCTGAGGGCTCGACGGCGGCAGGACTGTTGGGCATCTGGCTGAACCGCAGCGGGGAGCAGGCTCCCGGTTTCCAGGGGCAGGAGATCACTTCCCTGCTGGAACTGCTGGCGCTGCCGGCCGGTTCCAGCTAGTCGTCCGCATCCGTTGCCTGCGCCCGCCACGGCGTTCTGAGAGTGTGGCGCAGGTAACGGTCTGCCGATTTGTGCGGCGCAAAAGTCTCGGGTAGAGTAATTACTCGTGCTGAGGGGCACGGAGCGAAAGAGAGAGTCTTTCCACCGGCCCGAAAGTGCCAATGGGATATGGTGTAATTGGCAACACTACGGTTTCTGGTACCGTCATTCTAGGTTCGAGTCCTGGTATCCCAGCTCTGAAATTATTCGGATTTTCCGGACATTTTCAGGTGTTGTGAATCGAAAATCATCGATTTGGAACAAAGCCAAATGTGTGAAACACTAACTTGGCTTGATTGGCGGAGACGCTGATCGGAAAGTACCCGGCCCCATCGTATAGCGGCCTAGTACGCCGCCCTCTCACGGCGGTAACGCGGGTTCGAATCCCGCTGGGGTCACCAGCAACCGGCTCCGGGCAACAGCCCGGGGCCGGTTTTGTTTTGCCGGAAATTTCCCCTTGCCTGAAAAAGCTCCACGGGCGAGCGTCGGATGACTGGCCACCCCGTAATGCACTCCTTCGACCCAAATCAGACCTCAACTGGCATGATGAGGTTGTGACCTCCAACCGCATCCCGCCAGCCGGCGGCCAGGAAATGGAAGCGCAGCCTGCCGGCGTGCGCCTCCTGGAGGAGGTCCGCCGCGACTTGGCAGCTGTTTCGCTGCCGCTGGCCCTGCCGACCGCTGACCAGGCTCGGCTGGAGATCCGGAACTCTGTGGCTCAGCTGGATGATTACGTCCTGCCCCGTTACCGCAGCCTTGACGCTCCGTTGCTGGCCGTCGTCGGTGGCTCAACGGGTGCAGGGAAATCGACTCTTGTAAATGCGCTCGTCGGCCATCCGGTCACGCGTGCCGGCGCCATTCGGCCCACCACTCGCCAGCCCATCCTGCTGCACCACCCCTCGGATGCTGAGTGGTTCGAGGACCAGCGCGTTCTGCCCGGTCTGAGCCGCATCCGCGGAACGCTCGTCCCGGCCGGAGCCCAGGCCGCCGTAACGCCTGCATCCGGCGGTCCGGCCGGATCGCCAGCGGACACCGCGCCCGTCTCGTCATTGGTCCTCGTGGGCGAGCCTGCCGTGCCCGAGGGCATCGCGCTGCTTGACGCGCCGGACGTGGACTCCATCTCCGACGAGAACCGCAAGCTCGCCGGGCAGCTGCTGGCGGCAGCAGACCTTTGGATCTTCGTGACCACCGCCAACCGCTATGCTGACGCCGTTCCGTGGAAGCTGCTGCTGAACGCGGCGTCGAGGGACATCATGGTGGCGGTGGTCCTCGACCGCGTGCCGCCGGCGGCGGAAGCCGAAGTGAGCGAGGATCTGCGCAGCATGCTGGCGAGGGAAGGCCTTGGCGCCGCCCGCCTGTTTGTCATCCCGGAAGTCGCGCTCGGCAGCTCCGGCATGCTGCCGGCGGAAACCGTGGAACCCCTGAAAGCGTGGCTCCGCGGCCTTGCTAACGACGCTGCGGCCCGCGCTGACATCGCACGGCGGACGCTGCATGGTGCGGTGCGGGAACTCGGCCAACGGGTAGGACGCATCGCTGACGCCGCAAAGGAGCAGGGCCGCGCAGCCACTCTGCTGGGCGACGACGTACGGGCCGCCTACCGGGACGCAGGTACCCGGATCATCGACGCCACCAAGGATGGTGCCCTCCTGCGTGGCGAGGTCCTGGCCCGCTGGCAGGACTTTGTGGGAACGGGCGAGTTCTTCCGGAGCCTGGAGCAGAACGTGGGGCGGTTCCGCGACCGGCTTGGGGCATTCTTCCGCGGCGAGCCCGCGCCCGCAGTGAAAGTGGAAACCGCCATTGAAACAGGGCTCCAGGCCGTCATCCTGGATGAGGCTGCCAAGGCTGCGGAGGACGCAGACCAGCGCTGGCGGTCGGATCCGGCAGGCCGGCAGCTCCTGGGAACAGATGACCTCTCGGGAACGAGCCCCGGCTTTGGGGATCTCGTGGCGGCGGAGATACGCGACTGGCAGGCGGGCCTCATGGAACTGATCAGGACTGAAGGGCAGGACAAGCGGACCCAGGCGCGGTGGCTCTCCTTCGGCATCAACGGCCTCGGCGCTGCCTTGATGATCGTCGTTTTCTCCATGACCGCCGGGCTGACCGGCCTTGAGATCGGCGTCGCCGGAGGGACCGCCGTCGTGGGTCAGAAGCTACTGGAAGCCGTCTTCGGCGAGGACGCCGTACGCCGGCTTGCCCGCACGGCCCGTGACGACCTGAACACCAGGTGCCGAAGACTGCTGGCAGCCGAGCAGGAGCGCTTCCTGGACAGGCTGGTCCCGGAAGCCGGGCAGGCCGCCGCCGGGCTCGCCGAACATGCGCAGGCGCTCACCCGGCTGGCGGACGCCACGTGAACCGCCGGGGGAGGGCGAAGGAGGAGACGCGGCTCCAGGGCCGCCTCGACGCTTTGGGCAGGGCCCGGGAGCTGGCCGAGGGCGTGCTTCCCGACGCCGCCCTCGAGGACGTGCTCGCGGTGCTGGAACGTGCCCGGTCGCGGCGGGCGCTGTCGGCCGACCACACGGTGGTGGGCTTCTTCGGGGCCACCGGAAGCGGAAAATCCACCCTGTTCAACGCCGTGAACGGCGCAGAAATCGCGACGGCGGCGGCGCGTCGGCCCACCACATCCGAACCCTTGGCGAGCGTATGGGGAGCAGACGGCAGCGAGCCTCTGCTGGACTGGCTGGATGTGCGCGCCCGCCACCTCGCCGATCCCGTGGACGGGTTTGCCGACGAGGATACCGGGCTGATCCTGCTGGATTTGCCCGACTTCGATTCGACCCGCACCGCAAACCGGGAGATCGTGCAGCGGCTGGTGGGTATGGTGGACGTCCTGGTCTGGGTGCTGGACCCGCAAAAGTATGCCGACGCCGCCCTCCATAACGGCTTCCTGGCTCCGCTGGCGTCACACGGGGCCGTCACGCTGGTGGTGCTCAACCAGGTGGACAGGCTGCCGGCAGCGGACGTCGAGCCCGTGCTGGAGTCGCTGCGGGGGATCCTGGCCCGCGACGGACTGGGCAGGGTGCAGGTCCTGGCGGCCTCCGCACTGACTGGAGCCGGAGTGGACAGCGTGCGGGCTGCCATCCGCCGCGTCGTTTCGCAGCGGGAGGCGTTGTCGCTGCGGCTGTCCGCGGACGTGACTAAGACGGCGGCGCAGTTGGAGGAAGCCTCGGGCCGCGGGGAAGCCGCTGGCGTGAAGAGCGGGACCGTAGCGCGGCTTGCCGATGAGCTGGCTGTGGCGGCCAACGTGCCCCTGGTGACCGATGCGGTGTCAGCGTCGTACCGGATCGAGTCCACCCGGCGCACCGGGTGGCCGGTGACACGGTGGCTGGTCCGACTGAGGCCCGATCCGCTCCGCCGGCTCAACCTGCGACGCAACGCCAGCGCCGAGGTGAACAGGACGTCGCTGCCGCCGGCGGGCGCCCCGGAGCGTGCGCGGACCGATGCTGCGGTCCGACAGTTTGCCGACGCCGCCAGTGACGGTGCACCCGGTCCCTGGCGGGCAGCCATCCGCTCCGCGGCCCGGACGGGAAGGGACCGGCTGCCGGACGCCCTTGACCAGGCCATAGCCGGGGCGGACCTCGGCGCGGGCCGGACGTCCTGGTGGTGGGGCGCGTTCAATGTGATCCAGTGGTTGGCGCTGCTCGCGGCCGTGGCCGGACTGGGGTGGCTGGGTGTGCTTGCCGGGCTTGGCTACCTGCAGCTGCCCGTTCCGGAGGTGCCCCGGGTGGAAGGCTGGCCCGTTCCCACCCTGCTGATTGCCGGCGGAGTGGCACTGGGGATTCTTCTTGCCGTAACGGCCAAATTCATCTCTGCCGGCGTGGCTCGCCGCCGCGGCGCGAGGGCCAGGAAGCGGCTCAATGCTGCCGTGGCGGAGGTGGCGGGCCGGCTAGTGGTGGAACCGGTGGAGGCGGAGGTCCGGAGGCTGGAGTCGTTCAACGCGGCGCTGCGGGCTGCCGCCGGCTAATTCCCACACCCGCCGATCCCCATCCCAGACGGCAGATCCTCATCCCAGATCCCCGGCCCTCGTGCCTGCGGCCCTCAGGACCGCGGCCCTCAGGACCGCGGCCGGTCCTGCAGCCGGTCAGCCGGCTGCGGTCTCCACGGCTGCGGCGGCGTCCCGGACCTTGATCATGGTGCGGAGGTTTCGGGTGGTAGTGGAAGCCTTGTACTTCGGCTTGGCGGACAATTTGCTGAACGGGCTCTCGAGTGTACCGCCGGCGGGCGCCAGCCACGCCAGGGCCTCGGGACCCAGCCGCTCCTGCTCCACGCCGTCCAGCGCTTTCCCCGAGGCGGACAGCTCATCCAGTGCAGCCTTGTCCGAGGCCAGGGTGAGGTAGGTGTGCGTGCTCTTGTCGTCGGCGGGGTAGCGGCACGCGGCCACGAGCTCCGCTACGCGATCCGCTGTCAGTACCACCACCCAGGCGTCGTACCCGAAGGCTTTCCGCAAGGTTGCCTCGAATTCCTTCTTGACCGCGGCAGGGTCCAGATCGCTGGCCAGCACCACGTTGCCGCTGGCCAGCAGCGTCTTCACACAGGTGAACGGTCCCGCCTTTAGGGCTTCCTTGAGGTCAGCCATTCTGATGTTGATGCCGCCCACGTTTATGCCGCGGAGGAACACTGCGTAGCTGGTCATGCGCCCAGACTACTGCCCGACCGCGCTCTACAGCCGAACCGCGCTACTGCCCGATTGGCTCAGGCAGCTTCACGGGACTTCCTCCGGCCAACGTTGTGCCGACGCGATGCCCGGTGTGACCGTGCTTACGGGGCTGGGCCGGACCGATCCAACTGGCTGGGTCCCGGCGATTCGGTTCCCGGCAGGCTGGTTCCGGCGGTTCCAGATCCGGGCAGCCTGGTCCCGGGCAGTGGTGGCGCGGTTGAGTGGTAGGTGTGGCCCGTGGGTGTGGTGATTTCGATGGTGTGCCGGGGTCCTGGTCTGGGTTGGGTTTTCCAGCCGGGTAGTTCTTTGGTGTGGTTGCAGGCTTCGCAGAGCCCGGCGCCGTTGGCCAGGCTGGTTGGGCCGTTCTCGTGCCAGGGGATGATGTGGTCGTGGTGGCGGATGGGTGCGTCGCAGTAGGGTGTGCGGCAGGTGTTGTCGCGGATCTGGATGAAGCGGCGCAGCTTTGGCGGGAACAGGCGTCTTCGTGAGTCCATGGCGACGAGGTCGCCGGTCCCTGGGGCGGTGTAGAGGCGGCGGAGCCAGGTTTTGAGCTCCTCTCGTCCGTCACTCTTTTCCTGCGTTATCAGCTCCCGTGCCCAGGTGGCGGGGACGGTGCCGTAGCCGGTGAGGCGGGCGGGTTCGGTGTCGGCTTGGTGGAGGGTTCGGTCGGTCATGACGAGGCTGATGTCGATGCCGGTGATGCCGCCGGGGGTGCCGGTGGTCCGTTCGACGAGGGTGTCGGCCTTGATTTGTCCCAGGCTGCGGGGGTCGCCGGTGGCGTGGAGGGTGTCGGCGTGCCGGGTCAGGGCGGCGTAGACCGCGACTCCCTCGTGGGCGGGCAGCAGCGCCGTCAGGTAGGTCATGCAGTCGGGGGCGGGGCGCAGGCTGACGGACCGCTCCGACGCGGCGTGGCTGGCGCGCTGGGTGACGGAGCGTGCGTCCCGCCGGATCGCGGCGGCCTTGACGGTGGCGATGACGGCCCGGGTCCCGGCGCCGTTGAAGGTCCCTGTATCCGCGGCCAGTTCCTCATCGACCGCTGCCCGGTCCTCCACGGTCAGGCAGGCTGTTTCTTTCACTACGTGCATGGTGCGTTCTTCGTTGAGTTGGCCGGTGTCCAGGGCGGTCAGGGTGTGGGGCATTTCGGTGACCAGTGCCTTGCCCATGCCGAGGAGCCGGCCGCCGCGGTGCGGGGACTCGCCGCGGGCCAGGGCGATCTGCTCCGCCGCTCCCATGGTCTGTTCTTTGGGGCGTTTCTTGCCGAGGTCCTCGGCCGCCAGAGTGCTGCCCCTGGTCTGCCCTGGATCGGCCTGCGCAGAATCGGCCTGCGCAGAATCGGCCTGAGCCGCATTGTTGGCCGGTTCCCGACGGTGGCGGAGTTCGAAGGCGACAGCTAGCCGGGCCTGTTGCCCGGCGGCCCAGCATTTGAGTTTCTCCAGCGCCTTGGTCTGGTCGATCAGGCCGGCACCGTCGGCGGTGAGGTCCGCCCGCACCAAAATAGCAGCGGCCGCGAGCCGGTCCGCCAGTTCCACCCGCGTCGTTCCGCTTCCGCGCCGCCCAGCACTCCCGGTGGCGGCGCCGCCGGCCAACGGGACATCTGCAAACTGGACGTCCTTAAAGAGAAGCTCAGGGAAGGGGTCCTCGGGGAAAACGCCGTCGGCAAACTGTCCCCCGGGGAAAGGGTCCTCGGGGAAAACATCGTCCGGGTACACGAAGTTCGGGTCATCGTCCGCGTCATCCGGCAGCCCGCCGTTGGCGAACTGATCGGACGGGAACCCGCCGCCCGGGAACTCATCCTCGGGAATCGCGTCAAAAGGAAAGACTGCGTCTGTAACAACGGCGGTTGGAAGAAGGGCGTCCGGAACTGCGGCAGCCAGCAGAACGCCGCCATGCGGCGCTTCCGCTGTCAGTGCTGCATTCCCCATGCCTTCCATGAACACAGTCTGCCAAGGGGGACTGACAATTAAGGGCCGATCCGGCACCAGATGCGGCGTGATCCAAAAATCTTTTTGGTTCGGTCCTGGGCTGAACACGAGGATAGCGGCTTGTAGCCTGGTCAGGTCTGAGAACGGCCTGATCTGGTGCCCGCTTCGGGGTACGGCTCAGATCTGAACTGGCGGCCAGAACGATCAAGCCGCGGCAGCGTCGCCGTCGTTAGGGCCTGCCGTCGTTAGTATGTCCGCCGGGCCTGCGATAACAGCGTCCGGTCTGAGCCCCGGCTCCCCAAAGGCGACGCTAGTCGTTATTCTTGCGGAGGGCTTCGGTCAGCACGCGGGCCGCGTTGCAGACAACCTCCGCGTGCAGCCGGCCGGGCTGGCGGGTGAGCCGCTCAATCGGGCCGGAAATGGAAACAGCGGCAATGACTCGGCCGGACGGCCCGCGCACCGGAGCGGAAACCGAGGCGACCCCAGGCTCCCGTTCGCCGAGGCTCTGTCCCCAGCCCCGGCGTCGTACTCCCGCCAGAACGGTGGGCGTGAAGCGCGCGGACTGGAGGCCTTCCAGCAGGCGGTCATGGTCCTCCCAGGCGAGCAGGACCTGGGCGGCGGAGCCTGCCTTCATGGACAGCTGGGTTCCCACGGGAATGGTGTCGCGGAGGCCAATGGGGCGCTCGGCGGATGCAACGCAGACCCGCCAGTCGCCCTGGCGGCGGAAAATCTGGGCGCTTTCGCCGGTGGCATCGCGGAGCTGCATGAGGACCGGCCCGGCGGAGGCGATCAGTCTGTCCTCGCCGGCGGCGGACGCGAGTTCAACCAGGCGGCTGCCGAGGACAAAACGGCCCTGGATGTCGCGGCTCACGAGGCGGTGGTGGACCAGCGCCAGCGCAAGCCGGTGCACCGTAGGCCGGGCCAGTCCCGTGGCAGCGACAAGCTGCGCCAGGGTCGTGGGTCCGGCCTCAAGCGCGTCGAGCACCTGTGCTGCTTTATCAATGACACCGACTCCACTAGAATTGTCCATGTAATGATATTGCCGTCTCATTATCTGAGATGCAAATCTTTTGACTGGCTTATTACAGGGGTCTGCTGTTTCAGTGGAACCAACAACAAACAGCATCGAAGGGAGATGGCCATGGCCAGAACATTGGCCGAGAAAGTCTGGGATGCGCACGTGGTGCGCAAAGGCGACGGCGAAGGTGCCAACGCCCAGCCTGACCTTCTGTACATCGACCTGCACCTCGTCCATGAGGTGACCTCCCCGCAGGCCTTCGAGGGTCTCCGCCTGGCCGGCCGCAAGCTGCGCCGCCCGGACCTCACCATCGCCACCGAGGACCACAACACCCCCACGCTGGACATCGACAAGCCGATCGCCGACCTTACCAGCCGGACACAGATCCAGACCCTGCGCAACAACTGCGAGGAGTTCGGCGTCCGCCTGCACCCCCTCGGTGACGCCGAGCAGGGCATCGTGCACGTCGTTGGCCCGCAGCTGGGACTGACCCAGCCCGGAATGACCGTGGTGTGCGGCGACTCGCACACCTCCACCCACGGCGCGTTCGGTGCGCTGGCCATGGGCATCGGCACGTCCGAGGTGGAGCACGTCATGGCCACCCAGACGCTGTCCCTCAAGCCCTTCAAAACCATGGCCATCAACGTCGAGGGCACGCTGCGCCCCGGCGTGACCGCCAAGGACATTATCCTTGCCGTCATCGCCAAGATCGGCACCGGCGGCGGCCAGGGTTACGTCCTGGAGTACCGCGGCTCGGCCATCCGTGCGCTGTCCATGGACGCCCGGATGACCATCTGCAACATGTCCATCGAAGCAGGCGCCCGCGCCGGCATGGTGGCTCCGGACGAGATCACCTACGCCTACATGAACGGCCGGCCGCACGCGCCGCAGGGCGCCGACTGGGACGCCGCCGTCGAATACTGGAACACGCTGCGCACCGACGATGACGCAGTCTTCGACGCCCAGGTCGACCTGGATGCCAACACCCTGGAGCCGTTTGTCACCTGGGGCACCAACCCGGGCCAGGGCGTCTCGCTGTCGGCCAAGGTGCCGTCCCCGGAGGACTTCGGCGACGAGAACGCCAAGGCCGCGGCCGAACGTGCCCTGCAGTACATGGGCCTGGAAGCCGGAACGCCCATGAAGGACATCCGGGTGGACACCGTCTTCCTGGGCTCCTGCACCAACTCGCGCATCGAGGACCTGCGGGCCGCGGCGGACATCATCCGCGGCCGGGAGAAGGACCCGAAGGTCCGGATGCTGGTAGTCCCCGGCTCGGCCCGGGTACGCCTCGAGGCCGAGGCCGAGGGGCTGGACAAGGTCTTCAAGGACTTCGGTGCAGAATGGCGCTTCGCCGGCTGCTCCATGTGCCTGGGCATGAACCCGGACCAGCTGGAGCCGGGGGAGCGGTGCGCCTCCACCTCCAACCGCAACTTCGAAGGCCGGCAGGGCAAGGGTGGCCGCACGCACCTTGTTTCGCCGGTAGTTGCAGCCGCCACGGCCGTCCGCGGAACGCTGAGTTCGCCGTCGGACCTCGATCCGGCCCCGGAATCCGCAGCCCTCACCACCGACGCCGCCTAGGAAGACGCCATGGAAAAGTTCACCACCCACACCGGCATTGGCGTTCCGCTGCGCCAGAGCAATGTTGACACGGACCAGATCATCCCCGCCGTGTACCTTAAGCGCATCACCCGCACCGGCTTTGAAGACGCGCTGTTCTCAGCGTGGCGCAAGGACCCTTCCTTCATCCTGAACCAGGCGCCGTTCAACGCCGGGTCCGTGCTGGTGGCCGGCCCGGACTTCGGTACCGGGTCGTCCCGTGAGCACGCCGTCTGGGCGCTCAAGGACTACGGCTTCCGCGCCGTGCTGTCCTCCCGGTTCGCCGACATCTTCCGCGGCAACTCGGGCAAGCAGGGACTCCTTGCCGCCCAGGTTGCCCAGGATGACATCGAGCTCATCTGGAAGACGCTCGAGAACGCGCCCGGGACTGAGGTGACGGTCGACCTCGCCTCCAAGACCGTGACCTGCGGCAGCGTGGTTGCGCCGTTCGAGATCGACGACTACACGCGTTGGCGCCTGCTCGAGGGCCTCGATGACATCGGACTGACCCTGCAGCACGAGGAGGACATCACCGCGTACGAAGCGACGCGGCCGTCCTTCAAACCGCTTACGCTGCCGGCCAGGACTTCCTGACGGGATAACCAAAAAGCATCAGCAGGAGGCCCGCCGTGCACAGCCGCGGCGGGCCTTTCTGCTGCCCCCGGTTCGGTAGCCCGAGCCCACACGCCCGCGTCAGTATTTCGGTTCGGTAACGCGAACTCATATGCTTAGCTGGTGCCTTTGTAAGGATTTGGGGGGCGAGTAGTCGTGAGGAAACCGGTAAATGAGTAGTGTTCTGACAATTCGCGGAGGCGTCCCGCTAACTGGCCGTGTCAGCGTCCGCGGTGCCAAGAACCTTGTGCCCAAGGCCATGGTAGCCGCGCTGCTGGGCAACGAGCCCTCCGTGCTGCGGAACGTTCCGGAAATCAAGGACGTCGAGGTGGTCACCAGCCTGCTGCAGCTGCACGGGGTGACCGTCGAGAAGGACCCCGTCAGCGGCGACCTGACCCTGGATCCCAAGGCAGCCAAGACAGCGCCCAGCACGGCCATCGACGCCCACGCCGGCGACTCCCGGATTCCCATTCTGCTGTGCGGTCCCCTGATCCATGCGATCGGCGAGGCCTTCATCCCGGACCTGGGTGGCTGCAAGATCGGTGACCGGCCCATTGATTACCACCTGGACGTGCTGCGGCAGTTCGGTGCCGTCGTCGAGAAGCGCCCGGGCGGCATCCACATTTCCGCGCCCAGGGGGCTGCACGGGGCCAAGATCTCCCTGCCGTACCCCTCCGTTGGGGCCACGGAACAGGTCCTCCTGAGCGCAACCCGCGCCGAAGGCATCACCGAACTCTCCGGTGCCGCCACCGAGCCCGAAATCGTCGACCTCATCGCCGTGCTCCAGAAGATGGGCGCCATCATCAGCGTCCAGACGGACCGCACCATCCGCATCGAGGGCGTCCGCGATCTGGGCGGCTACAACCACCGGGCCCTGTCGGACCGCAACGAGTCGGCCTCCTGGGCGTCGGCGGCGCTGGTGACGCGCGGCGACATCTTCGTTGAAGGCGCCTCGCAGCGCGACATGATGACCTTCCTGAACACCTTCCGCAAGGTGGGCGGCGGCATGGACATCGGCGAGGACGGCATCCGCTTCTACCACCGCGGCGGCAAGCTCAGCCCACTGGTCCTGGAAACGGACGTCCACCCGGGCTTCATGACCGACTGGCAGCAGCCCCTCGTCGTCGCCCTGACCCAGGCCGAAGGGGTGTCCATCGTGCACGAGACCGTCTACGAGAACCGCTTCGGCTTCACCGACGCCCTCATCCGCATGGGCGCCAGCATCCAGGTGCACCGGGAATGCCTGGGCAGCGTGCCGTGCCGCTTCGGCCAGCGGAACTTCCTGCATTCCGCCGTCATCTCGGGCCCCACGCAGCTCAAGGGTACCGACATCGACGTGCCGGACCTCCGCGGCGGCTTCAGCCACCTGATCGCCGCACTGGCCGCCACGGGCACCTCCCGGGTGACCGGAATCGACATCATCAACCGCGGCTACGAGCGGTTCACCGAGAAACTGGCCGGGCTCGGCGCCGACTTCGACATCTCGTCGGCGAAGTAGCGGGGGCCCGGTGAAAGAATCGGCCAAAAGCCACACAACGTTCGTGATTATCGCCGGCATTGTCCGGCCGGTCCTGAACCTGATCATGAACAAAAAATGGGAGGGCACGGACAAGCTTCCCGCTGGCGGCTTCATCGCCGTGCCCAACCACTGCACCGAGATCGATCCCCTCGTGATCGGGCACATGCTGTACAGCAACAAGCGCGCCCCGCACTTCCTGGCGAAGTCAGGCCTCTTCAAGGTCCCGGTGATGGGTGCCGTACTGCGCGCCACCAAGCAGATTCCGGTGGAACGCTCGACGGCGGGGGCTAACCGTTCGCTGCAACTCGCCCAGGAGGTTGTGGCGGAGGGCGGCGCGATCATCATCTACCCCGAGGGCACGCTGACCCGCGACCCCGACCTGTGGCCGATGAAGGGCCACACCGGCGCCGCCCGCCTGGCCCTTGAAGCCGGCATCCCGGTGGTTCCGGTGGCGCACTGGGGAGCGCACGAGCTTTTTCCCCGCTACGCCAAGCGGTTCCACCTGTTCCCGCGCAAGACGTCCCGTATCCTTGTCGGCGACCCCGTTGACCTCTCGCGCTTCGAGGGCCGGCCCCGGGACAGGGCCACACTGGCGGAAGCAACGGACGTCATCATGGATGCCGTGACAGGACTCCTGGCCGAGCTCCGCGGGGAGCAGCCGCCGGCACGGCGTTGGGACCCTGCCGCCCATAACCAGACGAAGCACGGCCGCGACGTCGAGCGGGGCGGGAAATGACGCCTGTCTACGAGCGGCCCGGTTCAGCCGTATCCGTGGCAGTCCTTGGCGCCGGTTCGTGGGGGACCACGTTCGCCAAAACGCTGGCCGACGCCGCTACGGCCTCGGGGGTTGAGCGTAGCATCCGAATTTGGGGCCGCCGGGCGGAAGTCGTTGCTGAGATTAACGACAACCACCGCAACCCCCAGTACCTCGCCGACATCGACTTGCCGCTGAGCATCACCGCGTCCACCGACGTCGCGGATGTGCTGTCCGGAGCTGACCTGGTGGTCCTCGCTGTTCCCGCGCAGTCGCTGCGCCTCCAGCTGCGCAAGTGGAAGCCCCTGATCGGGCCCGATGCCCTCGTGGTGTCCCTGATGAAGGGCCTCGAACTGGGCTCGGACGCCCGCATGAGCGAGGTCATCGCCGAGGAACTCGACATCCCTGCCGACCGCATCGCCGTCGTGTCCGGCCCTAACCTGGCCATGGAGATCGCCCGGGAGGAGCCCACGGCCTCCGTGGTTGCCTGCGCCGATGCCGCCGCCGCAGGCTGGATAGCCAGAAGCTGCACCGCCCCGTACTTCCGTCCCTACACCACCTCCGACATCGTGGGCGTCGAGATCGGCGGCATCGTCAAGAACGTCATCGCGCTGGCCGTGGGCATCTGCGAGGGTAAGCAGATGGGGGACAACACCAAGGCCTCGGTGATTACCCGCGGCCTGGCCGAAACCTCCCGCCTCGCCCTGGCCCTCGGCGGCAAAGCCCACACCATGGCCGGCCTGGCCGGCCTCGGGGACCTGGTGGCCACCTGCTCGTCACCGCTGTCCCGGAACCACACCGCCGGGCGCCTGCTGGGACAGGGACTCACGCTGGATGAGGTGGCCCAGAAAATGACCCAGACGGCAGAGGGCATCAAGTCCGGCCAGGCAGTCCACGAACTCGCCGGCAAGCTCGGCGTCGAAATGCCCATCACGGCGGCCGTCGTCGCGGTCCTCGCCGGAAAATTGTCCGTTGACCAACTCGGGCCGCTCCTGCTGTCCCGGGAACTTAAAGCCGAAGGCGATTACTGACAGTGTCGGAAGAAAACTTGACCGCAGCGGACAAGACCAACCAGAGCCAGACAACCCCTGACCGGCCGCGGGTCGCCATCCTCTTTGGCGGCCGCTCCAGCGAGCACGCCGTCAGCTGCGTGACCGCCGCCGGCGTGCTGGGGGCCATCGACCGGAACAAGTACGACGTCGTTCCCATCGGCATCGCCAAGTCCGGCCAGTGGGTGCTCGCGTCCGGGGACACGGCCCGGTGGTCACTCTCCGCTACCTCGCTTCCGGAGGTTCCGCCGTCGGCCCAGACTGTAAGCCTCACGGAGATCGGCGGAGCGCACCAGCTCATCGTGACGGCCCCCAACGAGGTGCCGCAGGAACTTGGCACGGTGGACGTGGTGTTCCCGCTGCTGCACGGGCCGTTCGGCGAGGACGGCACCATCCAGGGGCTCCTGGAACTTTCCGACACCCGCTACGTCGGCGCCGGCGTCCTGGCCTCTGCGGTCGGCATGGACAAGCACTTCATGAAGGTGGTCTTTGAGGCCGCCGGCCTCAAGGTGGGTCCATACATCGCGGTGACCGACCGGCAGTGGCGCAACGACCCCGAGGCAGTCCGCAAACAGGTGGACCTGCTGGGCTTCCCCGTGTTCGTTAAGCCCGCGCGCGCCGGATCCTCGATGGGCATCTCCAAGGTGGACTCGCTTGACGGCCTGGACGCCGCCATTGAGGCGGCCCGCGAACATGATCCGAAGCTGGTGATCGAGGCCGGCATCGTGGGCCGGGAAATCGAATGTGCCGTGCTCGAGGGCCGCGGCGGCGAGGCCCCCCGCACGTCCCTGCCCGGCGAAATCTCCGTGGCCGCCGGCGAGCACGAGTTCTATGACTTCCAGGCCAAGTACGTGGACGACGCGGCCGCCCTGAGCTGCCCCGCGGACATGCCCGAGGAAGCGATTGCCCGCGTCCGCGAGCTTGCTGCCGCGGCGTTCGATTCCGTGGGGGCGGAGGGACTGAGCCGGGTCGACTTCTTCTACACGCCGGACGGCGACCTCATCATCAACGAGATCAACACCATGCCCGGGTTCACGCCGAAGAGCATGTACCCGCAGATGTGGGCGGCCACCGGCCTGAGCTATCCGGAACTGATCGACGAGCTGATCCACCTGGCGCTGACCCGCAAGACCGGCCTGCGCTGATCCGTTATTTGCTAGTGGGCAGGTCCTGGACTTCCTGCTGGCCCACGCACTTGCGGCTGGCCTTGATCTTCGCGGCCGCCGCGGACAGGTCGGCCAGGACGGTGGCCGAGCTGATCTTGTCCGGATCCATCAGGATTTCGGTGGCCGGTTCCCGGCCGTAGGTGGTCAGGGTCCACACGGGGTCACCCTCCTTGATCACCCAGTCGACGTCGTTGACGCTCACGCAGCGGTCAGTGGTGGGCCCGGGGACGTTGACCCCGCACCGCAGGACCACCCGGGACGGGTCACCCCAGGCGGCGGTCGCCTGGCTGTTGGTCTTGCGCAGGCGGGCGTCGCCGATGGCATCCGGGAGCGCCACCATCATCGGCGCGCAGGCAGGATTGGCTGCGTCGGCGGCGGGGGCAACGTCGACGGCGGGTGAACAGCCGCCCAGCGCCAGTCCAGTCAGCGCGGCGGCGGCTGCCACCTTCAGCCTGCGGACGGGATTCTGGGCGCGCTGGAAGTGCATCCTTCAAGCCTATCGTTCCGCGGGGAGCCGGGCGGACCGCCGGGTGCCGCCAGCACTCCCTGGCAGCCGGGCCGGAAACATGCCATCCGAAAATGTCTGTCCGTGGCGGTAGCGTAGTGGCGTGCCCCAAACATCATTGACTGTCGCCCAACTGTCGGAAGCGGAGCTTCTGGCCCGGATTTTCCCGCGCCTGGAACTCAGCGCGCTGCACAGCGCCGCCGTGCTCCTCGGACCGGGCGATGACGCCGCCATCGTTGCGGTGCCGGACGGCAGGACGGTCATCAGCATCGACACCCAGGTCCAGGACCAGGATTTCCGGCTTGAGTGGAACAACGGCTACCGCACCACCGGCTATGACGTGGGATGGAAGGCCGCTGCGCAGAACCTTAGCGACATCAACGCCATGGGTGCCTCGGCAACCTCGATGGTGGTCAGCCTGACCCTGCCACCGGACACTCCCGTCGGGTGGGTCGAGGACCTGGCGGATGGACTCACAGCAGCCATCGGCAAGCTGGGCGCGGGGGCGTGCTCGGTCGCGGGTGGAGACCTTGGCCGTGGCCGCGAGCTGTCGGTCACCGTTGCAGTCCTCGGCACGCTCGACGGCGGCCAGCCGGTCCTGCGGTCCGGCGCCCGGGAAGGCGACACGGTGGTGATCGCCGGGCGGGCAGGCTGGGCCGCTGCCGGGCTGGCACTGCTGGAGTCCGCCCATCATGTGAGTTCGCTGACGCCCGAACTGCTGTCACTGCTTGAGCTTCAGTGCCGGCCGGAGCCGCCCCTGGAGGCCGGGCCGCTGGCGCGGAAGTCCGGCGCCACAGCCATGATGGACATCTCCGACGGTCTGGTACGGGACGGAACCAGGCTGGCCGTGGCCAGCCGCGTTGTGGTGGACCTGGATCCAGGGCAGCTTGGCCAGCTCGCCGGGCCCCTCCGCCCCGCGGCCACCCTCCTGGGCGCCGACCCGCGCGCCTGGGTACTCGGCGGCGGGGAAGACCACGGGCTTCTGGCCACATTCCCCGCGGGCATGCAGGTGCCGCCCGGGTTTACTGGGATAGGCTCAGTACAGGCCTGCGGCGCAGACAAGGCGCCGGGCGTGACGATCGCGGGACGGCCCGCTGACTCCGTGGGATGGGATCACTTTGCAGACTAAGGTTGCCGCGAACGCGCAAGCGATGAAGCGGTGGTTGGGCAAGGCCGAAACCGCACTGGGCAACCACAGCGACCGCCTGAACGCCATCAACATCTTCCCGGTGGCGGACGGTGACACCGGAACCAACCTGTACCTCACTGTCCGTGCCGCATCCCGGGCTCTCCAGGATGCCGCCGTCGCCGACGCCGGCCAGGAGGCGCCCTCCGGCCAGGATCCGCAGCTCAACGACGTGGGTGCCGTGCTTGCGCGCGCCGGCCAGGCGGCGATGGAGCAGGCCAGGGGGAACTCCGGCACGCTGTTCTCCGTATTCCTCTGCGCCGCGGCTGAACCGCTGGCCGGGCATGCCAGGCTCACCTCCTCGCTCCTCGCCGCCGCCCTCAACCGGGCGCAGATCAGGGCATGGTCCGCGCTCAGCGACCCGGTTCCGGGCACCATGCTCTCTGTCATGGAAGCAGCAGGACGGGCCGCCGCGGCCGTCGACGCCGGGCAGAACGGCAACGACAGCAACCATGCCCTTGGCCTGGTCCTGGATGCGGCCGTCGCAGCCGCCCTCGAAGCCGTGGTCCGCACGGAGGGACAGCTCGATGCCCTGCAGGCCGCGCACGTGGTGGACGCCGGCGGCGTGGGAATGCTGCTGATTCTGGATTGCCTCCGTTCGGCCGTGCTCGGCGAGGAGCTCCGGAGCGAACTGCTGGACGGCCTGCACGGGTACGATCTCCAGGACCCCCACATCCACACCGACATGCCTGACGACGACGGCGTGGAGGTCATGTGCACCATCAGCCTGTCCCCGCTGGACGCAGCCACGCTCCGGCAGCGCCTGGATGAACTCGGGGACTCCGTGATCATGAGCCAGGTTGGCCCCTCCGCTGACGCCGAGGGCCGGTACCGGTGGCGGGTCCACGTGCACGTTCCGGACCCGGTTCCGGCCCTCGGACTGATCAGGTCGCTGGGCGAGCCGTCGGACGTGTCCGTCAGCGAGCTTGCCCTGCCCCGGGATCCGTCAGGAGAAGTGAGCGCAGAAGGAAGATGAACGTCGAACTGGAAGTCGGCCTGGAGCGCCGGATCGGCAAACGCTCCGCGGCCGTGATCGAGAAACACCTGGGCATCACCACGGTGGGCGGCCTGCTCAACTACTATCCGCGCCGCTACCTCAACCGCGGTGAACTGACGCCCATCAGTGAACTTCCGCTCGATGAGGAGGTCACCCTCATCGCCCGCGTCGTGTCCAACAGCAAGCGGCAGATGCGCGCCCGGAAGGGCTTCATCATCGACGTCGTCATCACCGACGACGCCGGGACGGGCACGCTGAAAATCAGTTTCTTTAATGGCCGCCGCGCCAAGAATGAGCTGCAGCCCGGCCGGCGGGCTATGTTCTCCGGCAAGGTGACGCGCTACGCCGGTTCACTGGGACTAACCAACCCGGACTACCAGCTGCTGGACGAGGACCCTGATGTCCCCGGCATGGACCCGGAGAAGCTCGCGGCCATGCCCATCCCGGTTTACCCGGCCACCGCACACCTCACCAGCTGGTCCATCCAGAAAGTCATGACCGCCCTGCTGCAGACCGCGGACCTGGATGCCCTACGGGATCCGCTGCCGGCGGCCATTTCGGCCCGGGAGAAATTCCTGCCGCTGCCGGAGGCCTACCGGCTCATCCACGCCCCGGAGACCGCGGCGGACTGGCGCAAGGCCCGCGACCGGTTCCGTTACCAGGAGGCGCTGGTTCTCCAGTCGGCCCTTGCCCGGCGCCGTGCCCAGCTTGCGTCCGAGGAGGCCACCGCCCGCCGCCCCGTGCCGGAGGGACTGCTCGCAACGTTCGACCGCCAGTTGCCGTTCACCCTGACAGCGGGCCAGTCCGCCGTCGGCAAGACCCTCTCGGCGGAGCTGTCCCAGGACGGGCCCATGAACAGGCTGCTGCAGGGCGAGGTCGGTTCCGGCAAAACGATTGTGGCGCTGCGGGCCATGCTCCAGGTGGTCGACGCCGGGGGACAGGCTGCACTGCTGGCGCCTACGGAAGTGCTGGCTGCACAGCACTTCGATTCCATCCGCCGCACGCTCGGCCCGCTGGCCCGCGACGGGCTCCTGGGCGGGGTGGGCGACCATTCGGTGCAGGTCAGCCTGCTCACCGGTTCCATGCCGACCGCCGCGCGCAAGCAGGCGCTGCTCGACGCCGCTTCCGGCACGGCCGGGATCGTCATCGGCACCCACGCGCTGCTGAGCGACAACGTCACCTTCTTTGACTTGGGCCTGATCGTGGTGGATGAGCAGCACCGCTTCGGCGTGGAACAGCGCGATGCCCTGCGTGCCAAGGCCAGCAAGCCGCCGCACCTGCTGGTCATGACCGCCACCCCGATCCCCAGGACCGTGGCCATGACGGTGTTCGGCGATCTCGAAACGTCCGTGCTTGACGAACTGCCGGCCGGCCGTGCGCCGATCACCACGCACGTCGTGGGACTCGCCGAGAATCCCGCCTGGGCGACCCGCATCTGGTCCCGTTCCCGTGAGGAGATCGAGGCCGGACACCAGGTGTACGTCGTGTGCCCCAAGATCGGGGCGGACGACGACGGTGACTTCACTCCCGGTGAAGCGGAACCTGAGCCCGGGGAACTGGAGGGAGACGGAGCCGCACGCGAACTGGCCTCCGTGACCGCCGTCGTCGAGCACCTCAAGGAGGAACCCGCCCTGGCGGGAGTGGCGCTGGCGCCGCTCCACGGACGCCAGGACCCGGTGTTGAAGTCGGAGACCATGGCTTCCTTCACCGCCAACCAGACCAAGCTTCTCGTCTCCACCACCGTCATCGAGGTGGGCGTGGACGTGCACAACGCCACCCTGATGGTCATCCTGGACGCGGACCGCTTCGGCATCTCCCAGCTTCACCAGCTCCGCGGGCGCGTGGGCCGGGGTGGGCTGCCGGGCACGTGCCTGCTCGTGACCACGCTCGAACCGGGACACCCAAGCCGGCGCCGGCTGGATGCCGTGGCGGCCACCACCGACGGATTCGAGCTGTCACAGGAGGACCTCAAGCTCCGCCGTGAGGGTGACATCCTCGGCGCCTCGCAGTCCGGTGGCCGGTCCACGCTGAAGCTGCTCCGCGTACTGGAACACGAGGACATCATTGCCCGGGCCAGGCGGGACGCCCAGAAGATCGTCGCCGCAGACCCCGTGTTGTCCGGCTACCCGGCACTTGCCGAGGCCATTGACGAGTACCTGAATCCCGAGAAGGAGGCGTTCCTTGAACGCGGCTAGCACGAACCCACCCCGGCCGGCGCAGTCGGGGGAGGGGGTATGAGCAGGATCGTTGCAGGAGCCGCGGGCGGAACCCCGCTGGCCAACGTTTCGGGGTCCCTGACACGGCCCACCACGGACCGGGTCAAGGAGGCGCTGTTTTCCCGGCTGGACGCGTTCAACGTGCTCGGCGGCGCCCGGGTCCTGGACCTGTATGCCGGATCCGGGGCGCTGGGGGTCGAGAGCGCCAGCAGGGGTGCGGAAACGGTCGATCTGGTGGAGTTCGACGCCAAGGCCAGCTCCGTGTGCCAGCGGAATGCCGACCTCATCAACGGAGTCCTGGGCCACAAGGCCGTCACGGTGCACCGGTCCAAGGTGGAGTCCTTCCTGGACCGCGCGGCCGAAGACGCCGTATGGGACGTCGCCTTCCTGGATCCGCCATACCCCCTCGATGAGCCCGCGCTGGCGTCTGTCCTGGCGAAGCTGGCGCCGCACCTCAATGACGGTGCCGTGGTGGTGGTCGAACGTTCGTCCCGCGCTCCTGAACCCCGGTGGCCGGACGGCCTGGAGCGGTTCGCCGAGAAGAAGTACGGCGAGACCCGGCTGTGGTACGCGGAACCTTCCAGCGGCCAGGATGTGGACCTCGCGCTGGAGGCCGGGGACTGAGCTCCTGATCCGCAGCCGGACTAGTCCGACAAGAGGTCCAGTTCCACACCCGCAAGGACCTTGGCCGGGTGCGGCCCGCGGGCGGTGAGCGCGGCGGACCACTCGGGAGGCCATGGCTTGCGGGTGCCGGCAAGGATGATGTTTCCCGGATACTTTCCCGTGAACATGCCCGACTCGGCGCAGGCGGCGACATCCGTCATGGCCTCCCGCAGCGCGGCCACCTGGCTCCGGACGAGCGTCAGGCCCGGTTCATCGCCCACGTTGACGATCAGCACGCCCCGTTCCGTGAGAAGTGCAGCGGCTTCCTCGTAGAACCCGGTGCAGGCGATGTGCGCCGGCGCCTCCGGGCCGGAGAAGATGTCAAGGATGACGACGTCGAAGCGCAGCTCCGCGGGCAGCTCCGCCAGGGCCGCACGGGCATCCCCGATGATGGTGTGGAGGTCGGTGCCCTCGGGCAGCGGCAGCCGCTCCAGCACGAAGTCCAGCAGCTCACGCTCCAGCTCCACGGCATACTGCACGGAGCCGGGGCGTGTCGCCTGGATGTACCGCGCCAGGGTCAGGGCGCCGGCCCCCAGATGCAGCGCGCGGATGGGCTCACCCCACGGAGCGGCGAGGTCCACGACATGGCCGATGCGGCGCAGGTATTCGTAGAAGATGTCCTCGGGGTCGGCCAAATCCACGTGGGACTGCTCGGCCCCGCCGATGCTGAGCACGAACCCGCCGTCTGTATACGTATCCGGTTCGATGACGGCATGCTGGCCGGTGGCGCGCAGGAAGCGCGATGCCCGGGCGCCGTCGGCCACGGTCAGAGCCTGTCCTGGAGGGTCGCCAGCCGTGCGGCCGCCTCCTCGAGGACTTCCGCCCGTTTGCAGAATGCGAACCGCAGCAGGCTGCGCGTCCGCTCCGCGCCCTCGGGGTGGCAGAACACGGGTACCGGGATCGCCGCCACGCCCACCAGACCGGGCAGGCGCCGGGCCAGGTCCACTGAGTCCCGGATGCCCAGCGGCGAGGTGTCCACATTCACGAAGTACGTGCCGTCGGGCGTGAACACGTCCAGGCCGGCGGCGCGCAGCCCCTCGCTGAGGATGTCGCGCTTTTTCCGCAGTGTGGCGGAGATGCCCTCGTAAAACTCGTCGGGCAGCGCCAGGGCGGTGGCGATGGCGCTCTGGAACGGGGTGCCGGAACTGTACGTGAGGAACTGCTTCACCGTCCGGACCGCTGCCACCAGGTGCTCCGGGCCGCTCAGCCAGCCGACCTTCCAGCCGGTGAAGGAGAACGTCTTGCCCGCCGAGGAGATGGTGACCGTCCTGTCGGCGGCACCCGGCAGCGTGGCCACCGGTATGTGGCGGGCGCCGAACGTGAGGTGCTCGTAGACCTCGTCGGTGATGATGATCGCGTCATGCTTCCGGGCGAGGGCGACGACGCGCTGAAGCACCTCGCGCGGGAAGACCGCACCGGTGGGGTTATGCGGGTTGTTCAGCAGCACCACTTTGGTACGGCCGGTGAACGCCGCCTCCAGCGCTGCGGAATCAGGCAGAAAATCGGGGGCCAGCAGAGGGGCCGCGACATGCGTGGCGCCGGAGAGCCCGATGATCGCGCCGTAGGAGTCATAGAACGGCTCGAAGGTCAGGACCTCATCGCCGGGGCCGACGAAGGCAAGCAGGGACGCGGCGATGGCCTCGGTGGCGCCGGTGGTGACGACGATTTCAGTGTCCGGGTCCGGTTCCAGGCCGTAGAACCGGCTCTGGTGCGCGGACACGGCCTTCCGCAGCTGGGGGATCCCCTTGCCGGGGGCGTACTGGTTGGAGCCTTCGGCGATCGCGGCCTGGGCGGCCGCCTTGATCTCCGCGGGGCCGTCCTCGTCGGGGAAACCCTGCCCCAGGTTGATGGCGCCGGTCTGCATGGCCAGCGTAGTCATCTCCTCGAAAATCGTCACGCCCAAGGCGCCGTCACTTGCCAGCAAATTCGCCCCGGTGGCTGCACGCTGCCAGGGCGCCGGAAGTGTCTGTGTCATTGGTTTCCTGCCTGTCTGTCAGCCGCGGCCCCGTGGCGGCCGGTGCCCAAGTCATGGTATCCCGGCCCGCCGATACGGTAGGTTCGGAGCATGAGACGCGCCGTATGCCCAGGCTCCTTCGACCCCATCCACAACGGACACCTCGAGGTCATCGCCAGAGCCGCGAGCCTGTTCGACGAAGTGATCGTCGCCGTGTCCACCAACTATGCCAAGAAGTACCGTTTCCCTCTGGAGGAACGGATTGAGATGGCCAGGGAGACCCTGGCCTCCCTGCGCGGCATCGTGGTGGAACCGGTCGGGGAGGGCCTCCTGGCGGAGTACTGCAAGCAGCGCGGCGCGTCCGCCATCGTCAAAGGGCTGCGGTCGTCGTCGGACTTTGACTACGAGCTTCCCATGGCCACGATGAACCGCCAGCTGAGCGGAGTGGAGACCGTGTTCCTTCCGGCGGAGGCCCACTACCTGCACCTGTCCTCCACCCTGATCAAGGAAGTGGCAACCTTGGGCGGCAGCGTCTCAGAGTACGTCCCCAGATCGGTGCTGAAACGGCTTCTTGCTGGCGCGCCTGCCGCCGGCCAGCCCTCCAGGGGGTAGGCTTATCCGGTACGTTTCCGGTGCACGCCGGCCGCGTGCCCCGGCGTGGCATCCGGTTTGAGTCCGTCAGGGAGTTCAGGCTAAGATGGTACGTCGGTCATATGTTCAACAGGAGTTCTCATTAAGCGAGATGCAAGTTCGCCCTTGATGTTCGATGTCAAGGACCTCGGACGCAGTCCGGGGAGCATGCGTACACTGACGGAACATGTACCCGCGCCGGGGGATCTCGGCGTGGCGCTCATTGGCGTTCAGGAAGGCTCGGATATCGAGCTCGACCTGAGGCTTGAGGCCGTACACGAAGGAATTCTGGTATCAGGAACCGCCCTCACCGAAGTAAAAGGTGAGTGCGGCCGATGCCTGGATCCCCTTGCGTATGACCTTGAGGTCAATGTGCAAGAACTTTTCTTCTACGAAGGCGCACTGCCTTCCGACGAGGAAGACGATGAAGAGCAACGTCGAGTCGAGCACGATCTGATCGATCTTGAGCCGGTGTTGCGGGACGCGGTTGTTACCATGCTGCCGTTCCAGCCGGTGTGCCGGGAAGACTGCCAGGGCCTGTGTTCCGAATGTGGAGCGCGCCTGGAAGACGAGCCGGGGCACCACCACGAGGTCGTAGATCCTCGCTGGGCTGCCCTAGCTGATCTGGCTAAGCCTGACCGGCAAAATTGATTTGTAAGTGTTTTTCTAGAGAGAAATGAGTTAGCCGTGGCTGTTCCCAAGCGGAAAATGTCTCGCTCGAATACCCGCGCCCGCCGCTCCCAGTGGAAGGCAACTGCCCCCCACCTGGTGAAGACCATCGAGAACGGCCAGGTCACCTACAGCCTGCCGCACCAGGCAAAGGTCGTCACCGACTCGGCTGGCACTGCGCTGTTCCTTGAGTACAAGGGCCGCAAGGTCGCGGACGTCTAATCGGCCCCCAAGCTGATCAGGATGTCTTCAACTGAAGAGCTTCTGAAGCGTCTCGGTGTCTTCATTGACGCCGGGACGCTTCGTCTTGCTCTGACACACCGTTCGTACGCCTACGAAAACGGCGGCATACCCACCAACGAGCGCCTTGAGTTCCTGGGCGACTCGATCCTGGGCTTCTCCGTCACCGACGCGCTGTACCGCGACAACCCGACGCTTCCCGAGGGCGACCTTGCCAAGCGCCGGTCGGCCGTGGTGAGTACCCGGGCCCTCGCCGGCATCGGCCGGAGCCTGGGCATCGGGGACTACATTTACCTGGGCCAGGGGGAGAAGCTCACCGAAGGCAAGAACAAGGCCTCGATTCTGGCCGACACCATGGAGGCCCTCATCGGCGCCACTTATGTGTCCAACGACATCGAGACCGCCCGCCAACTGGTGATGCGCCTCATCGGACCGCTCCTGAAGGACGCCGCCGCCCTGGGCGCCGGCACGGACTGGAAAACCAGCATCCAGGAGCTGGCCGCGGGACGCCAGCTGGGGAGCATCTACTACGCAGTCGAGGGCTCCGGCCCCGACCACGCGCGCACCTTCGTTGCAGTACTCCAGATCGGCGGAACTGCCTATGGAAAGGGCTCGGGCCACTCCAAGAAGGAAGCCGAGCAGGAAGCCGCAGCAGACGCCTGGCGGAAGCTCTCGGGTGCGGAGGCGAAAGTCTCTGGCGTGGAGACTGCGCCGGCGGACGCCTCCGGTGCCCCGTCGGAATCCGCCGCGGGCAGCTAAGCGTCTGTGCCTGAACTTCCCGAAGTCGAGGTAGTCCGCCGCGGCCTGGTCAACTGGGTGCGCGGCCGGACCATCACCGGCGTCGACGTGGTTGACCCGAGGTCCGTGCGCCGGCATGCCCTGGGACCCGAGGATTTCGCCGGGAACCTTGAGGGGGCCAAAGTCCTCGACGTCGTCCGCCGCGGTAAGTTTCTTTGGATGCCTCTGCAGGGGGACGGCGCGACGCGCACTGACACACATGCCGGCGGTCCAGGACTGCCGGGTGTCGCGCTCATGGCCCACCTCGGCATGAGCGGCCAGCTCCTGATACAGGACAGCTCCGTCCCGGACGAGAAACACCTGAAAATCCGCCTGCGGCTGAGCCCCGAGGGAACCATGCCGGAGCAGCTCCGGTTCGTGGACCAGCGGATCTTCGGGGGCCTCTTCGTCACCACGCTCGTTCCGACGGACGACGGCGGGCCCGGCGGGATCGCGGAGAACCCGGTGCCGGTCATCGCCGAGGAAGCCTCGCACATCGCGCGCGATCCCCTGGACCCGCATTTTTCCTTCGACACTTTCTACCACCGTCTCCGGAAGCGGAAAACCGGGCTGAAACGCGCACTTCTCGATCAGGGACTCGTCTCCGGGATCGGCAACATCTACGCCGACGAGGCCCTGTGGCGGGCCAAGCTGCACTATGCGCGCCCTACCGACACCCTCCGGCGGGCGGACGCCGAGCGCGTCCTTGACGCTGCCCGCGACGTGATGACCGACGCGCTGGCTGCCGGCGGGACCAGCTTCGATTCCCTGTACGTCAACGTCAACGGCGCATCCGGCTACTTTGAGAGGTCCCTCAACGCCTACGGCAGGGAGGGGGAGGAATGCCGGCGCTGCGCGGCCGCGGGGATCCGCAGCATCCTAAAGCGCGAGCAGTTCATGAACCGTTCCTCCTACACGTGCCCCGTGTGCCAGCCGCGGCCCCGCAACGGCCGCTGGTGACCATTCCCACCCTGCTTCGGAGGGCCCGGAAGGCCCTAAATCCGGGGATCCCGGCCCGTTAGCCGCTAGATTTGGTGGAGGATTAGCACCCGCTGCCGCCACCTTTGGAGATCTGTTACCTTGCACCTCAAGAGTCTGACCGTCAGGGGCTTCAAGTCGTTTGCGTCGGCCACGACGTTCGACTTTGAGCCCGGAGTCACGGCGGTCGTCGGGCCCAACGGCTCGGGCAAGTCCAACGTGGTGGACGCCCTGGCCTGGGTCATGGGGGAGCAGGGCGCCAAAACCCTCCGCGGCGGCAAGATGGAGGACGTCATTTTTGCCGGCACGTCCGGCCGCCCGCCGCTGGGCCGCGCGCACGTCTCGCTCACCATCGACAACGCCGACGGCGCACTGCCGATCGAGTACAGCGAAGTCACCATCTCCCGCACGCTCTTCCGGACCGGCGGTTCAGAGTACGCCATCAACGGCTCAGCCTGCCGGCTCCTGGACATCCAGGAACTCCTCTCCGACTCGGGACTCGGCCGCGAAATGCACGTGATCGTGGGACAAGGGCAGCTGGACCGGGTCCTGCACGCCACCCCCGAGGACCGCAGGGGCTTCATCGAAGAAGCCGCCGGCATCCTCAAGCACCGGCGACGCAAGGAAAAGACCGTCCGCAAGCTGGAGGCGATGCAGGCCAACCTCCAGCGGCTCAGCGACCTGACCGGGGAAATCCGCCGGCAGCTCACCCCACTGGGCAAGCAGGCAGAGGTGGCACGGCGCGCGCAGACTGTCCAGTTCGAGGTCCGCGATGCCCGGGCCAGGCTGCTGGCCGACGACCTGGTCCAGCTCCAAAACACACTGGCACAGGACATCGCCGACGAGTCCGCGCTCAAGGCGCGGCGCGCCGTCGTCGAAACCCAGCTTGAGGAGGGCCGCCGGCGGCAGGCGTCGCTGGAGCAGCTCGCTGCGGAGGCGACTCCCCGGCTGAACGCCGCCCGGGACACGTGGTACCAGCTCTCCGCCGGACGGGAGCGGCTGCGTTCGCTCGCGGCCCTGGCCGAGGAACGCCGCCGGCTGCTTGGCTCCGGAGACCCGGCGCCGGAGCCTGGCCGGGACCCGGAACAGCTGGAGCGGCAAGCCGCACGGGTCCGCGGCGAGCAGACGGACCTGGAAAAGGACATCCTCTCGGGCCGCGCCGCGCTGGAGGCGGCCACGGCAGCCAAGTCAGCGGCCGAGGACGCAGCCGCGGCGGAGGAGAAGCGGCTTACCGCCGCACTGCGGGCCGCCGCCGACCGGCGTGAGGGCCTGGCGCGCCTGGCCGGCCAGGTGGGGGCGGCTCGGTCAAAGGTGGAATCAGCCCAGGCCGAAGTCGGCAGGCTGCGCGAATCCCTGGCCGCCGGTGATGAGCGCCGCCGGCGTGCCCAGTCCGAATTCACCGCACTCGAATCGCAGGTGGCGGGGGTCGAGGACGGCGAGGAAACCCTTGATGCCGAATACGAGGACGCCAGCGCAGCCCTCGACGGCATCCTTGCCGAGATCGATTCGCTGAAAAGCACCGAACGCGACGCCGTCCGCGAACGGGACGCGCTGAAGGCACGGCACGAGGCGCTGCAGCTGAGCCTCAACCGCAAGGACGGCTCCGACCATGTCCTCGGCGCCGGGGTGGCCGGGACCGTGGGTCCGCTGGCCGCGGCCCTGAGCGTTGAGCCGGGCTATGAGGCGGCCGTTGCGGCGGCCCTGGGCAGCGCTTCCAACGCGATCGTGGTCCGGGACGCAGCGACAGCGGCAGAACTGGTCCGCCTCCTTAGGGAGGACGACGCCGGCCGGGCGACACTGCTGCTCGAGGCCGCGGCACCTCCCGCAGGAACGCCCTCTGCCGGTCCAACGCCAGCTGCAGATTTACAGCCCGCCGGGGCGCGCCCCGCCGTGGACCTGGTGACGGCCTCCGGAACCACGGCGGCAGCCGTGCGGACTCTGCTCGCTGCCACCGCCGTCGTCGAGGACCATGACGCGGCGGCGGACCTCGTCGCCGAGCGACCCGACCTTACCGCCGTGACGCTCGCGGGCGACGTGTTCACTGCCTGGACCGTCACCGGTGGTTCCGCGAAGGCGCCCTCACTGCTTGAGGTGCAGGCCGCCGTCGACGACGCCGCATCCCGCCTGGCCGCTGTCACCGCCGGGCTGGAACAATGCCGCTTTGCCCTCGCTGCCGCCGAGGCCCGCCGCGCCGAGGCGCAGGACCGGTCAGACGCCGCGCTGGAGCGCCTGCACGAATCGGATGCCCGGCTGGCGGCTGTGGCCGAACGGCTGGGCCACCTCAACTCGGTCCTGCGCAGCGCCGTCGGCGAAAGCGAACGGTTGGCAGCGTCACTCGCGCGCGCCGAGGCAAACGTCGTGTCCGAGCAGGAGGCGCTGGCCGCGGTGACCGCTCGGCTGGCGGCGGCGCAGGACGCGCCCGCCCAGGAGGAACCGTCCACGGAGCAGCGGGACGCACTGGCCCTGGCCGCATCGCAGGCACGGTCCGCCGAAATGGAAGCCCGCCTGTCCCTGCGCAGCCGTGAAGAACAGCTCACGGCCATCCGCAACAGGGCAACATCACTGGAACGCGCGGCAGCCTCGGAACGCCGGGCGCGGGAACAGGCGGCCGAACGGGCCCGCCGTCGAAGGATCCAGGCCAAGCGGGCGGCAGCCGTCTCCGCAGCGGCGGAGCAGCTGATCCGCTTCAGCGACGTTTCCGTTGAGCTGGCCAGCCGGGCGCGGGACCACGCCGAGCAGGTCCGCGAGCAGCGGGACCGGGAACTGGCCGATATCCGCACTGCCAACGACGCGCTGGCCCGCGAACTCGCGGAACTAACCGACTCGGTGCACCGGGACGAGCTGGCACGCGCCCAGCAGCGGCTCCGGATCGAGGCGCTGGAAACGAAGTCGGTGGAGGATCTGGGTCTGACCGCAGACCAGCTCGTGGCAGACTACGGGCCGGACCAGCCGGTGCCCGTGGCCGCTGCCGCTTCCAAGGACAAGTGGGCCGCGCTGCGGGCGCCGGTCGATGCCGAGGGCCAGCCTGTAGTGGAGGGTGTGCCGTTCGTCCGCGAGGAGCAGGAAAAGCGGCTCCGCAAGGCGGAACGCGACCTGTCATCGCTGGGCAAGGTCAACCCCTTGGCGCTGGAGGAATTCGCCGCGCTGGAGGAACGCCACCAATTCCTCAGCACCCAGCTGGAGGACCTCAAGGCCAGCCGCAAGGACCTGCTGGACATCATCAAGGAAGTGGATGACCGCGTGCAGAAAGTCTTCTCGGAGGCCTTTGCGGACACCTCGGCCCAGTTCGTGCGGGTCTTCGGCCGGCTGTTCCCAGGAGGCGAGGGCAGGCTGGTGCTGACCGACCCAACCGACATGCTCACCACCGGCATCGAGGTCGAAGCCCGGCCCGCGGGCAAGAAAATCAAGCGGCTTTCCCTGCTGTCCGGCGGCGAGCGGTCACTCACGGCAGTGGCCCTGCTCGTGGCCATCTTCAAGGCCCGGCCCTCGCCGTTCTACGTCATGGACGAGGTCGAAGCCGCCCTCGATGACACCAATCTCGGCCGGCTCATTACGATTTACGAAGAGCTGCGCGAATCCAGCCAGCTGATCGTGATCACCCACCAGAAGCGGACCATGGAGGTGGCCGACGCGCTCTACGGCGTGACCATGCGGGGCGACGGCGTGTCCACCGTCATCAGCCAGCGGCTGGGTGCGGACGTCTAGGCAGCTCCCAGTTCGACGGCGGCGGCGGTTCCTGCCCGGCCGCTTCGGCTTGTGAGAAGCGCCTGTGGCTTGTGAGAAGCTAGGGGTGTGAATGACATCATCCCCATTCTTCTGCCCATTCTTGCTGCCCTGGTAGTTATCGGCGGGCTGGTCCCGGTGCTGATGAAGGCCCGGAAATCCGGCAACCAGTACCCCGGCACCCGGGACGCCAACGACCCCGTTGAGCCGCGCGCAGGCGGAGGGACGCTCCTCGAGGACCGCCCGGCTGCTCCTGCCGCGCCCGCGCCCGGAGTCCGAAAGGACCCGGACGCCGTCGACCTCGAAGGCCTGGAAACCGAGGTCCCGGATGACGCTGCCGGCCTGGAAACCATCCAGGTGGAGACGCCGCTGCCCGTCGCCGGGCGGCTCACCCGACTCCGGGAGCGGCTGGTCAAGTCCAACAACGTGCTCGGCAAGGGCCTGCTGGCACTGCTCTCCAGCGACAAGATCGATGAGAACGTCTGGGACGAGGTGGAGGAAACCCTGCTCCTTGCCGACCTTGGCACTGAACCCACCATGGAGCTGGTGGACGCGCTACGCGAACGAGTCAAGGTCCTGGGCACGCGGGACCCCGAGCATGTCAAGGCACTGCTCCGCGAAGAGCTCATCAAGATCGTGGATCCGTCCATGGACCGGAGCCTGCGGATTGAACGGCACGCGGACCGGCCCGCCGTCATGATGGTGGTCGGCGTCAACGGGGTGGGCAAGACCACGACGGTCGGAAAGCTGGCCCGCGTCCTCGTTGCGGAGGACAAGGACGTCCTGCTCGGCGCTGCCGACACCTTCCGCGCAGCCGCCGCCGAGCAGCTTGCAACCTGGGGACAGCGCGTGGGGGTTCCCACCGTGAAGTCCGACATCCACGGCGCGGACCCGGCGTCCGTTGCCTACGAGGCCGTGAAGGCCGGCATCGAGCAGGAAGTCGACGTCGTCATGATTGACACCGCCGGCCGGCTGCAGAACAAGGTCGGCCTGATGGACGAGCTCGGCAAGGTCAAGCGCGTCGTGGAAAAGCTGGCTGAGGTGGACGAGGTCCTCCTGGTGCTGGACGCCACCACCGGCCAGAACGGGCTCAACCAGGCGCGGGTCTTCTCCGAGGTTGTCAACATCACCGGCATCGTGCTGACCAAACTGGACGGAACAGCGAAGGGCGGCATCGTCGTCGCCATCCAGAAGAGCCTCGGCGTGCCGGTCAAGCTCATCGGCCTCGGCGAAGGCGCGGACGATCTCGCACCGTTCGAGACCGAGGCTTTCGTCGACGCCCTCCTGAACTAGTCCCTATCCAAGCAGGTTGCAGCAGGGGGCGTTCCCAGCCTTGGGAACGCCCCCTGCTGCTACGCGGTTGGCTCAGGCTGCCGCTGCACCGTCTCCCGCGCGGCCAGCCAGCCGAGTGCGGCCACCAGCAGCACGGCGCCGGTGGCTGCGAATGCCCAGCTGTAACCCAGCCGGTCCGCCAGCAAACCTACGAGCACCGGCCCGAGGATGGCGCCGATGTCGGACGTCATCTGGTAGGCCGCCAGCACGGGGCCGCCCGAACGTTCGCGGCCGATCACATCGGCAACTGCCGCCTGCTGCGCCGGATTGAGCATTCCCGCTCCCACTCCCGCCAGCAGCGATGCAGCCAGGAACCAGCCCAGCCCCTGCGTCAGGCCAATCCCAGCGGTAGCCGCGCCGGTAACCACGAGGCCGGCCACCATCATTGGCTTCCTGCCCAGGCTGTCTGCCAGCCTGCCTGAAACGGTCAGGGCGAGGGCGTTTCCGGCAGCGAAGACGGCCAGCGCCCAGCCGGCCGCCTCCGGTCCGGAGCCCAGGGCCGTGACTGCGAACAGCGGCACCGTGGCCATGCGCACGCCGAACGTCGCCCAGCCGTTGGCGAAGCTGGAGAGCATGGCTGCCCGGTAGGCGCTGTCGCGGACGGCCTCACCGAGTTTCATGGCAGGCGCGCCCGCATCCTGGCCGCGGGCTGAACCGGGAACATGGCTGAGCTGCGTCTGCACCACCAGGGCTGCGAGGACGAGGGCGCCGGCGTAGGCGAGGAACGGGATACGCAGGCCGAAGCCAGCCAGCAGGCCGCCCACGATCGGCCCGCAGACGTTGCCGATCAGGAACGCCGACGCGTAGGCGCCGGACACCCGGCCGCGGCTCTCCGGCGGTGCCAGCCTGATGACCAGCGCCATCGATGCCACCGTGAACATGACCGACCCGGCACCGCCCAGCCCGCGGAACACCAGCAGCTGCCAGTAGTTCTGGGCGAAGGCGCAGGCCGCAGTGGACGCCGCCACGATGAGCAGGCCGGCCACATACACGGGCCGCTCGCCGAGGCGTCCAATAAGCGCACCGCCGGCGGGGGCGAACAGCAGCCGCATGAGCGCAAAGATACTGACGATGACGGCGGCGGCCGTCGCCCCGACGTCGAACGTGGTGGCGAACTGCGGCAGCACCGGTGCCACGAGGCCGAAGCCGAGAGCGATCAGGAAGGCTGCGACGAGCATCACCTTGATGTCACGGGGGAGCCGGGCGCCGTCGGCGCGGCGGGCCGCGCTGAAGCGGGGTTTGCCCGCGGCGTTACGGGGGAGTGGCGTCATGGAGCGGGGAATCCTTGCGAAACGGGCGGGACGGGCATTTGGGGCGGCTGAAACATAACCGTAACAAGCAGGATATGCACCATTTACGTCAGGGAGGTTGTTGTAACAGACCGGCAATCTAAATCCTCCGCCAGCGAAACACACCGCGGCAAAACTTGATTCAGGACGCAAAAGGCGTTGGGCAGGCGGATCACTCCGCAACAATCGATCAAGAGAGGACGTGCACCATGGAACTTACCGCAGGTCACGTATGGCTCATGGTGGCGGCGGCACTCGTGCTGTTCATGACACCAGGTCTGGCATTTTTTTACGGCGGCATGACGCGCGCCAAGGCTGCGCTGAACATGATGATGATGAGCTTCATCTCCATCGGCATGGTTGGCGTGGTGTGGGTACTCTGGGGCGCATCAATGAGTTCCGGTGAGGGATTCCTGCAGATTGTCGGGAACCCGTTCGCCACGTTCGGCCTCGAGGGCATCACCACCCCTGACGGCCTCATCAAGGTTGGCTACGCAGCCACCTTCGCAATCATCACGGTTGCCCTCATCAGCGGCGCCATCGCGGACCGCGCCAAGTTCGGCGCCTGGAGCGTCTTCGTGCCCGTCTGGGTCACCCTGGTGTACTGCCCTCTCGCCTACATGGTCTGGGGCGGCGGACTCTTCGGTCCTGAAGGCGCAGTCGGCAAGGCCCTCGGCCCCGCGATCGACTTCGCCGGCGGCACCGTGGTCCACATCAACGCCGGTGTGGCTGCACTGATCCTGGTTCTCATCATCGGTAACCGCAAGGGCTTCGGCAAGGACCCGAACCACCGTCCGCACAACGTCCCGTTCGTCATGCTCGGCGCGGCCATCCTGTGGTTCGGCTGGTTCGGCTTCAACGGCGGCGCCGCTACCACCGCGGAACAGGGCGGCCTGATCTGGATCAACACGCTCGCCGCTCCGGCTGCGGCCATGCTCGGCTGGCTGGTCACCGAACGCATCCGTGACGGCCACCCCACCTCGCTGGGTGCTGCCTCCGGTGTGGTCGCCGGCCTCGTCGCCATCACCCCGGCCTGCGCGAACGTCAGCCCGGTCGGCGCACTTGGACTCGGCGTCGTCGCCGGCGTGGCCTCCGCGCTCGCCGTCGGCCTCAAGTTCCGCTGGGGCTTCGACGACTCCCTGGACGTCGTCGGCGTCCACCTCGTCTCCGGCATCATCGGCACCGTGGCCCTCGGCTTCATCGCCCTCCCCACGGACGGCGTCGGTGGGGGCCTCTTCTACGGCGGCGGCCTGACCCAGCTCTGGGCCCAGCTGGCGGCAGCGGGAATCTCCATCGCCTACTCGGCTGTACTGACCGCGATCATCGCACTGGCTATCCACAAGACCATGGGCTTCCGTGTCTCGCAGGAGCAGGAAGTGGTGGGCGTGGACCTCAGCCTGCACGCAGAAACCGCCTACGAGTTCGGTGTCGGGGGCCAGGGCGGCAGCTTCCAGCCCCTGCACGAGCTGATCACCGGCGGACAGACCAGCGGCACCGATACGGCTCCGGCAGGCGCCGACGGCAAGAAGACAGAATCAGCAGCAGGTAAGGAAAGCGTGGGGGCATGAAACTGATCACAGCAATCGTTCGTCCGGAAAAGCTCGAAGCGATCCGCGAAGGCCTGGAGGCCTACGGGGTCCAGGGCCTGACGGTCAGTGCGGCCAGCGGCTACGGCCGGCAGCGCGGCTACACCGAGGTCTACCGCGGCGCCGAGTACAACGTGGACCTGCTGCCCAAGATCCGCGTTGAGGTGCTGGCCACGGACGAACAGGCTGACGACATCCTGGATGTCATCATCGCCAGCTCCAACACGGGCCGCGCCGGCGACGGCAAGGTCTGGACGGTCGATGTCTTCGAAGCAGTGCGGGTGCGCACGGGTGAACGCGGCGTAGCCGCCATCTAGCACCAGCCAACAGCCCAACGCAGCGGGAGGGCCGGTCACCGAAACGTGACCGGCTCTCCCCGCGCGTTAAGCCTCTTTGGCCGAGGGCCCGCCGGAGCCCGCCCGGTATTCCTCCAGCGGAACCTTGCCTGCTGCCCAGGCAGCCAGCACCGGCTCCACGATCCGCCAGCACTCCTCCGCGGTGTCGCCCCTGACCGAGAGCAGCGGATCTCCGGTCAGGACGCCTTCCAGCACTTCGCCGTAGGGCAGCAGCTCGGAGGCGTTTAGTTCGGCCACGAGGGCGGCCCGGTCCAGGCTGAAGATGTCCCCGGGGCCGTTGACGTCGACGTCGAGTTCCAGGGTGTCGGGGCCGAAGCCGATCCGGAGCGTATTGGGCGTGTCCCTGCCCGTGAAGCCGGCGGGCAGGTGCGGAACCGGCCGGAACGTGACCACAGCCTCCTTGCGCTTGGCCCCCAGTGCCTTGCCGGAGCGCAGGATGAACGGCACGCCCTTCCAGCGCCAGTTGTCGATGTCCACGTGCACTTCGGCGAGGGTCTCGGTGTTCCGGTCCGGATCCACGCCCTCCTCCGCGGTGTAATCGGGCACGTCCTTGCCGCCGAGGCGTCCCGCCAGGTACCGCGCCCGCCGGGTGCTGTCCGCATAGGGCGGCTTGATGCCGCTGGCCCTGATGACGGCGGCAATGGCGTCGCGGAGGTCGCGCTCGCCAATGGTGGCCGGCGGTTCTATGGCCAGCAGCGCCATGATCTGCAGCAGATGGCTCTGGATCATGTCACGCAGTGCGCCCGCGCCGTCGTAGTAGCGGGCCCGGCCCTCCAGCGCCAAGTCCTCGTCGAAGATGATTTCAACCTTCGCGATGTGGTCGCGGCTCCAGACCGGCTCCAGGAAATTGTTGGCAAACCGGAGGCCGAGGATGTTCAGGACGGTGGCCTTACCCAGGAAGTGGTCAACCCGGTGGATGTGGTCCTCGGGAACCAGGCCCAGGAGGGTCCGGTTGAGCTCACGGGCGGACTCCTCGCCGGAGCCGAAGGGCTTCTCCATGACAAGGCGTGTTCCCGCGGGGACCTGCTCCGGGCGCAGGATTTCGCAGGCCTTCTGGCTGACCTGCGGCGGCAGGGCGAAATAGACCGCTACCGGGCCCTCGAGTTCGCCCAGGAGCTGGGCGAGCGGGCCGTCCGCGGTGACATCGGCCTGATGGTAATCCGTTGACTTCGCTATGGCCGCCAGCGCGTCTCTTCCGGCGTCGCCAGCTGTTCCGCCGGCGGCGTCAAAGGCGGCCTGCACGCGTTCCTGCCACTGTTCCCGTGACCACGGATCCGAACCGGCCCCCACGAGCTGCAGGCCGGCGGCGCGCCCGGTGGCCACCAGCCTGGCCAGGCCGGGGAGAAGAAGCCGGCCGGTGAGATCGCCGGAGGCACCGAGGATGAGCAGGGTTTTTACAGTCGTTTGGCTCGTCACCCTGCCAGCATGCCACCTTGAAGGCGTGTCTTGATACCCTAGATAGTCGAGTCCCGTTCATCCACTGAAAGAAGTGCACGGCGCGTGTTCAATTCACTCTCTGACCGGTTGACAGCAACCTTCAAGAACCTTCGCGGCAAAGGCCGCCTCACCGAGGCAGATGTCGACGCCACAGTCCGCGAGATCCGGCGCGCCCTGCTGGATGCGGATGTTGCCGTGCCCGTGGTCCGGGAATTCACGGGACAGGTCCGTGAGCGTGCGCTGGGCGCCGAGGTCTCCGGGGCCCTGAACCCCAGCCAGCAGATCGTGAAGATCGTCAACGAGGAGCTTGTTGAGATCCTCGGCGGCGAGACGCGGCGCATCCGGATGGCCAAGACCGGCCCCACTATCATCATGCTCGCCGGCCTCCAGGGCGCCGGCAAGACCACCCTGGCCGGAAAGCTCGGCAAGTGGATGAAGGCGCAGGGCCACAGCCCCCTCCTTGTTGCCTGTGACCTCCAGCGCCCCAACGCCGTGACGCAGCTGCAGGTCGTGGGCCAGCGTGCGGGCGTTCCCGTGTTCGCCCCGCACCCCGGCGCCACCTCCGAACTTGCCCACCCGGCCGGTGACCCTGTCGCCGTCGCACGCTCCGGCGTTGAGGAAGCGCGCCAGAAGCTGCACGACGTCGTGATCGTGGACACCGCCGGCCGCCTCGGCGTCGACGCCGACATGATGGAGCAGGCGCGCCAGATCCGCCGGGCGATTGTCCCCAACGAAGTCCTCTTCGTGATCGACTCCATGATCGGCCAGGACGCGGTCAACACGGCGACCGCCTTCGACGAGGGCGTGAACTTCACCGGCATCGTGCTGTCAAAGCTCGACGGCGACGCGCGCGGCGGTGCCGCGCTGTCCGTTTCGTCGGTCACCGGCAAACCCGTGATGTTCGCCTCGACCGGTGAAAACCTGGACGACTTCGAACTGTTCCACCCGGACCGGATGGCCTCCCGAATCCTGGACATGGGTGACGTCCTGTCCCTCATTGAGCAGGCTGAAAAGTCCTGGGACAAGGACGAAGCCGCCCGGATGGCGAAGAAGTTCGCCGACCAGGAGGACTTCACGCTGGATGACTTCCTGGCGCAGATGCAGCAGATCCGCAAAATGGGCTCCATGAAGAAGATGCTCATGATGATGCCCGGTGCGCAGAACATCCGGCAGCAGCTGGAGCAGTTCGACGAGCGCGAGATCGACCGGGTGGAGGCCATTGTCCGTTCCATGACCCCGCACGAGCGGGTGGCACCCAAGATCATCAACGGCTCCCGCCGGGCCCGCATCGCCCGTGGCTCGGGCGTGCACGTGTCCGAGGTCAACGGGCTGCTGGAACGCTTCGCGCAGGCCCAGAAGATGATGAAGAAGATGGCCCAGGGCGGCGGCATGCCGGGTATGCCCGGGATGCCAGGCATGGGAGCCGGCGGTGCCCGCAAGGGCGGCAAGAACGCGCCCAAGAAGAAGGCCCGTTCCGGCAACCCTGCCAAGGCGGCCCAGGAGCTGCGCGAAGCGGAGGCCAGGCGGGCCGGGGCATCGAAGGCAGTGCCCACCGGGGCAGCGTTCGGCCAGCAGTCGGCCGACTTCGATCCGTCCCAGCTGAACCTGCCCAAGGGCTTCGACAAGTTCATGGGCGGCAAATAGGGCGCACCGGTGATGTCGGCCGGCGCCGATGTCAGACCGCTGCCATAAGGTTGGGTCATGTATAAGCAGCGGGTAGTGTTCGTCCACGGTGCCGGCAATTTCGGCTCCGCGGCGTGGCCGCGCCAGCACGGCATGGCCCTGCAGTACGACGCCCTGTTTCTGCGCCGCCACGGCTTTGACGCCGAGGCCGAACCGCTGGAGACCGACTTCGCCGAGGACACCCGCATTGTGCTGCGTTCGCTGGCCGACGACGGGTGCGGCACTGCCGGGGGGCACGTCGTGGCGCATTCGCAGGGCGCCATCGCCGCGATGATGGCCGCGGTCGAACGCCCGGACCTGGTCTTCTCGCTGACGCTCGTGGAACCGGCCTGCCTGTCGCTCACCGCCGACTTGCCTGCCACCGCCGCGCACCGTGCCCTGATGGAGCCGCTGTTCGAAGTCAGGCACCAGCTTGGCGACGACGACTACGAACGCGAGTTTTTACGCCGTGCCTTCGCCGCCGACACGCCGGAGCCCAGTACCCCCGAGGCGAAGCGGGCTGCGCGCCGGCTGCGCCTGCAGGCAGCACCATGGCAGGCGCCGCTGCAGATCGTGCCTGGTGTTCCCACTCTGGTCCTCACCGGCGGTTGGGAGCCCTTGTACGAGGAAATCGCCGGGTACCTGCGGGAAACGGGCGCCCTGCACCGCATTGCTGCGGGCGGGCACCGGCCCCACGACTCACCGGAAGGCGACCGCTACATCAGGTCGTTCATCGCCGAGGTCAGCCGGCGGCAGCAGCCTAGGGCATCCTGAGGGACAGGGCATCCTGAGGGACAGGGGCCCCCTGACAAACCTTCGGGACACCCCGCCCGGCCAGCCCCCAATGCCGGCCGGACGGGAACTCCCAAAAGCGGTCAGTTCCGGGCTGACTCCGGAAGCCGAAGCTCAGGCAGGTACACCTTTCCGCCCGCAGCGAGGAATTCCTGGCTCTTCTCGCGCATTCCCTCCGCCATCTCGGCGAGGGCGGCCTGCGCCTCGGCGGAGCCGTACTCGTTCCGGATGTCCTGGCTGATCCGCATGGAGCAGAATTTGGGCCCGCACATCGAACAGAAATGCGCCGTCTTGGCAGGCTCCGCCGGCAGTGTCTCGTCGTGGAAGGACTCGGCCGTCACCGGGTCCAGCGACAACGCGAACTGGTCGCGCCACCGGAACTCGAACCGGGCCTTGGACAGTGCGTCATCCCGCTCGTTCGCGCCGGGGTGCCCCTTGGCAAGGTCGGCAGCGTGGGCGGCGATCTTGTACGTGATGACGCCGGTCTTCACGTCGTCCTTGTTCGGCAGGCCCAGGTGTTCCTTGGGCGTGACGTAGCACAGCATGGCGGTGCCGTAGCGGGCGATTTCGGTGGCGCCGATGGCCGAGGTGATGTGGTCGTATCCGGGGGCCACGTCCGTAACCAGCGGTCCCAGGGTGTAGAAGGGCGCACCCTTGCAAAGCTCCTGCTGGCGCTCAACGTTTTCACGTACCAGATGGAACGGGATGTGCCCCGGACCTTCCACCATGACCTGCACGTCGTACTCCCAGGCACGCTGGGTCAGCTCGGCCAGCGTGTCCAGTTCGGCAAACTGCGCGGCGTCGTTGGCATCCGCCGTCGCGCCCGGCCGGAGGCCGTCTCCCAGTGAGAAGGCGACGTCGTACTTCGCGAAGATCTCGCACAGTTCGTCAAAGTGGGTGTACAGGAAGTTTTCCTGGTGGTGGGCAAGGCACCAGCCGGCCATGATCGAGCCGCCGCGGGAAACAATACCGGTCACGCGGTTCGCCGTGAGCGGCACGTACCGCAGCAGCACGCCGGCGTGGATTGTCATGTAGTCCACACCCTGCTCGCACTGTTCGATGACGGTGTCGCGGAAGATTTCCCAGGTGAGTGCGTTCGCTTCGCCGTTGACCTTTTCCAGGGCCTGGTAGATCGGCACCGTGCCGATCGGCACGGGGGAGTTGCGGATGAGCCATTCGCGTGTGGTGTGGATGTCGTCTCCCGTGGACAGGTCCATGACCGTGTCAGCGCCCCACTGGGTGGCCCACTGCAGCTTGTCCACCTCCTCGGCAATGGAGCTGGTGACGGCCGAGTTGCCGATGTTGGCGTTGATTTTCACCAGGAAGGCCTTGCCGATGATCATCGGCTCCGATTCCGGGTGGTTGATGTTGCTGGGGATGATGGCCCGTCCGGCTGCGAGTTCGCTGCGGACCAGTTCCACATCGCAGTTTTCGCGGAGGGCCACGAAACGCATTTCTGGGGTGATGATGCCTTGCCGGGCATAGTGCATCTGCGTCACAGTCTTGCCTTCCACCGCACGGCGGGGCACCGGCTTGGCGCCCTTCCATTCAGCGGAGGCCGCGCCACGGCGCACGGCCGACTTGCCGTCGTCGAGCAGATTCCGTTCACGTCCGTGGTACGTCTCGGTGTCTGCCCGTGCCGCAATCCATTCCGAACGGAACGGCGCGAGGCCCACCACCGGGTCGCTGCCCGGACCCGCCGTGCGGTAAACCCGCAGCGGAGCGTTCTGCTCGCCGTTAGGTGAAGGCTCCAGGGCGATTTCCGTTACCGGAACCCGCAGGCCGTCCCCCTCCAGATACGCCAGTGAATGGGATTTCAGTGACTGCGTGGTACTTCCGGCGGCTTCACTCTGGGCTGCACTGATTTGGGCTGAATCAATTTGGGTAGGGGTCAGCTGTGGTTTCTGGGTGCTCAATTTACTGCTCACTTCCTTCGCCGGCATTACCCGGACAGGTTCAACGGTCGCAGGCTGCACCAGCCTGATCTCAGCCCCTGCAGGGGCACCCGTGTGGTCGTAGACGAAGCTACCACACGCCGGATTGTGCCCGTCTACCGTGAAGCCCGCGCCGGAAAGGTCAGGATCCCGGTGGCGGGAGCCGATTAGGCTGGAAGCATGGCGTACATCATCGAATTCAGCGGACCCGTGCTCACTGCTGCGGACGAGGAACGCCGCGGGCTCTGGGCCGTGGACGGGAAGCTGACGTTCAATCCTCCGGGGCAACGGCCGGACGCCGTCCTGGACGGCTGGGTCCTGCCCGGTTTCGCGGATGCCCACTGCCACATCGGACTGGGCCCGGGCGGTCCTGTGGACGACGACGTCGCGTACCGCCAGGCCATCACGGACCGCGACGCCGGCACTCTCCTTGTCCGGGACGCCGGGGCCGCCAGCGACACCCGGTGGCTCCAGCAGCGCGCCGACATCCCGCGGATCATCAGGGCGGGACGGCACGTGGCCCGGTCCCGCCGGTACCTGAGGAACTTCGCGGTGGAAGTCGAGCCGGAGGGCCTCGTGGAGGCGGTGCGCAAGCAGGCGCGGGAAGGCGACGGCTGGGTCAAGCTGGTGGGGGACTGGATCGACCGGGCCGCCGGCGACCTCGCGCCATCATTCCCGGCCGAAGCCGTGCGGGACGCCGTCCGCGCCGCCCACGACGAAGGGGCGAGGGTCACGGCGCACTGCTTCGGCGAGGACACCCTCGATGACATGCTGGACGCCGGTATCGACTGCATCGAACACGCCACCGGCCTGCTGCCACGGCACATTCCGCGGCTGGTCGACCAGCAGGTGCCGATCGTGCCGACACTCATCAATATCGCCACCTTCCCGGACATCGCCGCCCAGGCCGAGCCGAAGTTTCCGCGGTATGCGGAACACATGCGCGCACTGTGGGACCGCCGTCGCGAGCGCATCCTGGAAGCCTACGAGGCCGGCGTCGACATTTACGCGGGAACGGACGCCGGCAGCGTGATCCGCCACGGCCGTATTGCGGACGAAATCCTCGAACTTCACGCCGCCGGGATTCCGGCGCCGGCGGCGCTGGACGCGGCCTGCTGGCGTGCGCGCCGCTGGCTGGGGGCCGACGGCCTGGCGGAAGGGGCGGCCGCCGACGTCGTAGTCTGCCGGGAGGACCCCCGCGCCGTGCCGGAGACCATCCGGAACCTTGCGAATGTGGTGCTTCGGGGAAAGATCGTGCATTAGGAATAAATTGAAGCTTCAAGTAATTTAGAGATGTAGAGGCCGCCGAAATCCGGTGGTCCGGACATTCGGGAGTATTCAATGACAGCAGCAGACAGCAGCCAGGACTTGCTTCCTGCCGACCTCACCATGGGCACCGTCATGCTCAAGGTGGGCGACATGAAGCTCATGACCGATTACTACCAGCGCGCTCTCGGCCTGGATGTCGTTGCCGAGCAGGACGGCGGCCTCTACCTTGGCCGGCGCACGACGCCGCTGGTGCACCTTGCTCCCGCTCCGGGCCTCACCATTCCCGGCCGGGGCGAGGCCGGACTCTTCCACACGGCGCTCCTGTTCGAAGAACAGTCCTCGCTGGCCGCCACCATTGCCAGCGCGGCCCAGTACGAGCCGCAGTCCTTTGTGGGCAGCGCCGACCATCTGGTGAGCGAGGCGTTCTATTTCACCGACCCCGAAGGCAACGGGATCGAGCTCTACTGGGACCGTCCCCGCGAGGCCTGGTCCTGGGACGGCAAGAATGTAGTCATGGACAGCCTGGCGCTGCCGCCGCAGAAGTACCTCCAGGAGCACCTCACGCAGGAGTCCGTGGAAGGCCAGCGCGGCGCCGACGCGGGGGTGGGGCACGTCCATTTGCAGGTTGGTGACGTCCAGTCCGCCCATGACTTCTACGTCGGCACCCTGGGGTTCGAAAAAACGGCTGGCTGGCACGGCCAGGCCCTCTTTGTGTCCGCTGGCGGCTACCACCATCACATGGCCATGAATGTCTGGAACAGCCGGGGTGCCGGTCCGCGCCGGGATACGCTGGGCCTCGGCGAGGTCCTGATCGAGGTCCCGTCCGGGGACGACGTCGGCGCCCTCGCCGACCGTCTCAGGGTCGCCGGAGTCGAATCGCACCACACCGGCGCCGAGCTCCGCTTCGAGGATCCGTGGCGCAACCGCCTCCGCGTTGCTGTCCGGTAAGGCTGCAGTCCGATAAGCCAGTGCGCTAAGCCCGGCGGACCCGGTTGGGTTAGGCTGACATTCGAAGAGCCCCGGCCGGCACCGCCGCTGCCGGGGCATGCACCGCCGACGCAATGAGGACGAATCCATGGGCTTCACCGAAGTGTTTGTCGCCACCCACAATGACGCCCTCAAGCGTGCAGAGGCGCTGGAAGGCGGCGCCGCTGCCGGGGACGGCATCCGGATTGCCGGCATCAGTGATTTTGAGATCGAGCAGCTCGGCGACCTCGCCGGCGCCGCGGTGCACGCTGCGGGCGCGGACTACGAGCTGGCCATGGTGGACGTGGCAAGCGACTCACTTCTGGGCGTGCCGGCCGCGATGGTCCGGGCTCTGGCCGAGCTCCTCACCTACGAATCCGAGGGTGAGGGCGACGTTTTGGATGATGTGGCCGAACGCTGGGCCGCGGAGGATGACATGCCCTTTGGTGCCGGGGAAGCCAAAAACTACGTGCGGCAGCTGGCAGAGCTCGCCGGCACCGTGGACGAAGGCAGCAGGACCGGCCTCTACGTTTGGTCCTCCTAGCGCGCCATAAGCCTCCGTCCGCATGTCAAGTCGAAATAACGCGGACGATCTGGCACAATAGACAGGTACTCGATCTGCGTGGCCCCTCTCTCCGCGTCTGGATCCTGTCCTTTTCGAACCCCCAAGTACGGCCCGCCCCACGGGTGCAGAACGCGGGTTCAACCCCGTTTCAGAAACAGGAGTGACCACAAAAGTGGCCGTAAAGATTCGCCTTAAGCGCTTCGGTAAGATGCGCGCACCGTACTACCGCATCGTCGTCGCCGATTCACGCACCAAGCGTGATGGCCGCGCCATCGAAGAGATCGGCAAGTACCACCCCACCGAGGAGCCCTCATACATCGAGGTCAACTCCGAGCGTGCACAGTACTGGCTGTCCGTCGGCGCGCAGCCGTCGGAGCAGGTCGCCGCGATCCTGAAGATCACCGGTGACTGGCAGAAGTTCAAGGGTCTGCCGGGCCAGGAAGGCACCCTGAAGACCAAGGCCGACAAGGAAGCATTCGTTGCTCCGGAGAAGGGTTCCGTGATCATCCCGGAAGCCATCACCAAGAAGGCCAAGGCATCGGAAGCCCCCGCCGAGGCTGAAGCAGAGACCACCGAGGCTGAGTAGATTGCTGGCAGAAGCGCTCGAACACCTTGTCCGCGGCATTGTTGACTCCCCTGAGGATGTCAAGGTCAGTGCCAAGAACAACCGCCGCGGGGACACCCTCGAGGTGCGCGTTCACCAGGAAGACCTCGGACGGGTAATCGGACGCCAGGGCCGCACCGCGCGCGCACTGCGCACGGTCGTGGCGGCGCTGGCAGATGGCGAGCAGGTCAGGGTCGACGTTGTCGACACTGACCGCCGCCGGTAACGCGCCTGCAGCACTTGCCTTATTGTCCGGCCCCTCCACCAGCTAACGGTGGAGGGGCCGGACTGCTTTGGGCCTCACGCCCGCAAAGTCTTGACCCCGCATCAACACGCAGTCCAAAACAGAGGAACACATGCAGCTTCAGGTGGCCCGTATCGGCAAGCCCCACGGAATCCGCGGCGAGGTGACCGTCCAGGTGCTCACCGACGCGCCGGAGGACCGGTTCGTTCCCGGCACCGAATTGGTGGTGGAACCTGCCTCCGCCGGGCCGCTCACCATCCGCAGTGCCCGCTGGAACAAGGACATCCTCCTGCTCGGATTTGAGGAGGTGGCCGACCGGAACCGCGCCGAGACCCTGCGCGGCGCCAAGCTGTTCATCGAAACCGAAGAACTCGACGAGGACGACGACGAGGGCTGGTACGAACACGAGCTCGTCGGCCTCGAGGCCCGTGTTGGCTCCCAGGCCGTAGGCAAGGTCACTGCCCTGAACACCATGCCCGTGCAGGACCTGCTCGTCGTCGAAGCCCTGGACGGCAAGGAAATCCTCATCCCGTTCGTGGAACAGATCGTCCCCGAGGTGAACATCGAGGAGGGCTACATCCTGCTCACTCCGCCGGCGGGCCTGTTCGAGATCAACGAGGAGGGCGCTGAGGACCCGGAGACCCGCGGTTCGGACTCCGCCGAGGACGAGGACGAGGCCGAGCCGGAGGCCAGAGCGTAGATGAGAGTCGACGTCGTCAGTATCTTTCCCGAGTACCTGGCACCGCTGGAGCTGTCGCTCATCGGCAAGGCCCGCCAAGACGGGTTGCTGGACCTGAACGTGCACGACCTCCGCACCTTCACCACCGACCGCCACCGCACCGTGGACGACACCCCCTACGGCGGCGGCGCCGGCATGGTCATGAAGGCCGAGCCGTGGGCGCAGGCGCTGGAGTCCGTGGCGGCTGCCCGGCCGTCCGGTGCGGCCAAACCCGTGCTGATCGTCCCGTCTCCGGCCGGGGAGCGCTTCAATCAGGCGCTGGCTTACGAGCTTGCCGAGGAGGAGCACCTGGTGTTCGCCTGCGGGCGGTACGAGGGCATCGACGAGCGCGTCATCGAATGGGCGGCGGAACACTTCACGGTCCGCCCGGTCAGCCTCGGCGACTACGTCCTCAACGGCGGCGAAGTGGCCGTCCTGGCCATGGTGGAAGCCATTGGCCGGCTTCTTCCCGGAGTGGTGGGCAACCCCGAGTCGCTCGTGGAGGAGTCGCATTCGGACGGCCTGCTCGAGTACCCCGTCTACACCAAACCGTCGGTCTGGCGCGACCGGGAGGTTCCGGCCGTCCTGCTCAGCGGCAACCACGGCAAGATCGCGCAGTGGCGCCGGCACGAACAGTACCGCAGGACGGCGGAACGCCGTCCCGACCTGCTTCAGGCGTTCGACGCCGGGACCCTGCCCCGCGCGGACCGCACCGCACTCGCGGACCTGGGGTACGACGTCGTCGACGGTCACCTCCGGCCCCGGCCGGAAGCCTGAACCGTTCCTGTTATCCGGGCGGCGCTCCAGTTGGAACGGAACGTTCCATAATTAACCAATTCGTGCCAGATGTGGCAAAATTAGTCCTTGTGTCTGCTGGGTCCGCGCCTGCCACAGGGGGAGCGTAACCAACAGCAAGGCACCCCGGTGCCGCCAAAGGGTGGCGGAACCGGACCTCAACACTTCGGCAGCGATTCCCGGAAATATCCGGGCTTGGCCGCCGTGACCCAAAGTGGATGACCTGTGGCGTTCACCAGGAGTGGATCAATGCATATCCTCGATTCCGTAGATGCAGCCTCGCTGCGCACTGACGTTCCCGAGTTCCGCGCGGGTGACACCCTCAAGGTTCACGTGAACATCATCGAAGGCAAGAACTCCCGTGTCCAGGTATTCCAGGGCTTCGTCCTGGGGCGCCAGGGTGACGGCATTCGCGAGACCTTCACCGTCCGCAAGGTTTCCTTCGGTGTCGGTGTTGAGCGTACCTTCCCGGTGCACTCCCCGATCATCGAAAAGATCGAGGTCGTCACCAAGGGTGACGTCCGCCGCGCCAAGCTATACTACATGCGCGCACTGCGCGGTAAGGCCGCGAAGATCAAGGAAAAGCGCGACTTCAGCACCGCCAAGTAAAGTCCGGACGGACTTTCACGGCGGGTCCCAACCCGTGTCCGGCCAGCGCCGGAGCCATCCGCTACAGCGCCACAGGATACGGATTATGGACCAGACAAAACGCCAGCCAGGGAAACCGGGCTGGCGTTTTGCTTTGCTGGCAGTGCTGGCGGCCGTGCTGGTCAGCGGGTTGATCCGCTCCCTGTGGCTGGACGTCTATTACATTCCGTCCGCCTCGATGGAGCCGCTGTTCGGCGCGGGTGACAGGATCCTGGTGTCCCGCACCGACTTCCAGGCGGAGCCGATCCGCCGCGGCGACGTCGTCGTGTTCGATGGCCGGGGTTCGTTCGCGCCGCTGAACAGTGGGGACGGGCCGCTGCAGGAAGCGGTGGCCGCCGCAGGCCATTGGCTCGGACTGACCGGCAGTGATACTACATATGTAAAGCGGGTCATCGGGCTCCCGGGCGACCACGTGGTCTGCTGCGACGCCGGCAAACGCCTCACAGTCAACGGTCAGCCGCTCGTGGAACCCTACCTGTATGACGGTGATGCGCCGAGCACCCAGAAGTTCGACGTCACTGTTCCCGAGGGCCGGCTGTGGCTGCTCGGGGACCACCGCTCAGTGTCCGCAGACTCCCGCAGCCTGCTGGGGGCGCCGGGCGGCGGCATGGTGCGGTTGGACAGGGTGATCGGCAGGCCGGTACAGATTCTCTGGCCGCTTGATAGATTTGCGTCAGTGGCGCGGCCACCGTTGGCGGCCATTTCAACAACAAAGGACGGACAGTAGATGCCGGAAATCGATCCCGGGAGCTCCGAACCGCGGCAGGCTGCTGCGAGGCCGGGACGGCACGCCGCCCAAGAACCCGCTACAGAGGTTCCCGCCGCCAGCGGATCCGGAGCCGGGTCACCTGCCACTGTCGGCCCACGCCGCCAGGAAAAGGCCCGTGCCCGCAATCCCTTCCTGCTGTGGCTGAAGGAAATCGCCACGGTGGTGGTGATCGCCGTCGTGCTGTCCTTCCTCATCAAAACCTTCCTGTTCCGGGCCTTCTACATTCCATCCGAGTCCATGGTGAACACCCTGGACATCAACGACCGCATCTTCGTGAACCTCCTGGTGCCGGAGCCGTTCGCCCTGGAGCGCGGCGACGTGGTGGTCTTCAAAGACACCAAGGGCTGGCTGCCGCCGACGCCGCCAAAGGCCGACGGGCCGTTCACCGTGGTGGAGGACGGGCTGACCTTCGTGGGCCTGCTGCCGGACAATTCCGAGCAGCATCTGGTCAAGCGGGTCATCGGCCTCCCGGGGGACCACGTCATCTGCTGTGACGCCGGCGGCAAGATCACCGTCAACGGCGCAGCTCTGGACGAGACATACGTCAATCCTGCCGAAGTTCCGGCAGTGCGCACCTTCGACGTCGTCGTGCCCCGGGGGAAGGTCTGGGTGATGGGTGACAACCGCAACCACTCGGCGGACTCCCGTGCCCACACCGACAGCAACGGAGGCTTTGTGGACATCGCCGACATCGAAGGCAAGGCAGCCGTCATCGCCTGGCCGATGAACCGCTGGGCGGCCCTGAACAACTACCCCGATGTCTTCAAGAATGTGCCGTCTGCAGGTTAGCCATGTCCGTTGCACCCACCCTTGACTACGAGAAGCGCTTCCTTCCCCGCGGGGCGCGGTTCCTGGCCGGCGTCGACGAAGTAGGCCGCGGCGCCCTCGCGGGGCCGGTGAGCGTGGGAATCGCCGTCGTGGACCTGCAGAACATGGAACTGCTCGCGGATGTCCGGGATAGCAAGCTGCTTAAGGCAGCAGACCGCGAACGGCTCGATCCGCTGGTGCGGGCATGGAGCGTCGCCTCCGCGGTCGGGCATGCCAGCGCGCGCGAAATCGACGAATTCGGTATCATGGGCGCGCTCCGAACCGCGGGCAACAGGGCTTGGCTTGAAATCCTCGGCACCGGCATCACACCCGACGTCGTCCTGCTCGACGGCAGCCACAACTGGCTCTCGCCCGCCGCCCAGCCGTCACTGTTCGACGAAGTCATCACCGACCCCGGCTGCGACGCGCCCGTCCACACCCTCGTCAAGGCCGACATGCAGTGCCTCAGCGTCGCCGCCGCGAGTGTCCTCGCCAAGGTCGAGCGCGACCTGCACATGCGGCAGCTCCACCTCGAGTACCCCGACTTCGGCTGGGACGTCAACAAGGGCTACGGCACCGCAGCGCACCGGGAAGCGATCCGCACACGCGGCCCAAGCCCCTACCACCGGGTCAGCTGGAACCTGCTGACGGAGTAGTGCGGTGCGCGGGTTCCCTCCGCATGGTGCAAGATGGAACCATGAGTGCCGAAGACCTTGAGAACTATGAGACCGACATGGAGCTCCAGCTCTACCGGGAGTACCGCGACGTCGTGGGTCTGTTCAGCTATGTGGTCGAGACCGAGCGGCGCTTCTATCTCGCCAACCACGTGGACCTGCAGGCGCGCAGCGCCGACGGCGAGGTTTACTTCGATCTCACGCTCCAGGACGCCTGGGTCTGGGATGTCTACCGTTCGGCGCGGTTTGTGAAGAGCGTCCGGGTCATCACGTTCAAGGACGTCAACGTCGAGGAACTGCCGCGCAACGAGGAGCTCGCGCTGCCCAAGGACGTCGACCTCGGCAACTGAGGATACTGCCTCCCCCCGTTCCTTAACTGTTGCCTCGGGGCCGCCACTGTTCCTCCACACCCGGTCTTTCTGAGGGATCCCTGCCGCCTTTTCCTGTCTTTCCCACCAGTCTTTCCACATAGCCGGCTAGTGCCCTGTTCCGGGTGAGCCAGCCCCCGCAGTCTTGTTGCGGAGGTGGACATGAAAGCCAAGGATCTGCTGGGCCGGCGCGGGGAAGAGCTCGCGGCGGAATACCTGGAATCGCTGGGGATGCTGATCGTGGAGCGCAACTGGCGCTGCCCGGACGGCGAAATCGACATCGTCGCACTCGACGGCGACGCCCTCGTCATTGCCGAGGTAAAGACGCGGCGTTCGCTCGCCTACGGCCACCCGTTCGAGGCCGTGGGCGCAGACAAGCTCGCCCGGCTTCACCGCTTGGGTTCTGCCTGGTGCCGGGACCATGGACTGTGCCTGCCGCTACGCCGGGTGGATGTCATAGCCGTGCTGGACGACGGCGTCGGCAAACCCACCGTTGAGCACCTCAGGGAGGTGCTGTGATGGCGCTGGGCAGAGCCTATTCGGTGGCCCTTGTCGGCCTCAACGGCTACATCGTGGAGGTCGAGGCCGACATCGGCCAGACCCTGCCGGCTTTTGTGCTCCTTGGCCTCCCGGACGCCTCCCTCAACGAGGCCCGGGACCGCATCCGCTCCGCGGCGCAGAACTCCGGCATTCCGCTGAGCCGGCGGAAGATCACCGCCAACCTCATTCCGGCGTCCCTGCCCAAGCGCGGTTCAGGCTTCGACCTTGCCATCGCCATGTCGGTGCTGCGCGCCGCGGAGGACATCAGCCCCACCGGGCGCACCGTCTTCATAGCGGAGCTGGGACTGGACGGACGCCTCCGGCCTGTCCGCGGGATACTCCCGGCCGTGATGTCCGCGGTGCAGGCCGGGTTCCCGGATATCGTGGTGGCCCAGGAGAATGCGGCAGAGGCCGAACTTGTCCCTGGGGCCAGCGTCCGCGGCTACCGGACCCTGGCACGGCTGGTGTTCGATTTCGGCGCTGACCCTCAGGAACTTGCCCTGGACTTCGCGCCGGAGGACGAACCCGCGGGGACAGAGCCTGTCTCCGTGGACGCGCCCGTCCCGGACATGTGCGACGTGTCCGGCCAGGCAGAGGCACGCCGCGCCCTTGAGGTAGCCGCCGCCGGTGCCCACCACCTGCTGCTGACGGGCCCGCCCGGCGCCGGCAAGACCATGCTGGCCGAACGGCTTCCCGGGCTCCTGCCCGATCTGCGCGACACGGAGGCGATGGAGGTGACGGCCATCCACTCACTGTGCCAGCTCCCCAGCGCGGGGGTGCAGCTGGTCCGGCGGCCGCCCTTCGAGAATCCCCACCACACCGCCACGGCCGCGGCGATCATCGGCGGCGGGTCGGGGCTGCCGCGTCCGGGTGCCGCATCGCGGGCCCACCGCGGAATCCTGTTCCTCGACGAGGCACCCGAATACGAACGCAGGGTCCTGGATGCACTCAGGCAGCCGCTGGAGAGCGGCGAGCTGGTCATCCACCGCTCGGCCGGAGCAGCGGCCTACCCTGCGCGGTTCCAGCTGGTGTTGGCAGCCAATCCGTGTCCGTGCGGCAAGGCCTCGGGGAAGGGCATTGAATGCACGTGCACGCCGTTCATGCGGCGCCGCTACATGTCGCGGATGTCCGGGCCGCTCCTGGACCGTGTGGACATCCAGCTGCAGGTGGACCGTGTGTCGCTGGCGGACTTTGGACAGTCAGGGGGAGCGGAGGACAGTGCAACGGTCGGTGCCCGGGTCTTGGCTGCCCGGGCCAGCCAGCTGCAGCGGCTGCAACCCTGGGGGATGGAAACGAATTCCCAGGTGCCCGGGCGAATCCTGCGCGGCGAACTGAAACTGGCGTCCGCCACCACCCGGATCCTGGACCATGCCCTGGAACGGGGCGTACTCACGGCCAGGGGCTATGACCGCGTCCTCCGCCTAGCGTGGACTCTGGCCGATCTTGGTGGCCGGGAGCAGCCGGACGGAAACGACATCGGACAGGCACTGAGCCTCCGCCAGACCGCTTCGGCAGCGGCGTGAAAGGGAACACATGCAAAACGAGAGACTTGCCCGTGCCGCGCTGTCCAGGCTGATGGAGCCGCAGGACGTCGCGGGCCTGGCCCTGGTGCACGTTGCCGGGGCGGCGGACGCGTTGCGGATAGCCACCGGCCAGGTCGGCTACGGGCCGGGGCTGGAGCAGGACATCACGGGCATGCTGGCAGAGAGCAGTTCGGTGAACTCGTGGGCCGGTCTCGGTGCAGCGCTGAAGCGCTGGGCACCGAGGATTCCCGACCTTGCACCGGAGCGCGACCTGGCCACCATGCAGCGGCTGGGCGGCCGGATGATCATCCCGGCGGATGGGCTCTGGCCCCGCCAGCTGGACGATCTCGGCCTGCACCAGCCGATCTGCCTTTGGTGGCGGGGCATTGAGCTGGACCTGCCCCCGGCGGCCCGAGCGGTAGCCCTGGTGGGCTCGCGGGACAGCACCAGCTACGGCGCGTCAGTCACCGGTGACCTTGCCTACTCCCTGGCGCAGCGGGGATTCACCGTGGTGTCAGGCGGCGCGTACGGGATTGACGCACATGCGCACCGGGCAGCCCTGGCCGGGGGATCGGGTGCCATGCCGACCATCGCCGTCATGGCCGGCGGCGTGGACCGCTTCTATCCCTCCGGGAATGAGGATCTCCTGCGTGCCGTTGCGAACCAGGGCGCCGTGCTCGCCGAGGTTCCGCCTGGATCCGCCCCCACCCGTTACCGCTTCCTCCAGCGGAACCGGCTCATCGCTGCCCTCGCGTCCGTCACTGTTGTGGTGGAGGCACGGTGGCGGTCCGGTGCCCTGAATACCGCGCATCACGCGGAAACCCTGGGCCGTGCGGTGGGAGCCGTTCCCGGTTCGGTCCACAGTGCCAACTCTGCCGGCTGCCACCGGCTCCTGCGCGACGGCGGCGCCGTTTGCGTGACTGATGCCGGGGAGATCGCCGAGCTTGCGTCGCCCAGCGGCCAGTCCTTGCCCGACGAAAGGAGCGGTCAGGCGGCCGATCACGACGGCCTCACGCTTGAGGACCTGATCCTGCTGGACGCCCTCCCGCTGCGCTCTGCCAGCTCCGTCGAAAAGCTTTGCAGCGTGGCCGGCCTCGGCGCCGAATCAGTGCGTGCGGGCCTTGGCAGGCTGGCCCTGCTGGGACTGGCCGTCTCCGAGCAGGGAGGCTGGAAGCGCACCAAGCAATCAACATAGGACCAGGCAATCAGCAAAGGGCTGCCGCCCGGCGTTGTCCCCCTCGCCGGGCGGCGCCTGACGTGTCCTGCTTACCTGCCCGTTCCCGATTAACAGCGCCGCTTCCCCCGACAACCGTGCCGTTCCTTGATTCTGCGCCAGATGCTGGGACAGTGGGGGAGTGGAGAAACAGGAACTGCCGGCTGCCCTCGCCCGGGCCGTGACGGGTTTCAGCCGGTACCTGACGGGTGAGCGGGCCCGGTCCGAACACACAGTGCGCGCATACCTCTCCGACGTCGCCAGCCTGCTGGGCTATGCGGCCGGTGAAGGGGTGACGGATCCCAGGGGGCTCGAACTGGGCACCCTCCGGCGCTGGCTCGGCAGCCAGAGCGAGGCCGGCGCGTCCCGTTCCACGCTTGCCCGCCGCGCCGCCACGGCGCGGGCTTTCACCTCCTGGGCGCTGCGGGAAGAACTGATCGAAACCGATCCCGCCCTGCGCCTGCAGGCCCCCAAACGCGATGGTTCCCTGCCTGGTGTCTTGCAGCAGCAGCAGCTCTCCCGCCTGCTGGCCGATCTCAACGAGGCGGCCAAAGATGGTGATCCCATGGCGCTGCGCAACCGGGCCATGGTTGAACTGCTCTACGCCACCGGTGTCCGTGTCGGCGAACTGGCAGGCCTCGACGTCGATGACCTCGACCCGGACCGGAGAACCCTGCGCGTACTCGGTAAAGGCAACAAGGAACGGACGGTGCCCTACGGGCTCCCGGCTGCGCTCGCCGTCGACGACTGGCTGCGGCGCGGCCGCGGAAAGCTCGCCGCCGCGGACAGCGGACCCGCCCTCTTCCTCGGTGCCCGCGGCCGCCGCGTGGACCAGCGCCAGGTCCGCAGCGTGGTGAAGGTGCTGTTCGACGCGCTGGGCGATACCTCCGCCACAGGCCCGCACGCCCTGCGGCATACCGCAGCGACGCACCTGCTCGACGGCGGGGCAGACCTTCGCGCGGTCCAGGAAATACTCGGTCACAGCAGCCTCGCCACCACCCAGATCTATACCCACGTCTCCGTGGACCGCCTGCGGAAGAGCTACCAGCAGGCCCACCCGCGCGCTTAGGGAGTTTCTCCGGCGCGTCTTCTACACCACGCCGAATTGCACTGGCGTAATTAGACGGCGTACGGCACAATAAGATCCAAGTTCGGCAACTTTCAAGTTGTGCTTGAAGCAGCTTTTCAGGCGCCCCTTGGCAGTCCGGCAAGTAACTTCATAGATTGGCAGGAATCACAGGCACCAGGCGGTGGCCGGAGCAGTACAGATCCATCCATGCAGGTCGTTGGGGAAGACGTACCTACAGCTATGGAGGATGGAATGTCTGTTGCAATGACCCGCGGTGTGCTGTTTATTCACTCGGCCCCAACCGCACTGTGCCCGCACGTTGAGTGGGCCATCGGATCCGTCGTGGACAAGCGAACGGATCTTGAATGGACCCCTCAGCCCGCCGCGCCCGGAATGTTCCGCTCGGAGCTGTCCTGGACCGGCGCGCAGGGGACAGGTGCGCAGCTTGCGTCTGCCCTCCGGGGCTGGGCACACCTGCGCTTCGAGGTCACCGAAGAACCCAGCCAGGGCGTGGACGGTGGACGCTGGTCCCACACACCCGAGCTGGGCATTTTCCATGCCGTAACGGATGTGCACGGCAACATCATGGTGTCAGAGGACCGCATCCGCTACGCCTATGAGGCCGGCGCCGGCGATCCCTCAGCCGTTTACCATGAGCTGTCGCTTGCCCTCGGTGAGGCGTGGGACGAGGAGCTGGAACCGTTCAGGCACGCCGCCGAAGGCGCCCCGGTGCGCTGGCTGCACCAGGTCGGCTGACGGGCAAGGGTCCGGCTGACGGGCAAAGTCGGCTGACGAGCAGCGCCGCCCGGCTGACGTGTGAGCCACGGCAATCCCCATAGCAACGAAGAAGCCCCCGCCAACCGGCGGGGGCTTCTTCGGCCATAGATTTAGGTCACATCACACGCTGCGGATGGCAACGACGGCGTTGTGCCCGCCGAAGCCGAACGAGTTGCTGAGCGCGACGATGTCGCCGGCCGGCAGGTCGCGGGCCGAGGTCACGACGTCGAGCGGGATCTCCGGATCCTGGTTCTCGAGGTTGATGGTGAGGGGAGCTTTGCGCTCGTGGACTGCCAGGACGGTGAGAACGGCCTCGACGGCGCCCGAGGCGCCGAGCAGGTGGCCCATCTGCGACTTGGTGGCCGAGACGGCAACGCTCCCTACGTGGTTGCCGAGCGCCGCCTTCAGGGCCGTGTACTCCGGCTTGTCTCCGACCGGCGTCGACGTTGCGTGGGCGTTGACGTGGACCACGTCCTCCGCCTGGATGCGGCCATCGAACATGGCTGCCTTGAGGGCGCGGGTGGCACCCAGGCCTTGCGGGTCCGGTGCCGTGATGTGGTAGGCGTCGGCGGTCACCGAGGTGCCGGCGAGCTCGCCGTAAATCCGGGCACCGCGGGCGAGGGCGTGCTCCTCCGCTTCCAGCACCAGTGCGCCGGCACCTTCGCCCATGACGAAGCCGTCACGGTCAAGGTCGTAGGGGCGCGAGGCGTGCTCGGGGTCGTCATTGCGCCGGGAAAGGGCCTGCATCGAGGAGAAGGCTGCAAGCGGCATCGGGTGGATGGCGGCTTCGGCGCCACCGCACATGACGACGTCGGCCTTGCCTGAGCGGATCAGGTCCAGTCCGAGGTGCATGGCTTCCGTGCCGGACGCGCAGGCGGAAACGGGTGTGTGCGCACCGGCGCGGGCCCCCAGGTCCAGGCTGACGGCGGCGGCCACGCCGTTGGGCATGAGCATCGGAACCGTCATGGGCAGGACGCGGCGGGGGCCCTTCTCCTTCAGCGTGTCCCACGCGTCAAGGAGCGTCCAGACGCCGCCGATTCCGGTGGCGAAGGCGACGGCCAGCCGGTCAGGGTCGATTTCGGTGATGCCGGAGTCTGCCCAGGCCTCACGTGCGGCGATGACGCCGAACTGGGTCGACGGGTCCATGCGCTTGGCCTCAACGCGGCTCAGGACGTCGAGGGCCGGCGTGGAGCACCGGGCGGCGAAGTGGACCGGCAGCTCGTACTTGGCAACCCAGTCATCCTCAAGAGTCCGGGCTCCGGAAACGCCCTTCAGCGCGTTCTGCCACATCGTGGGTACATCGCCGCCGATGGGCGTGGTGGCACCCAGACCTGTAATGACTACTTTGCGTGTCATGGGATCACTCTCTGTCGGTGCGCCTGCCGTGTCCTGTGCTGCTGGCCGGTGGCCGGAGTGGGTGGCGTGCGGGGAAGTCTGCAAAAAATTTAGGGGTGGTGCATCGGCTGGCCGATCCGGGAAGTCCGGGCCGGCCAGCCGGGTTCAGCCGTGAAGCTGGAGCCTGTAGAGGCTAGGGCCAATGAAGGCGGGTGTCTTACTTACGCCTGGGCGTTGGAGATGAAGTCAACGGCGTCGCCAACGGTCTTGAGGTTCTTGACCTCTTCGTCCGGGATGCGGACGCCGAACTTCTCTTCGGCGTTGACGACGATGGTCATCATGGAGATGGAGTCGATGTCCAGGTCCTCGGTGAAGGACTTGTCCAGCTCGACGGCCTCGGGGGCCAGGCCGGTTTCTTCGTTGACGATTTCAGCCAGTCCGGCCAGGATCTCTTCGTTGCTAGCCATTGATGGCTCCTTTTCTTGTTATTGCCGGCAGGGGATGCCGGAAATGGGCAAACCGCGGTTGCGGCTTGGTTATCGGGATTGCTACGGAAGGACAACTACCTGGGCGCCGAAGACCAGTCCGGCGCCGAAGCCAATCTGCAGGGCAAGTCCGCCGCTCAGCGCGGGGTTTTCCTGGAGCAGGCGGTGCGTGGCCAATGGGATCGAGGCCGCCGAGGTGTTGCCGGCATCGGCGATGTCCCGGGCAACGGTGACGGTCTCGGGCAGCTTCAGCTTCTTGACCATCTCGTCGATGATCCGCATGTTGGCCTGGTGCGGAATGAAGGCCACCAGGTCCTCGGCCTGGATACCGGCGGCGTCCAGAGCCTGCTGGGCAACCTTGGCCATCTCCCAGACTGCCCAGCGGAACACCGTCTGGCCGTCCTGGCGGAGGGTCGGGTAGAGTTCCTGCGCCTCTTCGAGGAGCGCGAGGTCGCCCGTGGAGTCGGACCGGCGTGCTGCGAGGCCGAGGTCGCGGACATCCAGGATGGAGCGGGTCATGCCGATGGCATCCCACTTGCTGCCGTCCGATCCCCACACCGACGGCGCGATGCCGGGCGTGTCCGACGGGCCGATGACGACGGCGCCGGCGCCGTCGCCCAGCAGGAACGAGATGGTGCGTTCGCGGTTGTCGATGACGTCGGAGAGCTTTTCCGCGCCGACAACCAGGACGTACTTGGCGGCCCCTGAACGGACCAGCGCATCACCCTGGGCTATGCCGTAGCAGTAGCCGGCGCAGGCAGCGGAGATGTCAAAGGCCGGGGCGGGCGTGGCGCCCAGGCGGTCGGCGAGGCTCGCGGCAGCCGAGGGCGTGGCGTACGGGTGGGTCACCGTGGAGACGATCACTGCACCGAGCTGGGATGCCTCGATGCCCGCCTTCTGCATGGCCTCACGGGCGGCACCCTCGGCCATGTCGATCACGCTGACATCGGCGGGGGCGCGGTGGCGGGTGACGATGCCGGTACGCTGGCGGATCCACTCGTCGGAGGAATCGATCCACTGGCATACGTCCTCGTTGGTGACCAGGACGTCCGGGCGGTAAGCGCCGATGCCGAGGATCCGGGTGTGCTCGTTGAGCGGGGTCTGCTTCAGTACCGGCGTGCTGCTCATGCCTGTCCTTCCAGTTCTGCGAAGAGTGCAAGGGCCGCGGACAGGTCCTCCGGCGTTTTGACAGCAACGGTCTTGACACCCGGCATGCCCCGCTTGGCCAGCCCGGCCAGGGTGCCCGCGGGAGCGAGTTCGATGACGCCGGTGACTCCGCGGTTCACGAGGGTCTCCATGCAGAGGTCCCAGCGGACCGGCCGCGAGACCTGGGCGATCAGGCTGTCGACGGCGGCGGCGCCCTCCGTGACCTCCCGGCCGTCGAAGTTGGACAGCAGCGGCACGGCGGGTGCCTGTGGCTGCAGTTCCGGGCGGAGCGCCTCGAGGGCGCTCACTGCGGGAGCCATGTGGGAGGTGTGGAATGCCCCGGCGACCTTTAGCGGAATCACGCGCGCCTTGGCCGGCGGATTCTCGGCCAGGGCCTTGAGCTGTTCGAAGGTGCCGGCGGCGACGGTCTGGCCCGCGCCGTTGACATTTGCCGGCGTTGCGCCGGCGGCCTCAATGGCGGCCAGTACCTCGGCGGGGTCGCCGCCCACCACGGCGCTCATGCCGGTGGGGGTGACGGCAGCAGCCGCGGCCATGCTGTTGGCGCGCTCACGCACAAACGTCATGGCTTCCTTTTCGGTGAGCACGCCGGCCAGCGCGGACGCCGTGATCTCGCCCACCGAGTGCCCCGCCAGGATGACCGGCAGGGTGCTGAGTTCGACGTCGAACAGTGACTTGGCAGCCACCAGCCCGGCTGCCACGATGAGCGGCTGCGCGACGGCGGTGTCCTTGATGGTTTCCTCGTCAGAGGTGGTCCCGTGCGCAGTGAGGTCGATGCCTGCAATTTCGCTCAGGGAGGCCAGATGGCCTGCTACGGAGGGCAGTTCCAGCCAAGGGGCCAGGAAACCGGGGGTCTGTGAGCCCTGTCCAGGGCAGACGATTGCAAGCACGTATCCAGCTTTCCAAATTACCGGGTGATCCATTGGTGTTTCCGTACACCAAGCTCACGGGGTCAGATTGTAGGAAGTCTACAACGGTTCAGTTCGTGTTCCGAGCGGCAACACGCTCGACGGCGGGCTTGGGAGGTGTGGAAAGCCGCCCCACCACCAGGGCTGCCTGGAGCACAAAGGCCTCCCTGGGAAGCAGCGGATCCCACCCCGTCACGTCGCAAACGCGCTTGAGCCGGTACCGCACCGTGTTGGCATGGACGAAGAGTTCGCGTGCTGTCGCCTCAAGCGAATGCCCCAGTTCCAGGTAGGTGCCGAGCGTTTCCACCAGCCCGTTGGACGCGGCGAGGAGCGGCCGGTAGATGTTCTTCACGAGCGACCGCCGGGCGGCATCGTCCCCGGAGATGACCCGTTCCGGCAGGAGGTCGTCGGCTGCCACCGGGCGCGGAGCTGCGGGCCAGGCCCGGGCGGCGGTGAGCCCGGCGAAGGCAGACTGCGCCGAGCCGCTGGCTTCCAGCAGGGAGCTGGCCTCCGCCCCGTAAACGACCGGTCCTGGCGCGAACATTTCGCTGAGCTTCACATACGCGGTTTCCCGGTCGTGCACGCCGCCCAGGATCAGGATGAGGCGGTCGCCCTGGATTCCCACGAGGGCATCCTCCGCGTACCGGCCAGCCATGCGGCGCAGCTCGCTGACGTAGCTGGCACTGGGTTCCGACGGCGAGTTCCCCACCATCACGGTGAAGCGCTCCTGCGCCTTCCAGCCGAGCGCGGCGATCCTCGAGCGCAGCGCGTCAGTGTTTTCGCCGCGCAGGATGGCGTCCACAATCAGGGCTTCGAGCCGCGTGTCCCAGGAGCCCCGGGATTCCGCGGCGCGTGCGTACACGTCGGCGGCGGCAAATGCCACTTCCCGCGAGTACCGGAGGACTGCTTCGCGCAGGGAGGGCTGGTCCGCTTCGGGAGCGATGACCGGAACCTGGTCCTCCACCACTTCCACCACGATCCGGATGAGCTGGAGCGCCTTCTGCAGGCTGATGGACCGGGTCAGTTCCGTCGGGGCCGTACCGAAAACGTCGGACAGGATCCATGACGGGGAACTGGGGCGCTCGTACCAGGTGACGAACGCCGCGATGCCGTTCTGCGCCACCAGACCCAGTGCGGAGCGCTCGTCCGAACTGAGCCGGCTGTACCACGGCAGGGACTTTTCCAGCTGGCGCATGGTGGTGGTGGACAACTGACCGACGCTGGCCCTGAGCTTTTTCAGGGTCTCCGTCTTCTCCGGAGTCATGGTCCGGGAGGACGGTTTGCGCGGTGCAGGGGAGGGGGACGGCTCGGGCATAATTCGAGCATACGGCCCCTGCGGGGCAAGCTCCATTTTGTGCAAAGGCTACAACTTCGGTTGTGCTGAGTCACAGCCGGTCCGGCGCTTCGGCGGAGTGCCGCTGAAGTACCGCAAACGGACGACGGCGGCCCCCACCTTGGGTGGGAACCGCCGTCGTTCGTTTTCGCACTCCGGTTAGGCCGGCTGGTTAGGACTCGCCTCCGGCGTTGCCCGTAGTGCCGGCGTTCACGTTGAGCAGGCGGTACTTCTCGATCGCCTGCGCCGGTGCCTGTCCGTCAACCTCACCCTTGGCTGCGAGCAGCTGCAGGGTCTTCACAACGACGGAGTGGGTGTCGTTCTTGAAGAAGCGGCGGGCGGCGGCCCGGGTGTCGGAGAAGCCGAAGCCGTCGGCGCCGAGGGTGGCGAAGTCGTTCGGGACGAACTGCCGGATCTGGTCCGGGACGGCCTTCATGTAGTCCG
>NZ_JBNHFL010000027.1:0-71132 GCF_059090205.1 Arthrobacter sp. CMU6
AAGGCGGAACCACCGGCACCGGCAACGGCGTGCTGCTCTGCAGCCATCACCACCACCTCATCCACAAAGAAAACTGGACCATCGAAGTCACCAACGACGTCCCCTGGTTCAAACCACCACCAGAACTCGACCCCCACCGAAAACCACGCCGCAACAACTACTTCAGATCACGGCCACAACGGGAATGAACGGCACCGCCAGTCAGCACGCGAGCCTGGGCGGCGTACCCCAGCCCTGCCAAACCCGCAGAAGCAACCTGCCGGGTTTGTCGTCGGATGGACGCCAAATTCCGGCAATCCCAGGAGCACGGTGCTTCTGGCCTGCGCAGTCGCACTGATCAACACGGTGGTCAGCCTCAGCTTCGGTCGCTAAGCTCATCCCGCCGTCACATCTCCATTCCCAAACCCGACCAGCCGCACTCGAGGAGAACAGCATGAGCGCTATCTACACCTTTGACGTCTTTTCCAGCCTCGACGGCTTCGGCTCCCACAGCGGCAACTGGGGCGGTTACTGGGGCAAGCAAGGCCCCGAGCTGCTCGAGCATCGCCTCGCCTTATACGGTGAGGAGCAGCGGACGGTCTTCGGGGCCAACACGTACCGGGCGTTCGCCCAGATGCTAGCGTCAAGCACCGAGGATTCCGACGTCCGTGACCCATGGGTCACGCGGATGACGAACCTGCCGGCAACAGTGGTGTCGAGAACACTGCAGGAACCGCTCGACTGGCCGGACGCCATCGTCGTGAGCGGCGACGCGGTGGACGTCGTCGCGCGGCTCAAGGAGGAGTCGGACGTGCCGCTGCGCTCCCACGGCAGCCTATCGATGAACCGGGCACTGATGGCCGCCGGCCTTGTCGACCGCGTCCAGGTGACAGTCTTCCCAGTGATCACCGGTCAGACCGGAGAGGAACCCATCTTCCAAGGCGCCGCCGATTTCGATCTCGAGCTGATCGAGAGCCGGACGCTCGACGGCCACACCCAAGAGCTCATCTACCGGCCCACCCTGCATGCCTGAAGCCAGGGCCACCCGACGCAACAACTACTTCCGCTCAGGACTCCCCAAGGGACTGAACCGGCCCGGCAGCTCCTACCGGACGCGTAATACGTGGGCGTCCGTGATCCGCTGCAGCTCACCGTAGCTGATGGAGAACATGGAATGATGGTCGCCGGCTCCGGCCCAGAGCGTTGGGTGCTCTTCGAGGGAGGCATCCAGCAGGGTGCGGATCTTGGCAGGATGGCCCACCGGCGCCACGCCGCCCACCTCCTGGCCGGTGTGGCGCAGCACGAAATCGGGGGCCGCTCGGCGGATCCGGCCGGTGCCCAGCTGGGAGGCGACCATCCGGACGTCCACTTTCGCCGCGCCGCTGGCGAGAATCAGCAGGGGAGTACCGTCCACTTCGAACACCAGGCTGTTGGTGATTGCCGCAACGTCGCAGCCCAGCGCATCGGCCGCGGCGGCCGCCGTCGGAACCGCACCGGGAAGAATCGTAACAGTGTCGCGGGCGCCGGCGGCGGTGAGGGCGCGGCGCACGTTGGCCACCGGGTCGGCAAGCATGTCCGCGCTCCTGTCGTCAGTAGCCCTGGGCATCCAGGATCGCGTCTTCCTCTTCTTCCGCCGTCGGCCGCTTGCGCTTCCGGGGTGCCGGCGGACGACGGCGGGCTCCCGCGGCCGTGTGGGCGGGCTCGCCGTCCAGCGACTCGGCGTCCTCGGCATCCATCGCTGCGTTGCGCGCCTGCTGCCGGGCAGCGTAACCAAAGCCCACGAACATGAGGATGCCGAAGGCGAACCACTGCAGCGAGTAGGACAGGTGCGTTCCCTCGTCCACCGAGGGCATGGGGAACGGCTGCGGCATGTCCGCTACCGGTGGCGTCTCCGATGCGAGCTGCCCGTAGGCGCCCGTCAGGAGCGGATAGCCGAGCTCGGCAGCGTAAGCGGGCAAGTCGATGGAGGCCAGCTGGCCCTCAGGTGCGCCGCGCTGGAGCGTGGGTTCGCTGTGCTTGAGCCGCACCACTGCCGTGATCTGCCCGGACGGCGGCGCCGGAATGGAGTCCGGACGGCCGGGGGTCTTGTTGCCGATCGGCAGCCAGCCGCGGTCAATCACCACGGTCTCACCCGACACGAGCTTGAACGGCACCACCACTTCATACCCGGGCTGCCCGTTGAGGGGCCGGTTACGAACGATCCGCTGCCCGTCGACGTCGTAGCTGCCCTGGAGCCTGACCTGGGTCCATTCGCGGGACGGGTCCAGCTGATTGAACTCACCGCGGGCCTGATCGAACGTGATGGGAGTTGCCGAGTAATTCGACGTTACCCTCTGGATTTCCGCCAGGGTCTCCGCCCGGCGGTCCATCTGCCAGCGGCCTAGGAATACGCAACCGGTGGCGAAGATCGCGGCCAGCAGGAGGTAGCCCAGCCACTTGCTGGAAAACAGGAACTTGTACATTCAGCTGTTCCCGCCGGTCTCTGCGGCCTCGAGCGGCACGGTCTCCTTCCAGAGCCCGCGCGTCTGCAGGTAATCCTCCAGCCACGGCTTATGCTCACCGCACGCCAGCCAGACTTTGCGGCGGTCAGGCGTGTGGATCTTGGGATTGTTCCACAGCAGCTGCCAGGACGCGTCGGCCCGGCAGGCTTTGCGGGAGCACGTGGCCGCGGATGCGGGTCCGTCGACATCGCCGCTGCCGCCACCCAGGTTGAAAATGTTCATGAAGCTTTCTGTCCCCGGCCGTCGTCGTCTTCTTCGTCATCAGCAATGAGTTCGCCCTGGAGCACCGTCGGTTCATCCGCTGTGTCGGCCCCGTCCGCACTCCCGGAGTCGTCGGCCGCTCCCAGTTCAGCGTACGGCGTGTAATCGAGCAGCGCATCGCTGTGGATCTCCGCCTTGTCCGAACCGTTTGCGATCACTACAGCAACCCACGGCAGGAATACCGCGCCCGCCACGGCAACCAACTTGAACCAGCCATCCACCACGAAGATCATGATCAGGCACACCATGCGGATACCCATGGCGAGGGCGTACTTGATCATGCGCTCCCGCATGTCTTCGGAATGCGCTGCGGCGGCGTCGGTGATGCTGATTACTTCCGGATGGCCGGCGGCTGCATCACGCTTCCCGGGCGTCTGCTGTCCGGGTTGGGGTTCAGTTGTCACGACTGTTTCATCACGCTCCAATGGCTACCCCAATTCTCTCACCATCCGAAGATGGCTCCCAATCGGGCGATAAGATCGAAGGCAGTTAAAAATCCAGCCACAACAGCGGAGCGAGGCTCCGCGGAAATCCGGAGCACACATGTCTGAAGCAGCAACCACGGCCCGCAGCGTCCTCATCACGGGCGGAAACCGCGGCATTGGCCTGGCCATCGCGGAGGCATTCCTGGCCAACGGCGACAAGGTGGCAGTGACGTACCGCAGCGAATCGAAGCTGCCGGAGGGCATCCTCGGGGTCAAGGCCGACGTGACCGACGAAGCTTCCGTTGACGCTGCTTTCACCGAGGTTGAGGCCGCGCACGGCCCCGTCGAGGTTCTGGTGGCCAACGCCGGCATCACCAAGGACACGCTGCTGCTGCGCATGAGCGAGGACGACTTCACGTCCGTCATCGATACCAACCTGACCGGCGCCTTCCGCGTCATTAAGCGCGCTTCGAAGGGCATGATCCGGCTGCGCAGGGGCCGCGTGGTGCTCATCTCCTCCGTCTCGGGCCTGTACGGCGCACCGGGGCAGATCAACTACTCCGCTTCCAAGGCCGGGCTCGTCGGCATTGCCCGTTCCCTGACCCGTGAACTCGGTTCGCGCGGGATCACTGCCAACGTTGTGGCGCCCGGGTTCATCAACACCGACATGACGGCAGAGCTGCCGGAAGCAACGCAGAAGGATTACCTGTCCAGCATCCCCGCCGGACGCTTCGCCGAGTCCTCCGAGGTGGCCAACGTGGTGCGCTGGATCTCCAGTGACGAGGCCGCCTACATCTCCGGCGCCGTGATTCCGGTCGACGGCGGCCTCGGCATGGGGCACTAGGTCCCCACTGGCGCCAACCCAGCTTTCGCCAACGGGCGGGCCAGCACCTTCTTTGTGGTGTTCCGACAAAGGAAACCGGCCCGCCCGCTGGCATGATGGACTGCAGGCCATCAGTAGTTAGACGTTGTGAACAAAGATCAAGCTTTAGACAAGGGAGCCCACATGGGACAGCTGGACAACAAGACAGCCATCGTCACCGGTTCTTCGCGCGGCATCGGCGCCGAAGTTGCCAAGATCCTCGCCGGCGAGGGCGCCGCCGTCGTCGTCAACTACCGCCAGAAGGCGCCGCGCGCCAACAAAGTGGTGGCAGGCATCGAGGCCGCCGGCGGGCGCGCCGTTGCTGTTGGCGCAGACCTGACCACCCGCGAAGGCGTGCAGGCGCTGGCCAGCGCCGCCATGGAAAACTTCGGTTCGCTCGACGTCCTGGTCCTCAACGCCTCTGGCGGCATGGAGACCGGCATGGAGGAGGGCTACGCGCTCAAGCTCAACCGCGACGCCCAGATCAACATGCTCAACGCCGCCGTGCCTCTCATGAAGGAAGGCTCCCGGGTGGTCTTCGTGACCAGCCACCAGGCCCACTTCATCAACTCGGTGCCCACCATGCCCGAGTACGAGCCCGTGGCCCGCAGCAAGCGCGCCGGTGAGGACGCCCTTCGCGAACTCCTGCCGAACCTGGCGGAGAAGGGCATCTCGCTGGTGGTGGTGTCCGGCGACATGATCGAGGGGACCGTGACCGCCACGCTGCTGGACCGTTCAAACCCCGGCGCCATCGAGGCCCGCCGCGCCGAGGCCGGCAAGCTGTACTCCGTCGAGGAGTTCGCCGAAGTGGTGGCCGGCATGGCAACCGCCGACGTCGAGTCCGGACATACGGAATACGCCGGCGGCGCGGACTACTTCGGCAAGAACGCCGGGTAGCCGCTCCCTCCGCGGGTGCCTGACGCGGTGCCTTGACACGGTTAGTTGATACGAAGGCCCGGTGCAACAGCGCCGGGCCTTCGCCGTCCCGCTCAGCACTGTGCCCTGCCTCACTGCCCCCGCGCATCGGCATCCACTTCAGCCCCCCGCAGGCGTTGTCCCGGCGGCCCGGGGCGCCTAGGGTCATAGCCATGGCAGAGGATGCAGCAGCAACGAAGCGGACTTATCCGGCCGGCGTGCCGTGCTGGGTGGACAGCCAGCAGCCTGACGTGGAGGCAGCCATGGCGTTCTACGCGGGACTGTTCGGTTGGGAGTTCGACGCCGGTTCAGTGCCGCTCGGGGAAACCGGCAGTTACGCGGTGGCCCGGCTTGGCGGCCAGGAGACGGGCGCCATCACCGGTTTCGGTGCAGGCACCCACGGCGTCCCCGCTTGGAACACGTACATCGCGGTCGACGATGCGGACGCCGCGGTGCGTCATCTGCTGTCGGCCGGCGCAACCCTGAAATCGGCTCCTGCCGATACGGGCGTTGGCGGCGTGCGGGCCGCCCTGGCAGATCCCGAGGGAGCCGAGTTCCGCATCTGGCAGCCCGGTGGGCGGCCGGGCGCCCAGGCGGTCAACCTGCCGGGTGGCTGGAACTTCAGCGACCTCCATACAGCGGACACGGATGCTGCCGCAGACTTCTACACCAGGGCCTTCGGCTGGGAGTTCGACCGCCTCGACTTTGGCATCATGATCCGCCGCCCCGGGTACGGCGACCATCTGGAGGCAACCGTCGACCCCGGCATCAGGACACGGCAATCGGGTGACGCGGTCCCAGCCGGCTTCGAGGACGCAGTGGGCTGGCTTGCCCCGGCGGCTCCGGGTGAGCGGCCGCACTGGCACGTCACCTTCACCGTGGCGGACCGGGACCGCGCGGTCCAGGAGGCGGAGCGCCTCGGCGGTCACGTCCTGGGGCAGGACGACACGGCGTGGACACGGACCGCCCTGATCAGGGACACCGGCGGGGCCGTCTTCACGGCGAGCCAGTTCACTCCGCCGTCGGGCTTCTAGTTCCGGCTATTTCAGACTCCGGCGATGTGCCGCACCGCGTCGAGGTACGGCATGTTGATGGCGGCGTCAGCCACGGCCAGGACGGCGGGCTTGGCATTGAAGGCCACCCCAATGCCCGCGGCGCCGAGCATGTCGAGGTCGTTCGCGCCGTCGCCTACCGCGATGGTGTGCTCCAGCGCGATGCCCTCGGCGGCCGCCCATTCGCGGAGGTACTTTTCCTTGGCGGCGCGGTCGATTACGGCGCCGAGGACCTTGCCGGTCAGTGCCCCGTCAACAATCTCCAGCTCGTTGGCGATCCAGTAGTCCATGCCGAGCTCCTCGGCGATGGGGCGCAGGATCTGGTTGAAGCCGCCAGACACCACCGCCACGGCATGGCCCGCGGCCTTGAATGCGGCCACCAGCTCGGCGGCTCCCTCACTCAGCTTCACTTCCGCGCGGACGGAGTCGACGACGGCAGCCGGCAGCCCTGCGAGGACGGCCACGCGCGCGTGCAGACTTTGCGCGAAGTCCAGTTCACCGCGCATGGCGGCTTCCGTGACTGCAGTGACTTCGTCCCGCTTTCCAGCGTAGGCGGCGAGGAGTTCGATGACCTCCTGCTGAATGAGGGTGGAGTCGACGTCCATGATGAGCAGCTTGCGTTGCGCCTTCCGCAGTTCCGCGGGGACGATGGCCGTGTCCACGCCGGCGCGCTCCGCGTTTGCCTTCGCGGCGGCAATGACGTGCCGCAGGCCGGCGATGTCCGAGGCATAGCCCGAAGGTACGGAAAAGTCCACGATGCAGACGTCGAAGCGTCCGTCGCTTGTGCTGGAGGCTTCTCCGAAGGTGGCGCCGGAGCCCGCCAGCAGGGACCGCAGGTTTTCCGGTTCCGCGGGGGACAGTTTCAGGCCGTAGCTGACCGCAGTCACGTTCGAAGTCATGGCTGCAATCTTATCCAGCGCAGCGCCGCCGCCCGAATCCGCTGAGCGCATCTCGCCCATGGGTTCCGCTGCCTGGCCTCGAGTGCGCGGCATTGAGCGCACAACATCAAGTGCACATCAGTGCACAGGGCCGGCCCCCAGCCGGCTCCCAGCAAACGTCCGGACAACCCGGAGGCCGGTGGGGCAAAATGGCCTGATGCTCTTTGCCCTGATTGCCCGCCTGCGCCCGGCACCCCTGCTGAGGGTGCCGCAGGAGGTACTTTTTTGCTGGGCCGGGGCTCTCTTGGTGGCCGGTGACGCTGCCTTCTGGCTCATGTTCGCTGCCGTCCAGTCTGACTCGGGGCTGGCGGGGATGGACGGTCCTGTGCACAGCCTGATGGTGGATTCGCGCCACCCTGCCGCCACGGTGCCGCTGGCGGCCCTGAGCACCGTGACGTCACCGGAAATGCTGGCAGTCATCGGCGCGGTGTTTGCGTTGGCATGGGTCGTCTGGAAGCGCGAGTTGTGGCGCCCGGCAGTGCTCATGGGGGCCTTGATGCTGGCCCTGGTGCTGACCACTCTCATCAAGCAATTCGTCAGCCGGTCGCGCCCGCCTGCTTCTGATTTCCTGCTCGGGCCCGACGATGCCCTCTCGTTTCCCTCGGGGCACACGGTGGGGATCGGCGTGTTCACGGTTGTGCTCGCCTACCTCGTATTTTTGCGGTCGGGGACGCGCACGACGGCGGTGCTTGGCTTCTCCGCGGCCTTTGCCGCGACAGCGCTGGTTGGCTTTAGCCGGCTGTATTTGGGCTACCACTGGCTCACCGACGTCGTGGCTTCCTTCGGCGTGGCGCTGGCAGTTGCAGCGGTGGCGGTATTCACAGACGCAGCCCGGCACGGTTCTGCGAAGAACCGTTCCACACCTAACAACCCGTGAAGGCTAGGACGTGCGGGTCCCGGCTGCCGTGGGCGTCAGCACCATCTCATCGAGTTTGGGCAGGGCGTGCCGGAGCCGGTGGCTGGCCAGGTTCAGGGTCTGCTCAGCCAGCCGGAGACTGGCGTCGCCGTCCACAGTGATGGTCGCCGCACCTTGCAGGCGGTGCCCAACCCACCGCAACTGCACGCGCTCCACGTCGATGACGCCAGGCGTGCCCTCAAGCGTGCGGCAGGCGCGCTCCACGAGTTCGGGCTCAATCCGTCCATCAACCGGCGGCCGATGCTGCGGACGGTTCCCCACAGCAGGATGATGATGGCCGCCGAGATCAGCAGGCCAACGATCGGGTCCGCCAGGGGGAACCCGAGCATGACGCCCCCGGCGCCGAGCACCACTGCCAGGGATGTGAAGCCATCCATCCGCGCATGAACGCCGTCGGCCACCAGCGCGGCTGAGCCGATCCGCCATCCAATCCTGATGCGGCAGAACGCCACTGCCTCGTTGCCGGCAAAGCCGATCAGCCCTGCGCCCATGACCCAGCCCAGATTATGGAGCACCTGCGGGTGGATCAGCCGTTCCACCGACTGCCAGGCGGCCAATACAGCCGAAAGAGCGACGACGGCGACAATGAACAGCCCTGCCAGATCCTCCGCACGGCCAAAGCCACAGGTGTAGCGGCGGGTGGCCGCGCGACGCCCCAGGACGAACGCCACCCACAGGGGAACGGCGGTCAGGGCGTCGGAAAAATTGTGGATGGTATCAGCCAGCAGGGCAACCGAGCCGCTCACCAGGACAACCAGGAACTGCAGGACGGTGGTCCCGAGCAGCATGAGCAGGCTGATCTTCAGCGCTCGGATGCCCTGCGCGCTGGCCTCCAGAGCGTCATCAACAGAGTCCACCGCGTCATGGGTGTGCGGGACGAACAGCTCGAAAAGCCAGCCCTTCAGCCCCTTGTGATGCGCATGCCCGTGACTGTGCGAGCGGCCGTGTCCGTGGTCGTGATGATGATGCCCCTCGTGCCCGTGCTCGTGCTCGTGGCTGTGATCATAGCCATGCGAGTGGTCCTGAGCCTGATCGTGCGAGTGGCCCTGTCCAGGGGAGTCCGGGGCGGTTCCGTCCGCTGGTGCGCCGGCGGTCTGGATCCGGTCGGTCATGATGCGGCTCCCTTTAGACGGTGGTGGGCCGGCTGCCCGCCGAGCGCATGCTCGGCCTGGAAGATTGCATCCGCGACGAGCTGGCGTGCGTGCTCGTTTTCGAGCCGGTAAAAAACCTTGGTCCCGTCTTGGCGGGTGGACACCATGCGCGCCAGCCGCATTTTGGCCAGGTGCTGCGACACCGCCGCTGGCGACTTTCCCACCACCTCGGCCAAGGCGCCCACGGCCATCTCACCCTCGCGCAGGGCAAGGATGATCCGCACCCTTGTGGCGTCTGCCAGCATGGCGAAAATCTCAACTGCGAGCTCGACGTACTGGCTGTCGACGTCGAGCCTGCAACCCTGCGTATCTGCGTTCATACGCATATACTGCCATATAGCAGGAAGGCCCGCCGGCGGGCGGCGCTACCGGTTATCAGTCGCACCGTTTTTTGTCCTAGTGTCTACTTCTATGAGTGAAGTTCTTGAAATGGCCGCCGTCAGCGTTGTGCGCGGAGCCAAAACGCTCCTGAGCAAGGTGGACTGGCAGGTCAGGGAGGGCGAGCGGTGGGTCATCCTTGGGCCCAACGGCGCCGGCAAGACCACTCTGCTGCAGATCGCCGCGGCACGGCTCCATCCCACCAGCGGCATCGCCGGCATCCTGGACGAAAGCCTCGGAAAGGTTGACGTCTTCGAACTGCGGCCACGTATCGGACTCTCATCTGCCGCGCTGGCCAACCAGATCCCCGAATACGAGAAGGTGCTCAACGTCGTGGTCACTGCCGCTTACGGCGTGACCGGCCGCTGGCGCGAGGGCTACGAGAAGGACGACGAACGCCGCGCTTTCGCCCTCCTGAACGACTGGGGCATGGGCCCGCTCCTGAACCGCAAGTTCTCCACGCTCTCCGAGGGCGAGCGTAAGCGCGTGCAGATCGCCCGCGCCCTCATGACCGACCCCGAACTGCTCCTGCTCGACGAGCCCGCCGCCGGCCTCGACCTTGGCGGCCGCGAGGACCTGGTGCACCGCCTGAGCCAGTTGGCCTTGGACGAGGACGCTCCGGCGATCGTGCTGGTCACGCACCATCTTGAGGAAGTCCCGCCGGGCTTCACCCATGCCATGCTCATGCGCGACGGCGAAGTGGTGGCTGCCGGCCCGGTGGAAGAGGTCCTCACCTCGGACAACCTGAGCGAAACGTTCGGCCTGCCCCTGGACGTTTCGGTAAACGCCGGCCGTTACACGGCAACCGCCCGCCGCTAGCGGAGCAGCCGGCACAGCGTGGAGTTTTTCAGCGGCATCCTTGTGTTCTTCGCCGGCCTCTGGGCGGGCACCATCAACAGCGTCGTCGGGTCCGGAACCCTCGTCACCTTCCCGGTGCTGATTGCGCTGGGCATCGCACCGGTAACGGCCTCCATGAGCAACGCCATGGGCCTCGTCGCCGGAGGCGCGGCGGGCGCATGGGGCTACCGCCGGGAGCTGAAGGGACGCGGCCGGCAGCTCCTGCGGCTCCTGCCGGCTTCCCTGCTGGGCGGCATCAGCGGAGCCTGGCTCCTGCTCCATTTGCCGGAGAAGGTCTTCCACTACGCGGCACCGGTGCTCATTGTCCTGGCCCTGCTGATGGTGGTGTTCCAGCCCAGGCTTCAGCAGTGGGTGCGGAACCGCGAGGAAAACCCCGAGCACGCCCTGCGGGACAAGCACCACAGCGTTTTGCTGGTGGTCCTCGTCTTCCTCGCCGGCGTGTACGGCGGCTACTTCGTCGCGGCACAGGGAATCCTGCTGGTGGGCATCCTCGGCGTGTTCATGACGGGCACCATCCAGAACGCCAACGCCATGAAAAATGTCCTGGTACTTGGTGTGAACCTGATCGCGGCCGCCTCCTATCTGCTGTTCGCCTTCGACCGGATCAACTGGGCAGTGGTGGCCATCATCGCCGTCAGCTCCCTCATCGGCGGCCTCGTGGGCGCCAAGGTGGGCCGCAAGCTGTCCCCGCCCGTGCTGCGCGGCGTCATCTTTGCCCTCGGCCTGGTGGCACTCGGCTTCCTGGTAGCGAACCTGCTCAAATGATCAGTGAAATGCAAGTGCTTATCGAAATGACCACCCGGTGACTTTCCACTATCTCGAGTCAGCCGCGGATCCGCGCGTCGCCGACTACACCCAGCTGACGGACGTTCACCTCCGGAAGCTCCGCGAACCCGCCGAGGGCATGTACATCGCCGAATCCTCCCGGGTACTCCGGCGCGCCCTCGCCGCCGGGCACCGGCCGCGGTCCTTTTTCCTCGCCGAGAAATGGCTTCCGGACCTCGCGGACATCTTCGAGCAGTACCCGGACGTTCCCGCGTACATCGGCAGCGCCGGCCTCCTGGAGGAAATCACCGGGTTCCACCTGCACCGCGGAGCCATGGCAGCCATGCACCGCCCGGCGCCGGTCCCGCTGCCGGAACTGCTGGCAGGCGCCCGGCGCGTGGCAGTCCTCGAGGACATCGTGGACCACACCAACGTAGGGGCGATCTTCCGGTCGGCAGCGGCGCTCGACGTCGATGCCGTCCTGGTGTCGCCGCGCTGTGGCGATCCGCTGTACCGCCGCAGCGTCCGCGTCAGCATGGGCACCGTCTTTCAGGTGCCGTGGGCAAGGCTGGACAGCTGGCCGCAGGACCTGACCCTCCTCAAGGAGCAGGGGTTCACGGTGGCAGCCATGGAGCTCACCGAGGACGCCGTGGACCTGGACGAGCTGGCAGCAAGAAACCCGGAGCGGCTCGCCCTGGTGCTGGGCACGGAAGGTGCCGGCATGAGCGCGGACACGCTTGCCGCCGTCGACCTCGCGGTCAAGATCCCGATGCGCGCAGGCGTGGACTCGCTCAACGTGGCGGCGGCGTCCGCCGTCGCCTTCTGGGAGCTGCGGCCGCGGACGTAACCCATCCCCTGGCCAGAGGTTAGATCCGCCGCCCCCGCCTGCGGACGAAGTATTCGGCCGCCGCCAGGTTGATGACCCATCCGGCGCCCATGAGCACAGCCCGGGCATGTTCGTCGGGCTGCCCAGCCAGCAGCATCCAGGGGATCGAAACCAGGGCCTGGGTCCCCGCGGCGATGCCGATGGCGTAGCCGCGTGCCATCCACGCCCCGTGCCGGACGAAGTCGCGCTGCCGGATCGCCAGCACGCCCAGGACAATGCTCACCAGCATGGCCGAGCCAAAGATCATCCGCAGGACGAAAAGAGCCTGGCCGTCGCCTTCCGGCAGGTCATAGAAGGCTGACATCCAAAGCCCTGACAGGGCAACGAGCAGACCGGCCGGAATGAGGATGACGCCCGCGAGCCGGTGCCAGCTGGACCGGCGCCCCTTGCCCCGGCGAAGGCTCGGGACGAACTGGAACGCCCCCAGCAAGCTGTACACGATGGCTGCAGGAATGTGGATCAGTACGGGCGCGGGGGAGTCGAAGAAGCGTGCATTGGCCGGCGTGACCGGGGCTCCGGCGGCGAACTCTGCGACGCGCAGGGATCCGAAGATCACCGGAATGAGGCTGACGACGATCAGCCCGGCCGGCACGAGCCACCGCCCCCGGGAACGTGGAGCAGGCTTGGAACGAATCAGCGTTTTGGTCGACATGTCAGTTTCCCCGTCCCGAAGACTTTCGGTGTACGCCGTACACCTAGGATATAAAGCTAGGTGTACGGCGTACACTTGTCAATGGAAAGTTCCCGGCGGAAAGGAGGCCCAGATGACTGAGCTGGAGAAAAACCCGCGCCGAAACCCCTTGGGCAGGGAGAAAGTGCTGCGGTCCGCCATCGTCCTTGCCGACCGGGCCGGCGTGGAATCCTTGAGCATGCGCCGGCTCGCGCAGGAACTCGGCGTCGTTCCAATGGCCCTCTACAAACACGTGGCCAACAAGGAGGAACTCCTTGACGGCATCGTGGAAGTGATTGTCGGCGAGATCGAGCCGCCGGTGCCCGACCTGGACTGGAAGGCCGCCATCCGGCTGCGCGTCCTTTCCGCACGGCAGGTGCTCCAGCGCCATCCATGGGCCCGCAGGGTGATCGAAACCCGCACCACCAAGACGCCCGCAGTCCTCAACTACATGGACTCATTCGCCGGCATGTTCCTGTCCGGCGGCTTCTCCGCCGACCTGACACACCACGTCATGCATGCCCTCGGCGGCCGCATGTGGGGATTCACCCAGGAGCTGTTCGACGACTCAGCAAGCCAGGAGCCCGCTGCGCAGGCGCAGCTCCCGCCCGAAGCGCAGGCCGCCATGCTCCGGCACATGGCCGAGCGGTATCCGAACATCCTTGTTGTTGCCGCCTCGGGTGCCCACGACGAGGGCTCCGTGGTGGGGCACGGCTGCGACGACCAGTTTGAGTTTGAATTCGCCCTCGATCTCCTCCTCGACGGCTTTGCGCGGCTGCACGAACAGGGCTGGAGTTCCAGCCGCGCCAAAGGGGACGGGACGCACTCCCTCCCGGTTCGTTAGTTCCTCCACGATCGGCTATGATTGATAGCTGGTTCCACTGTGTTTTTCGCCGGCCTTCTGGACGGGCGAGGCACGGATGGAAGCCATCCCATTCATACCTGGCAACTGGCAAAATCCAGCTGCGTGAACAAAGGTCCCATTATGAAGTCTGATATCCACCCGAAGTACGAAGCTGTTGTTTTCAACGACCTGGCCTCCGGCACGAAGTTCCTGACCCGCTCCACCGTGTCTTCCTCGAAGACCATCGAGTGGGAAGACGGCAACACCTACCCGGTCATCGACGTCGAAATCTCCTCCGAGTCCCACCCGTTCTACACGGGCAAGCAGCGCATCATGGACTCCGCTGGCCGCGTCGAGCGCTTCAACGCTCGCTTCAAGGGCTTCGGCGGCAAGAAGTAATTCACTTCGCCCCAAGGTTCTTTGGAAAGCCCGCACCGGCAACGGTGCGGGCTTTTCGCGTTTGTGGGGCAGGATGGAAGGCATGACTGCCACGCCAATATCTGCAAGGGGAGAAGCGGCCGCGGGGCTGCACGGTGAGTACAAGGTCCCGGGCGGCAAGCTCGTGGTGGTGGACCTCGATGTCCGGGACGGCGTCTTCGCGGACGTGTCACTTAGCGGCGACTTCTTCCTCGAACCCGATGAGGCCCTCCTGGCCATTAACGCCGCCCTGGGCGGGCTGCCGGAAAGTTCGACGGCGGCCGAGATCGCCGCCGCCGTGGAGGACTCCCTGCCGAAGGACGCGGTGCTGTTCGGGTTCTCGGCCGACGCTGTGGCCATCGCCGTCCGCAGGGCACTGGCGAAGGCCACCGCATGGACGGACCACCACTGGAACATCATCGCGCCCAGCGTGCTGCCCACCCACCTCAACGTGGCGCTGGACGAGGTGCTTACGGAGGAGGTGGGCGCCGGCCGCCGCAACCCCACCATCCGCTTCTGGGATTGGGAGGAACCGTCGGTGGTGATCGGCAGCTTCCAGTCCTACCGCAACGAGGTACACCCCGACGGCGTGTCTCGGCACGGCATCACCGTGGTCCGGCGCATCAGCGGCGGGGGAGCGATGTTCATGGAGGCGGGCAACTGCATCACCTACTCGCTCTACCTGCCGCAGACCCTCGTGGACGGCATCAGCTTCGCCGACTCCTACGCGTTCCTCGACGCGTGGGTCATGGCCGCCCTGAAGAAGCTCGGCATCGACGCCTTCTACGTCCCGCTCAACGACATCGCCACCAGCCAGGGCAAGATCGGCGGGGCGGCCCAGAAGCGGCTGGCCAACGGCGGCATGCTCCACCACGTGACCATGAGCTACGACATCGACGCCGACAAGATGGTGGACGTGCTCCGGATCGGCAAGGAAAAGCTTTCGGACAAGGGAACCACCAGCGCCAAGAAACGCGTGGACCCGCTGCGCCGCCAGACAGGACTGGCCCGGACCGAGATCGTGGCGGCCATGATGGAAGTGTTTGCCGAACGCTACGGGGCCACTCCATCGGAAATCACGGCGCAGGAGCTGGAGGCCGCCCGTGAACGTGTTGCCTCCAAGTTCGGCACAGGCACGTGGCTGCACCGGGTACCCTAATGCCCGTCCGCGGGTTACCCGGCCGGATGTTTCCCGTCCGAAAAATGCCCGGCGGAAAGAGCCTGGGCGGCCAGCGAACGATGCAGATGGCTTCGCTGTTCGATGATGATCCGGCGCAGGGCACGCGGGGCGTCCGGGTGCTCTAAGAGCCAGCGGTCGGTGCGTGCCAGCACCGGATGGTGCTCCGGGTTCGCGGCTGCGCCCAGGTCCCGGACGCCAGGGTAGAGCCCGCGGACGATCCGGCTTGCGATTTCAATGCTCCGCTCCGCCCACACCGTTTGCAGGCACCCGAAGTAGGGCTCCACAAACGGGTCCAGGAGATCTTCGGAGGCGGTGTTGAACCCTGCGATGGTGGCGCTGAGCAGCTGGTTGGTGAGCGCCGTCCCGCGGACCGCCGCATCCCAGGCGGCGGCCTTGACGGCGGCCTCAGGCCGGGCGGCCAGCGCCGTGGCATGGCCGGCCCGTCCGGAGGCTGTGGTGTCCCTGGCCAGCTCGGCGTCGAGCTCCTGCTCCGTGGCCAGGCCGCGGGCCGCCAGCGCGTGCCACAGACTCCAGCGGAGCTCCGCGTCCACCGCCAGTCCGGGCACCCGCTCGCCGCCGTCCAGCAGCCCGCGGAGCAGCGCCGTTTGGCTGCCCTCGGTCCGGCTCACCGTGGCGAGGGTTCTGGCCCAGGCAAGCTGCTGGTCGGAACCAGGCTCCGCCGCGTACATTTCGCGTACAGCACGCTCGGCAAAGCACTTCCGCAGGCCTTCGCGTTCCGTGGCCGGCACGTACTGTTCAAGGGCCATGGTGGCGTTGCCCAGGATGTTCAGCAGGACGCCGATGCCGGACTCGGCGGAAGCAAACCGGAGCACGGCATCCACGTACTGTGAAGCGGGCACAATGCCGTCCCTGGCCGAGTTCCACAATGCGGACCAGCACAGGGCGCGGGCCATGGGGTCGCTGATCCGGTCCAGGGAAGCTCGGACGGTAGCCTCGGACACGGGGTCCAGCCGGACCTTGGCATAGCTGAGGTCCTCGTCGTTGACCAGGAGCAGCGCCGGGCGGGGCTTCCCGGACAGTCCTGCGACTTGTTCGGCGCCGCCGGTCAGGTCAGTCTCCACGGAATCAGTCCGGACCAGCATGCCGGCAGCGTCGAAGTTGTACAGCCCGATGCGCAGCCGGTGCGGGCGCGGCTCCTGCTGCCCGGTGACAGGGTCGGGGGCGTCCTGCAGCAGCGTGACCCGCTCGAGAACGGCCGTGCCGTCCGCCGTGCCAGCGGTTTGCAGTTCGGCGCTCAGCGTTGAGATGCCGGACGTCTGGAGCCACTGCCTGGCCCAGGTGGTGAGGTCCCGGCCGGAGGAGCCGGCCAGGGCGCCGAGCAGGTCCGCCAGCGTGGTGTTGCCGTACTCGTGGTCCCTGAAGTACTGCCGGGACCCGGCGATGAAGGCGTCGAAGCCGACGTACGCCACGAGCTGCTTGAGGACCGAGGCGCCCTTCGCGTACGTGATGCCGTCGAAGTTCTGCTTGGCCGCCTCGAGGTCCGGGATGTCGGCGACGATCGGGTGGGTGGTGGGCAGCTGGTCCTGGACGTAGGCCCAGGCCTTGCGGTTGTTCGCGAAGTTGACCCAGGCCGTGTCCCAGTCTGTGGCGCGGTCCACGCCGAGGGTGCCCATGTAGTCCGCGAAGGATTCCTTCAGCCACAGGTCGTCCCACCACTGCATGGTCACAAGGTCGCCGAACCACATGTGGGCCATCTCGTGCAGCAGGGTGTTGGCGCGGCCCTGGTACTGGGAATCGGTGGCACGCGAAGTGAACACGTAGTTTTCCGTGAAAGTCACCAGGCCTGGGTTTTCCATCGCGCCCAGGTTGTATTCGGGCACGAAGGCCTGATCGTACTTGCCCCACGGATAGGGGTAGTCAAACAGTTGGTTGAAGAATTCCAGTCCCTGCTTGGTGAGCCTGAACAGCTCTGCGGCGTCGAACGACGGTGCCATGGAGACCCGGCAGTAGAGTGCCAGTGGCACGTCAAGGCGGGTCCCGGCGTCGTCCGTCCTGCTCCAGTGGTCCTCGGCCTTGAAGTATGGGCCGGCCAGCACCGAGGTGATGTAGGTGGACATGGGCAGGGTGGGAGCGAAGTCCCAGCGGGCCGCTGCCGGGTCCTCCGCCAGCGGAAGGCGCGCTGCCTCGGCGCCGTTGGAGGCCACCTTCCAGCCGGCCGGGGCGGTGACGGAGAAGGTGAACCGGGCCTTGAGGTCGGGCTGTTCGAAGTTCGCGAAGACCCGGCGGGCGTCGGCCGGCTCGTACTGGGTATAGAGGTAGCACTGGCCGTCGGCCGGGTCGAAGAAGCGGTGCATGCCCTCGCCCGAGCTGCTGTAGAGGGCAGTTCCGGTGACCGTCACCTTGTTCTCGGCCTGGAGGTTGTCCAGCCGGATCCGTGCCCCGTCCACCATGGCAGGGACGGGCAGCTCTACGCCGTTGAGGACCACGCTGTGCACGTCCCCGGCGATGAAGTCCAGGAAGGTGGATGCCCCCGGCTGCGCTGCCGAGAAGGCGATGGTGCTGCGGCTGGTGTACCCCGCGGTCCCTGGATCCGGTGCCTTGCGGACGTCGAGCCAGACGTCGTAGCTGTGGGTGGTGATCAGGGCGGACCGCTCTGCCGTTTCGCTGCGCTGGAGATTCTGGTTCGGCACCCAGCTATTGAACCACGTGGCTATTGAAGCGCGGGGCTACTGAAGCACGGGGGCTATTGAACCACGTGGCTATTGAAGCGCGGGGCTACTGAAGCACGGGGCTACTGAACCATCAGCAGCGCGGCGGCCAGCCCGAGGACCGCGATCAGCAGCCACGCTGCGAGGGCGGCCAGCACGGCGCGTGCCCCAGTGTGCAGCAAGGTGCGGATTCGTACCGCCGATCCGAGCCCGAACAGGGCAGCGCCCAGCAGCACGTCCTGCAGCCCGGCTGCTGCCTCCAGCCATCCGGCGGAGAGCCAGCCGCTGGAGCGCAGCGCCACCATGGCGATGAATCCGACGACGAACAGCGGGACAAGCGGAGGCTTGCCGGCGATGCGGCCGCCGGCCCGGCTGCCGGCCTCCCGGCGGTGCCGGATCCGCTGTTCGGCCCCGGCCATGGCCACCATCGGCGCCAGGAGGATCACCCGGGTGAGCTTGACGACGACTGCGAGGGCCAGTGCCGCCGGACCTGCCGTTTGCGCCGTGGCCACTACCTGCCCGACGTCGTGCACCGAGGCGCCGGTCCAGGCACCGAAGGCCTCGGTGCTCAACTGCAGGGGGTGGACCAGCAGCGGGAGCACGCCGATGGCGAGCGTTCCGCACAGCGTCACGAGTGCTACGGGCAGGACGGTGTCCCGGTGGCTGATGCGCCGCACCGCGGCCATCGCACCGATCGCCGAGGCACCGCAGATGGAAAAGCCGGTGGCGATCAGTAGTGCCGTATCCGCCGGAAGCCGGAACACCCGGGAAATCCCGTAGGTGCCCGCGAAGCTGGCCAGCACCACCGCCGTAATGAGCAGGAGGGCCAGCCAGCCGAGGCCCAGCACGTCCGAGAGGCTCACCTTTAGTCCCAGAAGCACGATGCCGCCGCGCATCAGGTGCTTGCCGGCGAAGTCCAGCCCCGGCCGCGCGCGGCCGGCCGTCCACACCGCGGTACCGGGAAGGTTTGCCGCGAGCAGGCCCAGGACCACGGCCAGGGTCATGGCCGGAAGCACAGGAATGGCCGCATGGATTGCGAATGCGAAGGCAAGGGCGACGACGGCGGTCAGCAGGCCGGGCAGAATCCGGGTAAGGTTCTGATGCGTCATCCCGTGCAACTGCTCCGGCAGCGGCGGCGGGAGTCGGAAGTCTGGCACCTCCCAACCTTGCCGGACGTCGCCGCCAAAGACCAACCGGAAGTCCCGCCAACACGCCAGGGCGGGACGGGAAATGAATTCGCAACAAAAAGGTGGTTGGCTAATGACCATGTCTGACCTATTCCAGGATTACTCCGAGGCTGCCGGCCGCACCGGCGCCTACGACGAGATGTTTGCCCCCGGGCAAAAGGCACGCCAGTCGTATGGCCAGGTTGCGGGTGCCCTGCGGAAGCTGTCCCTGGCGGATGTCAGTGCACGGGCGGACTCGATGGCGAGGACGTTCCTGGACCGCGGCGTGACCTTTGACTTCGCGGGGGAGGAGCGCCCGTTCCCGCTGGACATCGTGCCGCGCGTCATCCCCTCCGACGAGTGGGACGTGCTGGAGCGAGGCGTCGCCCAGCGGGTGCGCGCCCTCGAAGCGTTCCTTAACGACGTCTACGACAAGATGACCGTGGTGTCCGACGGCGTGATCCCGCGGCAGCTGGTCACCACCAGCGCACACTTTCACCGCGCCGTGCACGGCTTCGAACCCGCGGGCGGGGTGCGCGTGCACATCTCCGGTATCGACGTGGTGCGCGACGCCGCCGGAACGTTCCGGGTCCTGGAGGACAACGTCCGCGTGCCCTCCGGCGTGAGCTATGTGCTGGAGAACCGGCGGGCCATGGCAAAGGGCCTCCCGGAGGCCTTCGGATCCCAGCTCATCCGCCCGGTGGAGGAATACCCGCGCCGGCTGCTGTCCGCCCTCCGTAAGACGGCGCCCTCGGGCGTGGACGACCCCACCGTGGTGGTGCTGACCCCCGGCGTCTTCAACAGCGCGTACTTCGAGCACACCCTCCTGGCTGGCCTGATGGGCGTGGAGCTCGTGGAGGGCCGCGACCTCATCTGCCGCGGCAACCGCGTGTACATGCGCACCACGGCGGGCGAGCAGCGCGTCGACGTCATCTACAAACGCATCGACGACGACTTCCTGGACCCGCTGCAGTTCCGGTCCGATTCCATGCTCGGCTGCCCCGGCCTGGTCAATGCCGCCCGTGCCGGTGGCGTCACCATCGCCAATGCGGTAGGCAATGGCGTGGCGGACGACAAACTGGTGTACAGCTACGTTCCGGACCTGATCCGCTATTACCTCGGTGAGGAACCGGTGATCGCCAACGTGGACACCTTCCGGCTGGAGGAAAAGGAAGCCCGCGAGCACGTCCTGGACCGCCTGGACGAACTCGTAGTCAAGCCCGTGGACGGCTCCGGCGGCAAGGGCCTGGTGATCGGTCCGGACGCGTCCAGGGACGAACTCGACGCGCTGCGCAAGCGCATCATTGCCGACCCCCGCGGCTGGATCGCGCAGCCGGTGCTCCAGCTGTCCACCGTGCCCACGCTCAGCGGCGACAAGTTCGGGCCCCGCCACGTTGATCTCCGGCCCTTCGCGGTCAACGACGGCGACGACGTCTGGGTGCTGCCCGGCGGCCTCACCCGCGTTGCCCTCAAGGAGGGATCACTGATCGTAAATTCCAGCCAGGGCGGCGGGTCGAAGGACACCTGGGTGCTGGCCGGGTCGCCGCAGGTGCCGGTGGAGCGGCTCCCGCGGCCTTCCGTCACCGTCCGCGAGCGGGTCTCCGTGTGGCCGGTCGAGAGCAACTGGCGCGACCGGCAGTCGGAACAGCAGCAGCAGCAGCAGATTTCTGACGCGCAGGAGGTACCCGCGAATGCTTAGCCGAATTGCCGAATCCCTGTTCTGGATCGGCCGCTACGTTGAACGGGCCGACGGTACGGCCCGTATCCTCGACGTCCACCTGGAGCGCCTGAACCACCTGCCCACGGAGGAGCGGCGCAGTGTTGCCCGCGAACTGCTCGGCGTCATGGGTGCCCGCCCGCAGAGCGAGGACTTCGGGCTGGAGGAACTGCTCCACGCCCTGGCGTACGACAAACACAGCGCCACCTCGATCGCAGGGTCCCTCGGCGCTGCCCGCGAGAACGCCAGGCGTGCCCGCGAGACGGTGTCGTCCGGCCTCTGGGAGAGCCTGAACACCACCTACTACGGGCTGAACCAGCACCGCAAGGACGTGGTGGGCACGTACCGCTTCTGCCACTGGGTGCTGGAGCGCACCGCCATGGTCAGCGGCCTGGCCGACACCACGGTCAGCCACGACGACAGCTGGCTCTTCCTGGCGCTGGGCCGTTCGCTGGAACGGGCCGACATGACCGCCCGGATGCTCTCCACGCGGGACGTCCTCTCCGCAGGCATGTCCTGGGTGAACATGCTCCGCTGCGCGGGTGCCTACGAGTCCTTTCTGCGGACCCGCCGGGCCGCGTTCGGCGACCAGCATGCGGCCGAGTTCCTGCTGCTGGACCGGCTGTTCCCGCGCTCCATCGTCTACGCCCTGCGCGACGCCGACGAGTGCCTGGCGAAGCTGGACCCCTCGGCCCAGCGCGTCGGCTTCATCAACGACGCCCGCCGCATCGTGGGCCAGGCCCGCACCTTCCTGGAGTTCCACCGCACGGACGACCTCATGTCCGAACTTCCGGAGCACATGGAGCGCGTGCAAAAGGCCGTCGCGCAGGCGTCCGACGCCATTTCCCGTAAGTACTTCAATCAGGCGGATGAACTGGCCTGGGTGGGAGAAGTTTCATGACCCGGCTGAGCATCGTCCACAGGACCGGCTACAAGTACAAGCGGCGCGTCACGCTTTCCTACAACGAGGCGCGCATGACTCCGCTGACGGACCCGCAGCAGGTGGTGCTGGAGTCCTCCATGAAGGTCACGCCGTCGCAGGCTGCCGTCAGCAGCTACCGCGACTACTGGGGCACCCGGGTCACGGCGTTCGACATGCAGATGCCGCACGAGCACCTGGAAGTCCTGGCCACCACCACGGTGGAGGTCCACCGGGCGGTACGTGTCCCCTCGGAGGCGGATATCGTGGGCTGGGACGACCTCGCTTCCCCCGAGACGACCAACCAGTTCAGCGACTGGGTGCCGCAGTCACAGTTGACCGGTCCGGGGGAGGAGGTCCTCGGCATCATCCCCGGCGTGGTTGCAGGCAAGAACCCGCACGAGGCCGCGATGGCCATTTTCGCCTGGATGCGCGGTGAGATGACCTACATGAAGGGCAGCACCGGCGTGACCACTAACGCCGAGGAAGCCTGGGGTCAGCGCCAGGGCGTTTGCCAGGACCTGGCCCACCTTGCCATCGGTGCCCTGCGCAGCCGCGGCATCCCGGCCCGCTACGTCTCCGGTTACCTGCACCCGCGGTCGACGGCGGACATCGGCGAGACGGTGGCCGGACAGTCCCATGCGTGGCTGGAATGGTGGGACGGCGAATGGCGCAGCTGGGATCCGACCAACCACAAGCCGGCCGGTGACTTTCACGTGACGGTGGCCCGCGGCCGGGATTACCGGGACGTACCGCCGCTCAAGGGCATCCTGTCCGGCGGGGGCGGCTCCGACCTCAGCGTAAGCGTCGAGATCACCCGCCTGGCCTGAGCCGGGGGCAGATCATTCCGGCGCGGACCGGACTGCGCCGCTGAGCTGGGTCCACCAGGTGAGCGGCGGCGTGACCTTGAAGCGCCTGCCGGTGACCGAGTCGGGTGTGATGCGGACGAAGTGGTCCTTCTGGCCTGCCTGCCAGGGGAAGAGGTAGAGGCGCGCAGAATCGAGGATTTCCTCGGTGCTCTTGAGGGCTGCAGCTTTCCCCTTGACCACCACGCTCCAGGCCATGCCTGATTCGGCATCCACTCCGTCGGCTTCCAGTGCCACTGGTGATTCCCCGAGGGCGCCACCAAGTTTGGTGCCCTCAGCCGTGCGGAACACCAGCGTACCGTGGTCCACGGTGTAGTTGAGCGGGAAGATGTCCGGGTGGTCCTCCACCCAGACGGCCAGCCTGCCCACCGAAACCTGGCGGAGCAGGTGCCAGCACTCGCTGGAATCCAGGTGTTCGACGGACTCGTGGGATGCTGCGGCAGGCTGCACGTCGGTCATGGACCTGAGCCTACGCCGCAGCCGCTGGACCCGCCAGATCGCTCCCAGGCTACTCGAAAGCCGCCCTGCGCTGGTCTGCCAGCCGGGTACTCCAGATGTGCGGGACTGCCACCCTGAAGCGGCGGCCGGTCAGCACCTGCAATGACAGGCGGACATAATGGGATTTGTCGCCAGGCTCCCACGGCTCCAGCCCCAGGGCGTCCGCCGCCGCCTGCTCCACATCGCTGTCCACGATGGCCGTGGTGCCGCGCCCCACGACGCTCCAAGCCTCCTGGCTGTCTGCGTCGTAGCCGTCGATCTCAAACGCCGCGGGCGTCTCCTTGCTGGTTTGCCAGAGCTTGGTGCCTGCGGCGGTCCGGAAGACGATGCTGCGGTGCTCGACGACGAAATTGACCGGAAAGATTTCCGGGTGCCCGTCCACGATGAAGGCGAGTCGGCCCACCACTGAAGTGCTCAGCAGGTCCCAGCACTCGTCGAAGGTTAGCTTGCCGTCCTGGGGTGCGCTGTTCATGGACCCATGCTACGGAACGACCGCAGCTGCCGCGAGGCCCCGGGCCCGCCGGTTCACCAGGGGCTGGGCTTGTAGTCCTTCAGGAACACCCCGTACTGGTCCTCGCCGTTTTCGCCCATGACGATCGGGTCGTAGACCCGGGCCGCGCCGTCAACCAAGTCCAGCGGCGCGTGGAAGCCTTCCTCCATCAGCCGGACCTTGGTGAAATGCGGGCGTTCGTCGGTGATCCAGCCGGTATCGACGGCGGTCATGAGGATCCCGTCGGTTTCCAGCATCTCTTGGGCACTGGTGCGGGTCATCATGTTCAGAGCGGCCTTGGCCATGTTGGTGTGCGGGTGGCCGGGTCCCTTGTACGCCCGGGAGAACTGGCCCTCCATCGCGGAGACGTTGACGATGTACTTGCGGCGCGCAGTTGAGCGTTTCATGGCGTCCCGCAACCGGCTGACCAGCAGGAAGGGCGCGGTCACGTTGCACAACTGCACCTCGAGCATCTCCAGCGGGTCCACCTCGTCCACCACCTGTGTCCAGCTGTTGATGGTGGCGAGGTCCGGGACCAGGCCGCCGGCGTCGATGGCCGTTCCGGCGGCGATCCGTTCCAGCGAAGCCGAACCGGTTGACAGGGCAAGGGACGTGACCGCATCCCCGGCCAGGACCGGGTGCTCGGTGACGCTGCTGGCGATCGCGAGCGGGTGCTTGTCGTGCGCGTGGCCGAAGGTGACGAGTTCAGGCCCCCCGTTGGCTGCCTCCAGGGCGGCCGGGAGCGGCTCGTCCTCGGCGTCGACAAGCGGCTTGTAGGCATTGCCGGAGCGTCGCACTGTCTGGGCTGCATTGTTGATGATGATGTCCAGCGGCCCGGCGGCATTGAGGTCATCGGTGAGGGCCATGACCTGCGAGGGGTCGCGGAGGTCGATGCCCACGATCTTCAGCCGGTGCAGCCATTCCCCGCTGTCCTCCATGGCGGCGAAGCGGCGCGCGGCGTCCTTGGGGAAACGCGTGGTGATGGTGGTGTGTGCGCCGTCCCGCAGCAACCGCAGGGCGATGTACATGCCGATCTTGGCGCGGCCGCCGGTCAGCAGGGCACGCCGGCCGGTGAGGTCGGTGCGGGCATCGCGCTTGGAATGGCTGAACGCCGCGCACTCGGGGCACAACTGGTGGTAGAAGGCGTCCACCTGGGTGTAGTGCTGCTTGCAGATGTAGCAGGGCCGGGACCTGATGAGGTGGCCGGCCACCTTTCCCGTGGCGGACGGTGCCAGCTTGTTGCCGCGCGTCTCGTCGTCGATCCGGTCAGGCGCGGCGGTGGCGGTCTGTGCAAGCACGGCGCGGTCCGCTTCCGCGATCAGGTCGCGCTTGGTCACCCGCCGGTGCCGCTTCACGGCCTTGAACATCTTGCCGGTGGCGCGGCGCACCGAGACGTAGTCGGGGTGTTCCTCGTCGTAGACGTGGATGGTGTTCAAAACCTTGAGGCAGGCCTGAATCTCTTCAGGCGTCAGATCGGCGGAGCTCATTGATCTGATTTTACAGCCTGTGGAGCGTCGGACCTGCCTCAGGGCGGTTGCCGGAGCCGGACTAGGAACGGATGGCCTGCTGCTTCGAGGAGTCGACGCCGGCGGCGGCAGCCTGAACCTTGCCCACCTGTTCAACGGAGCTGCGGACCTCGGGCCAGTTCTCCGTGGCGGCCCTAACGGCATCGGGGACCAAATGCAGGTTGGCCGCGGACAGTGCACGCTCGGCCTCGTCCGGTTCGGGGACGGCCTGGTACTTGGACAGCACCGTGATGCCGGAGTCCGTCACCTTGAAGCCCCGGGCGCGGTCCAGCTCCGGATCCAGGCCGATGGCGGCACCCGCAGGGACCCTGACGTTCTTGTCGATGATGGCCCGGCGCACCACAGCGCCCTCACCAATGTGCACCTTGTCCATGAGCACCGAGTCGATCACCCGGCTGGCCGAACCGACGTAGACGTCGTTGGACAGCACGGAACCTTCCACGATGCCGCCGGAGATGACCACGCCGCTGGCCACGATGGAATCGAGGGCCGTTCCCACGGTGTTGTTCTCGCCGCGGACGAACTTGGCGGGCGGGGAGATGCTCTGCCGCGTGTAGATCGGCCATTCGGAGTTGTACAGGTTGAAGACCGGCAGCGGCGAGATCAGGTCCATGTGCGCATCGTAGAAGGAGTCGATGGTCCCCACGTCACGCCAGTAGGTCCGGTCCCGCTCGGTGGAGCCGGGAATGTCGTTGAGGGTGAAGTCGTACACCCCGGCCTGCCCCTGGTTCACGAAGTAGGGGATGATGTCCCCGCCCATGTCGTGCTTGGTGTCCAGCCGCTCCGCGTCAACGTGAAGCGCGTCCACCAGGGCGTCAGCGTCAAAGACGTAGTTGCCCATGGAGGCGAGGAACTGGGTGGGGTCTGCTGCCAGCCCGGGGGTGGAGGCAGGCTTCTCCACGAACGCGGCGATCTTCTGCGGGTCTTCCGGGTCCACCTCGATGACGCCGAACTGGTTAGCCATGTTCAGCGGCTGCCGGACGGCGGCCACCGTGGCCTTGGCGCCGCTCTTAACATGCTGTTCGACCATCTGGAAGAAGTCCATGCGGTACACGTGGTCGGCACCGACCACGACGACGATGTCAGGGTTGGCGTCATGAATCAGGTTCAGGGACTGGTAGATGGCGTTGGCACTGCCCAGGAACCAGCTCTTGCCAACGCGCTGCTGGGCCGGAACGGAGGCCACATAGTTCCCAAGCTGGGTGGACATGCGCCACGTCTCGGAGATGTGGCGGTCAAGGCTGTGGGACTTGTACTGCGTGAGCACCACGATCTGCAGATACCGGGAGTTCACCAGGTTGGACAGCGCGAAATCGATAAGCCGGTAACTGCCGGCAAAAGGCACGGCAGGTTTGGCCCGGTCTGCCGTCAGCGGCATGAGCCGGTTTCCCTCGCCTCCGGCTAGGACAATGGCCAGGACTTTCTTAGTTGACGGCATGGTCGCTCCTGTACACCTTCGTAACTCCCCAAAAATCCGGTTTGTCCGGACTTTCTTCACACTAGAACAGTTCCACCGTAACGACTACCTTGGGTAACGTGCGAATAGACATTGTGACTAAAGAATTCCCGCCGGAAATCTATGGCGGCGCGGGCGTCCACGTAGCCGAGCTGAGCCGGGTCCTGGCCCAACATGTCGACCTTCAGGTGCGTGCGTTTGGCGCGCCCCGGGACGCCGACTACCATGGCGCCGCCGTGACCTCCTACTCGGTGCCTGAGGATCTCGGCGCGGCAAACGCCGCCGTGCAGACCCTGGGCGTGGACCTGCGCATCGTCCCCGACGTTGCCGGCGCGGATCTGGTGCATTCGCACACGTGGTACGCGAACATGGCCGGCCACCTGGCATCGCTGCTGCACGGCATTCCGCACGTGCTCAGCGCCCACAGCCTGGAACCGCTGCGGCCCTGGAAGGCCGAGCAGCTGGGCGGCGGCTACGCCCTCTCCTCGTGGGTGGAGAAAACCGCGTATGAGGCGGCGGCCGCCATCATCGCCGTGTCCGAGGGCATGCGCCAGGACATCCTGCGCAGCTACCCGGAGGTGGACCCGGCCAAGGTCAAGGTGGTGCACAACGGCATCGACGTGAGCCTGTGGAACCGCGACGAAAACGATGACGTCATCCGCACCCTGGGCATCGACCCTGCCCGCCCCAGCGTGGTGTTCGTTGGCCGCAACACCCGGCAGAAGGGTGTCCCGTACCTGCTGCGTGCGGCCGCCAAGCTCCCTGCCGACGTGCAGCTGGTCCTCTGCCTTGGCGCGGCGGACACGCCGGAACTTGCAGCGGAGACCGCCCGGCTGATCGAGGAGCTGCAGAGCCAGCGCAGCGGCGTGGTGCTGATCGAGCGCATGCTTCCGCGCAACGAGCTGATCCAGGTCCTGAGCCACGCCACAGCTTTCGCCTGCCCCTCCATCTACGAACCGCTCGGCATCGTGAACCTCGAAGCGATGGCCTGCGGCGCTGCCGTGGTGGCCAGCGCAACCGGCGGCATCCCCGAGGTGGTCAACCACGGCGAGACCGGCTTGCTGGTGGACCTCGAGCAGGTGACCGACGGTACTGGCACCCCGCTGGATCCGGAGAAGTTCGTCAGCGAGTTCGCCGCGGCCCTGACCGAGGTTGTGTCCGACCCGGACCGCGCCCGCGCCATGGGCCAGGCAGGCCGCAAGCGCGCCGAGGAGCACTTCTCCTGGGAGTCGATCACCCAGACCACGCTGGACGTCTACCGTTCCGTCCTCAGCTAGCGTCAGCTGATACAAACAGATATAGCGCCCGACGGCGGGGACCTCCTTTGTGGGTCTCCGCCGTCGGGCGTTGTGCTGTTCAAATATCTGGCTGAACCGGGGCTACGACCGCAGTGCCCCCTGGCCGGGCTTGCGGGCTTAGGGAACGGTCGGGGACGGGCGGGAACTGCTGTACTTCTCCGAGACGGGGGCTGTCCCGGAGGCACGCTGCAGCCGGTAGTACTCGCGTGCTTCGTCCTGGCGGACCTTTTCAGCGCCGGTGGCGATGGCGGCGCGCAGGTGGGCCGGGCCGTAGCCGAAAGCGTCCACGAGGTCCAGCGCGTGCGGGCGCAGTTTGACCAGGAGCCGGTTGATGTACCCGCCCACGGTCCGTGCCCGCTGCATGGAGAGCCTGCCGTTCATCAGGTACCACGAGAGGTTGTTCTCGATGAGGGACAGCCCGAACAGGTCGCGGAGCCACGTCAGCACGGTCCTGGTTCCCGGATCGGTGACCCTGCCCAGCGCCTCGGTGAAGGCCTCCCACTGCAGGAGTTCGGCGTGCGCCCGGGCGGCATCGATGAGCTCGTCCTGGTGTTGGTTGAACAGGGCGGACGCTTCGCGCTGCGGCAGCCGGTTGGCGCCCCTGAGGGCTGCGGCTGCTTCGGCAACCATCGTCTGGACCCGGTCGGTGAGCAACGCGCGCTGGCTTTCCTCGTCGCGAAGGGCAATGGCCGCCTTTTGGACGGAGCCGTTGTCGGCCATGAACTGCGCCACCTGGCGAAGGCCCGTGCGGTGGACGGCGGTGCCGGCAGCCTGGTTGACCACGTACCGTGCCAGCACGCCGAAGTTGGCACTGCGGAATTCCTTGGCGTAGTCGGCCAGCAGCCGCTTGGCCACGAGCTGCAGCAGGACGGTGTTGTCGCCCTCGAACGTGACATAGACGTCCAGGTCCGCACGGAGCGAGGCGAAGCGGTTCTCAATCAGGAACCCGGCTCCGCCGCAGGCTTCGCGGCATTCCTGCAACGTGTCCAGGGCGTGCCAGGTGCTCAATGGCTTCAGCGCCGCGGCCAGGGTTTCCAGGTCCTGGCGGTCCTCGTCGGAATCGTGGGCGCCGGAGAAGACGTCATCCAGCTTTTCGAGCAGCTGGTCATGCGCGAAGCCGGCGGCGTATGTGGTGGCCAGCCGGGTGAAGAGCCGCCGCTGGTGCCGCTGGTAGTCCAGCAGCACCTCTTCCTCGACGGGTGACGATGCGTTGAACTGCCGCCTTTCGGTTGCGTAGGTTATGGCCGTCTTCAGGGCGAGCTTGGAGGCGGCGACGGCGGCGCCGTCCAGGCTCACGCGGCCCTGAACCAGCGTGCCGAGCATGGTGAAGAACCGCCGCCCGGGGCTCGCGATGGGGGAGGTGTAGTTGCCCTCGGCGTCCACGTCGCCGTAGCGGTTGAGGAGGTTGGTGCGGGGGACGCGGACGTGGTCGAAGTGCAGCCGGCCGTTGTCGATGCCATTGAGCCCGCCCTTCACGCCGTCATCCTCGCCGCCGATCCCCGGCAGGAATGCCTTGGTGGCGGGGTCGCGCAGGTCTACGTAGAAGGCGTGGACGCCGTGGTTCACCCCGCGCGTCACCAGCTGGGCGAACACCACGGCGCCGAGGCCGTCAATGGCCGCGTTGCCGATGTAGTCCTTCCAGGCGGCGCGGAACGGGGTGTGGATCACGAACTCCTGCGCGTCCGGATCGTAGGTTGCCGTGGTGGCGATGCTGGCGACGTCCGAACCGTGTCCCGTTTCGGTCATGGCGAAGCAGCCCGGGATGTCCAGGTTCATGATGCCCGGCAGCCACTTCTCGTGGTGTTCGGCCGTGCCCAGGTGCATCACGGCCGAGCCGAACAGGCCCCACTGCACGCCGGCCTTGATCTGCAGGGAGGGGTCTGCGGTGACCAGTTCCGCAAAGCCTGCGATGTTGCCGCCGTGGTCGTCGGACCCGCCAAAGCTGGCGGGGAAGGCACGGTGGACGGCGCCGCTGTCCACAAGGTGCTTCAGCTGTCCGAAGGTGCGCGCCCGGTGCTCTGTGTGTGTGAGGCCTTCCGTTTTGTGGAGCTCCTCGCGTGCGGCCAGTTCACGCGCCTGCCGGCGGACGTCTGCCCACTTGCCCAGGAGCAGCTCACCCAGAGCGGCGACGTCGACGGCGGGCAACCGGCCCGCCGTCGGCGCGGCTGCTGTAGGGGTGTTTGTTGCCTGGCGGTCAGCTACTTCAGTCATGTCGATCCCTTCGTTGGTATTGACAGGTTCCGGTGCTATTGAATGTCCGTGAGTTCCGGCGCGATGCCGACGCACAGCCAGTCGGTGATCTGGCGTGCCATGGTTTCCTGGTCCGGCTTGGCCGGGGAGTCGGGGCTTGCCAGCCACTGCTCGCCGGCGTTGCGGACCAGGCCGATGGCGGCATTGGGCCAGTAGCCGATGATGGACTCCTTGCCCTCGCCAAGGTGGGCCCGCATGGGCGTGGCGATCATGTCCGCGATGGCATCAAAGAAATGGCCCAGGGCGCCGGCCGTCGTGATCGAGGTGGGGCCGCCGTCGGGCTCCGCAGCAGAGTACCGGGTCACAAACGTGTAGACGTTGGGGCTGGTTTCAGCCATCTGGAGGTAGGCCGAGACCATGGCGAACAGGCCCTGCCGGGGCGTCTGCGCACTCTGTGCCGCCTCCTTGATGCGCTGCTGCATCTGTCCCAGCACCACTTCCCCCACTGCCTGCTGCAGACCGGCCTTGTCGCCGAAGTACCGGTAGAACACCGACTTGGATGTGCCGGCTGCGGCGGCAATGTCCTCCATCGATGCGTCACTGCCGAGCGTGTGCACCGCCCGCCGGGCGGCCTTGATGAGTTCGCGCCTGCGCTCTTCCCGGTGCCCCTGCCAGCGTGAGGCGCGGCCGTCAACGGCTTCTGAGGCGGGGTCCGGCGACGCGGTCGGGGGAATCAAGTTCACGATACCCAGCGTATCAGGTACGCTGGGTATCGATAACCAGCAGCATCAAAGGAGATAGCACATGCCCGTGGATCGTCAGCCTCAAACAGTGCGGAAAGCCGTGGTAGTCGGCGGCAACAGGATCCCGTTCGCCCGGACAGGCGGTGCCTACACCAAGTCGTCCAACCAGGACATGCTCACCGCAGCCCTGGACGGCCTCGTGGCCCGCTTCGGCCTGCAGGAGGAGCGCATCGGTGAGGTGGCCGCGGGTGCCGTCCTCAAGCACTCCCGCGACTTCAACCTGACGCGCGAAGCAGTCCTGGGTTCGGCGCTGTCGCCGGAAACACCCGCCTACGACCTGCAGCAGGCCTGTGCCACCGGACTGGAAACAGTGCTGGGTTTGGCCAATAAGATCAGGCTCGGCCAACTGGATTCAGCCATAGCGGGCGGCGTGGACTCCGCCTCGGACGCCCCCATCGCCGTCAGCGAAGGACTCCGTGAGGTGCTGCTGGACCTTAGCCGTGCCAAGACACTTCCGCAGCGGCTTCAGATCCTCGCCCGCCTGCGCCCCAAGGACCTGGCCCCGGACGCGCCGAACACCGGAGAGCCCAGGACCGGCCTGTCAATGGGCGAGCACCAGGCCCTGACCACGGCGCAGTGGAAGATCTCCCGCGAGGCCCAGGACGAGCTCGCCCTCAACAGCCACCGGAACCTCGCCGCCGCCTATGACGCCGGGTTCTTCGATGACCTCCTCACGCCATACCGGGGGCTGACCCGGGACTCCAACCTCAGGCCGGACACGAGCCCCGAAAAGCTGGCGTCGCTGAAGCCGGTGTTCGGCCGGAACCTCGGTTCGGAAGCGACCATGACGGCCGGCAACTCCACGCCGCTGACCGATGGCGCCTCCACGGTGCTGCTCGCCTCGGAGGGCTGGGCGGACGCGCACGACCTGCCCAAGCTCGCCACCGTAGTGGACGGCGAGGCAGCCGCCGTCGACTTCGTCCACGGCAAGGACGGGCTGCTGATGGCGCCGGTGTTCGCCGTCCCGCGCCTGCTGGCACGCAACGGACTCACCCTGGATGACATCGACTTCTTCGAGATCCACGAAGCCTTCGCCGGGACGGTCCTGAGTACGCTGGCCGCTTGGGAGGACGAAAAGTTCGGCCGCGAGCGCCTCGGGCTGGACGGTGCCTTCGGCAAGGTCGACCGGTCCAGACTGAACGTCAACGGATCATCGCTGGCAGCCGGGCACCCGTTCGCTGCCACGGGCGGACGCATCGTGGCAACGCTTGCCAAAATGCTGCACGGGAAGGGCAATGCCGGCGGGCGCCCCGCCCTGGGACTCGTGTCCGTCTGCGCCGCCGGCGGCCAGGGCGTCGTCGCGCTGCTCGAAGCGTACCCGGCAGGAACCACTGCGGGGGACATCCATGACTGACACCTACGCACGGCTGGTTAACCGCGGCCGCGGCCGGGACCTGGCACGGAAGCTCGGCCTGCCGCAGCCGGCAGAACTGCGGCGCTACCGGCCCGGCCAGCCACTGATCAACGGACCGGTCCTGGTGGGCGGCTCCGGACCCGGTGCCGACGGGATCGCGGCGGCACTGCTTTCGTGGGGACTCGATGTCCGCCGCCACGCTGTCCCCAAGGAGCGGCTCGGCGGAATCGTGCTCGTCCTCGACGCCCTCGAAGCCCCCGGCGACCTGGAGCAGCCGGTCCTTGCCGCAGCCCCGTCACTTCGCGACCTGGCCCCAGGCGGACGGGTGGTGACTGTCTCGCACGTGCCCGGCGGAACCCCGGCCACGGCCGCCGCCCGGCAGGGAGTGGACGGGCTGCTGAGGTCCCTGGCCAAGGAACTGCGTGCCGGTGCCACCGGGAACGGCATCCTGCTGGACGAGGACGTCAGGCCCACCGCACCTTCGGCCCTGGGTGCGCTGCAGTTCTTCCTCTCCGGCCGGTCCGCGTTCGTGGACGGCCAGTTCGTCCGCGTCAGTTCCGCCGAAGGCAGCCTGCCCGACGACGCCGGCGCACCGCTCACGGGGAAGGTCGCCGTTGTGACCGGCGCGGCCCGCGGCATCGGTGCGGCCATCGCGCGGACGCTCCACCGAGACGGGGCCACCGTCGTGGCGGTGGACGTTCCCTCGGCTGGGGACCATCTGGCGGAGGTTGCCAACGGGATCCTCGGGACAGCTCTGCAGCTGGACATCACCCGCGACGATGCCGGGCACAGGATCATCGACCATGCGGTGCAGCGCCACGGCCGGCTCGACATTGTGGTCCACAATGCCGGCATCACCCGGGACAAGCTGCTGGTCAACATGGACCAGTCGCGCTGGGGTTCGGTTATCGAGGTGAACATCGCCGCCCAGCTCCGCATCAATGAGGCCCTCCTTGCCTCCGAGCACTTCCGTTCCGCGCCGCGCATCGTTTCGGTGGCCTCCACGAGCGGAATCGCCGGCAACCGGGGACAGACCAACTATGCGGCGTCCAAAGGCGGAGTCATGGGCATGGTCCGGGCCACCGCACCGCTCCTGGCGCAGTACGGCGGTTCCATCAATGCCGTGGCGCCCGGATTCATCGAGACCGAGATGACGGCCCGGATCCCCTTCGCCACCCGGGAGATTGCCCGGCGGCTGAATTCACTGCAGCAGGGCGGTCAGCCGGGCGACGTTGCCGAGGCCATTTCCTTCCTCGCGGGCGATTCCGCCGGGGGCATTTCCGGAGAGGTGCTGAGGGTGTGCGGACAAAACCTGGTGGGGGCATGACCGGCTGCCAGCCCCTCATCCTGGGCGAGATGCCGTCCCTTTCAAAGCTGTACGTGAACGCGGCGGCGACGGCAGCCCGCCGCAGGATTCTGGGCTCGCATGCCGCGGCCGTGCTGCCGGCCGTGAGCCACGAAGTCCGGGACGTCCGGCCGGACGTCGAAAACCTCACGGCGTACCAGCACCTGCTGGGTGAGACCGCCAGCGACGTGCTGCCGGCGGGGTTCATCCATGCGCTGGCGTTCCCTGTGGCCATGAGCGTTATGAACCGCGACGACTTTCCGCTGCCGCTGCTGGGAATGATCCATCTGCGGAACGTGGTTGAGTACCGCAGACCGGTCAGGTTCACAGAGCCCCTGGATATTGTGGCCAGGGCGGAGACGCTCCGGGCGCACCGCGCCGGAACACAGGTGGACATTGCCGTGGAGGTGAGCGCCGCCGGTGACAGCGCTGTGTCCTGGTGCGGCGTGTCCACGTATCTCGCCAAGGGCGTTTTCCTGCCCGGCATCGACAAAGCCTCGGCTGCAGCCGCGCCGCAGGGTTTTACGGCTCCGGACCCCACCGGGCTCTGGCAGCTGGGCGTGGACACCGGCCGCGCCTACGCTGCCGTGTCGGGGGACTTCAACCCGATCCACCTGAGTGTCCTCTCCGCCAGGGCACTGGGCCTGCGCCGGTCCATCGCCCACGGCATGTACCTGGCATCGAGGGCGCTGGCGGACGTGGGCTCGGCCAAAGGCGACGCCTTCCGCTGGGATGTGGGGTTCGAGGCGCCGGTTTTCCTGCCCGCACGGGTGGCGCTGGACATTTCGACGGCGGAGGCCGGGGACGGCGGCTGGCTGCGGTCCGACTATGTGGCCTGGAGTCCGCGGTCCGGCCGGAAGCACTTCAGCGGATCGGTGGCGGCGCTGTAGCCCGAAGTTCGCTGCAGCGCCGCACAGATGCGGTTCCGGGCTACTTCCTGTTCGGGTCGGCGACCCGGAGGATGCGGTGCAGGCTGAGCAGGATTGATCCTGCGGCGCTCGGCGCGCCGGCACCGTCACCATCGGCCGCGGTGCGGTCCTCGAGGGAAGCGACCGCGGCATGGGCCGCCTGGAACAGCTCTGCCTGCCGTTCGGCGTCGTCCTCCTCCGCCGAGCGGAGCACCTCACCCACGGCAGATAGAGCCTCTGCGAGCGGTTCACTGTAGGGCAGGGGGATGGTGAAGGGCATGTCCTCGCTCCAGATGACGTCGGCGAGGACCTCGGTCATGTCCTGGATGTGGAAGGTGATCTGCTCAAGGTCGCGCACGCTGCGGTAGTCCCTGTCGACGTCACGCGGATGGAAACGGCGCCGCGGGTTTGCCGCCCTGCTCGCGTCGGCCTTCTGGACGGCGGCCCGGACCGAGCGGGCCGCCTGGGCCAGGTCCTCGGACCGGCGCGACCAGTCCTCGTGTTCGGGCGGCCATTTTTCGTGCATCGCCTCGCCCATGTCGGAGAGCTGGCGGGCCAGTGACAACCGCATCTCAGCGAGGCTGAGGGCGGCCGCGTTGAAATGCAGCGGCGGAAACACCAGCAGGTTGACGGCAATGCCGACCACCACGCCCACGCCCATCTGGAGCAGGTAGCCGAAGGAGAAATCGTCCGGGTTCGGCCCGCCCACCAGCAGCACCAGCAGGGCCGCCGTCGGAATCCAGTCCCGGCCGGCGCCCAGGCGCGGGAGCCCCGCGAGCAGGACGCCCAGTGCCATGACCAGTGCCACGGTGAGGGGCGTGGCGCCGAAACTGATCAGGAGGAAAGCCAGGCCGATGCCTGCTCCCAGACCCACCAGGGTTTGGAAGCCTTGGCGCATGGAGCCCGACACGTTCTCGTACATTGCCACCAGCGCGCCGAGCGGGGCGTAGTACGCATACTGCGCAGCACCCCCGGGCATAAGAGGGGCCACCCAAAACGCGATGCCGGCCGCCAGTCCCGCCTTGGCGGCAAGCTGAAGGCGCGGCGCGGCGAGGGCCCGGGCGACCCTGCTGGACACTGACCGCCAGATCCTGTGCGGCAGCGGATCACGGGCCGCCGTCTGGTGCTGTTTCGAGCTGCTCACTTGGCGGTGTTAGCCGGCTCCGTGGCCGGCGGCCACTTCCTCGCCCGCCTTGACCGGTCCCGGCGGAGTGCCCTCGCCGAAGGGGCTGCCGCCGAGGGCCTCCCTGCCGTGGGCGGTCAGCCACCCGGAGAGCTCCGGGCCCGCGGGGACGATTCGGGTGGGGTTAATGTCCTCATGGACTATGTAGTAGTGCTGCTTGATCTGCACGAAGTCGATGGTGTCCCCGAAGCCGGGGGTCTGGAACAGGTCCCGGGCGTACCCCCACAGCGCCGGCATTTCGCCGAGCTTGTTCCGGTTGCACTTGAAGTGGCCGTGGTAGACGGCGTCGAAGCGCACGAGGGTGGTGAAGAGCCGGACGTCCGCCTCGGTGATGGAATCGCCCACGAGGTACCTCTGGCCGGCGAGCCGTTCCTCGAGCCAGTCCATCGCGTTCCACAGCCGGGTGTAGGCAGCATCGTAGGCCTCCTGGGACCCGGCGAAGCCGCACCTGTAGACACCGTTGTTGACCTCGGTGAAAACGCGTTTGTTGACGCTGTCGATTTCCCCGCGCAGGTGTTCCGGGTACAGCTGCGGCGCACCCGGGCGGTGGAAGTCGGTCCATTCCGTGGAGAAGTCCAGCGTGATCTGGGGGTAGTTGTTCGTCACCACCGCGCCGCTGGCGATATCCACCACGGCAGGAACCGTGATGCCCCGGGGGTAGCCCGGGAAACGGCGGAAGTACGCCTCCTGCAGCCGCTCGACGCCCAGCACCGGGTCCTTGCCGTCCGCGTCCAGGTCGAAGGTCCAGGACCGGGCATCGTGGGTGGGGCCGGGCTGGCCGAGGCTGATCACGTCCTCGAGCCCCAGGAGCCTGCGGACGATGACGGTGCGGTTGGCCCACGGGCATGCCCGCGCGGCAATCAGCCGGTAGCGCCCCGGTTCCACCGGCCAGCCGGGCTCACCGTTCGGCCCGGGGGTGCCGTCCCGGGTAATGCGGTCCTCAATGTAGTTGGTGTCCCGCGTGAACTCACCGCCGGTGACGTACGCGCCCTTGGTGCTGTGGGGCTCCGTGCTGCGCTCTCCGGTGCCGTCTTGTTGTGTGCTGCGCTGTTCTGTGCTCCGGGGCTCCGCGACATGGAATTCCGTGCTCCCCGCCTCCCCGGCGTGGCGGCCCCTGCTGTGTGCTTCGACTGTGCTGGTCTTCTCACTCATGGCACCACACTATGTTGCCGCCCCGAAGACCCGCGACATGGGCAGCCAGGCAGCCACCCAGCAGGCCGCCACCAGCAGGGAGAACAGGGCGATCCAGACGCCGGACGGCACGGCGGTTGCCCGGTAGAGGATGTAGGCGTCGGAGGAGCGCAGCTGGTCGCGGCGGCGGAGGTGGACGTTAGTGAGCTTGAGCAGGTCCCGGACGGCTGCAACAAGCAGGGCCAGGCCCAGGATGATGGCGACGTGGCCGGTGAACGCGGCGGGCACGTTGATGATCATGGCAGCCACCGCCACCACTGCCCCCAGGAGGATGAGCACGCCCGCGGCGTTGCGGATGAAGATCAGCGACGCCAGCAGGACCAGCAGCCCGGCAGACAGGGCGGCCGGGCCCCAGCCGCTGAAGCCGGCCCACACCAGTGCGGCGCCGGTCACGCCGGGAACGGGATAGCCCCAAAAACCCGACCAGACGGCGGCGGCTCGGCCCCGGGTGTAGGACGTGGTGGTGCCGCCGTGATTTAACTGCAGCCGGATGCCGCCCAGCCGCTGGCCGCTGGTCAGGGCAGCAAAGGCGTGCCCGAGCTCATGGGTGACCGTGGCGAGCAGGCCGAAATAGCGCCACGTGGCACGGGGAACGGACAGCACCGCCGCAATGAGCACAACGGTGAGGAGTTCGGTAACGGTGACCACGGGAATGGAGGCTTGGGTAAACCCGGAAGCCACCCGGTCCCACCATTGTTCGGGCAGGGACGGGCCGGGGACTTGCACATAAACCATAGGAGTCAAGGCTACAGGGGCATTGCCTTTCAGGTCCGGCTGGCTGCCTTTCGAGTCCTGCTCACAGCCCGGGCAGCGTGGGCGGATCCTCCGTCAGCGATGAAGCGTCGTCCGGAACCACCAGATGCAGCATGCTTTCCACGGGGGCTTCGCCCATAGCGACAAGGAGCTCATTGATTGACATCTGCCCGGCAAGTTCACCGGAATGTTCCTCATTCATACGTAGAACATATGTGCGAATGGCGTGTGCGGCGGCGAAGGACACGCGGCAACGTCTGATCCCGGGAGTTGTTGATTCCGGGCGCTGACCCTCCCATAAGTGAGGGCCGCATGCAGTGCGGGTTCTGGCAGCGCGGCCCGGCCGGGTCCACGATTGAGGTACACACTTATCCCGAGAGAAGGAAACCATGGCCACGCTGAAGGAACGTCTGCACGGGGACGTCGTTGCACATCTGAAAGAGCACAACAAGGTGGCCCTGGGCACCGTGCGCAGCGTCCTGGGCGAGATCGAGACCCGGGAGAAGTCCGGCAAAACGCCGGTTGACCTGGACGATGCACAGGTGACGGCACTGCTGCAGAAGGAGGCCGCGAAACGGCGCGAAACGGCCCGCATCTATACGGAGGCCGGGGAACCGGACCGGGCCGCGGCGGAAGTCGCCGAAGCCGAGGTCATTGAGGCCTACCTTCCCAAGGCACTCTCTGCTGCCGAGGTGGAGGGCATCGTTGACGAGGTCATTGCGGGTTTGCGGGCGGACGGGACCGAGTTGTCGGTGCGGCACATGGGTGCCGTGATGAAGCCGGTGACGGCCCGGGTGGCAGGCCGCTTCGATGGAAAGGCCGTGAGCGACATCGTCCGTCAGCGGCTGAGCTGAGCGCGGCTGGCCGGCGCGGCCGCGGGCGATCTGCACCCTTGCGGACCTGCGCTTCCTGCCAATCGACCGCTTCCTGCCGATCGACACCGTCCGGCAATGGGAGGACGATAAAGGTACACCAACTGTTAGGAGGTCGGTGATGTGCTATTCATCGTGTGAGGGATGGCGGAATTACAGGAAGGAAGCGGCCAAGGAGGCCGAGGGACGCCCGGAAGCAAGGCCGGCCGAGACCCCTGAACCCCAGGTGCAGGCAGAGGAAAGCAGGATGTGGGCCTACCTCGCCCGGCTGGAGGAAACCGCTGACCATGAGCCTGACCGCATCCGCGAGAACGCGTAGGCACAGCAAAGAAGGGCCCCGCCGGTGCGGGGCCCTTCTTTCGCCTTCCACCGATGCTGCTCTCGCCGGTGATGACCACGTCGCAGCTGTCCTTGCGGGCGTCGAAGCCGAGCAGGTCCAGGAAATAGTCAGTGCCTGACACCTGCGTTGCCTCCAGAAGCAGGCAGGCGAAACGAGTCCTCCCGCGCTTCCGGCGCCGGCATGTTCGGCCAGCGCCCGGGCATTGGGGACGCCTGCCTCCGACAGTGTGGCGACAAAATGAATCAGCCCGTCCTCGAGGGCCGCGTTCTTTTGGCCCCGCACCTTTCTGCGGTCCAAAGACGGCGGCGGCGCCCTGGGGGCCAAGCAGCGGATTGTGCACGTCGCTGGCCATCACCAGTTCGATTCCGTCCAGTTCGGTTCCGCCGAGGCCGGGCCGGCCGGTCCGCTCCATGGACCGGATCCGGCCGAGGGCTCCGCCGGCGCCGGTGAGCTCCTGTCCCGCGGCGTCAAGGCAGCGGTAGCCCAGCGCAGACAGCATGCCCATGCCGCCGTCGGTGCTGGCGCTGCCACCCAGTGCCAGCACCATTATCAGCGGCCGCCGGAGTGGGACTGCCCGCGTGCGGGGCCGACCTGCTGGCATACTCTGAGCATGGCCGTCACCTTCGAAAGCACCACACGGACAACCATTGGCATAGCGGAGTTGTTCGACCTTTCCCGGAGTATCGACGCCCACAAGGACTCGATGGCCGGCTCCCGGGAGCAAGCCGTTGGAGGCGTCACGTCCGGGCTCATCTCCCAGGGGCAGGAGGTCACATGGCGTGCCTGGCATTTTGGGCTGCCGATACGGATGACAAGCCGAATTACAGAGATGCGGGCACCGCACTACTTCGTTGATGAACAGGTCCGCGGGCCGTTCCTCCGCTTTCGCCACGTCCACGAATTCAGTGAAGTCCCGGGCGGCACCGTCCTGGTGGACCGGATCGACTTCGCGGCGCCATTCGGACTCCTGGGCCGCCTGGCGGAGAAACTCTTCCTGGCGCACTACCTCCGAAAGCTCATTGAGACGCGCAACCTGCACCTGACCGCGGGAGAACGGACTCCATAGCCCGGCCGGAACCGTGGCCTGTCCGGGTTATAGGCTTCGCTCACCGGCCTGCAATGAGCTTTGCGGCCCGGACCAGCTCGTCCTCGACATTGTAGAAATGGGTCGCCAGCCGGATCCTGCCGGCCCGGACGGAAACAACCACGTTCGCACGGCGCAGCCGGGCCATGACGGCATCCGGGTCGCTCACGGGAACGGAGATGATGGTGGAGCAGTGGCGTTCGGGGAAGGACTGGAAGCCGACGCCCTCCGCTTCCAGCGCGTTCCGCAGGTGAAGCGAAAGGCGGGCATTCTGATCGAGGACCTCGCCAATGCCGAAGCGGCGAAGGACAGCAAGTGCCGCCTGGTCCGCCAGCGCGGGGAACCACGCCAACGAGGCGTCCAGCTTCGACGCCGTCGGCGACAGGTCCATGTCCGGACCAAGGAAGCTTTCGAACGGCAGTCTGGCGGCCTTCCAGCCCGGCACGATGGGGTGCAGGCGGCCGATCAGCCCGGGGCGGACGTAGAGGTAGCCCATGCCCCGGGACCCCAGCAGAAATTTGTGGCTGGCAGCGGCCAGGAAATCCACGCCGTCCCGCACCACGTCAATCGGCACCGCACCGGCCGCCTGGCACGCATCAACGAATAACCACGCGCCTGAGTCGGTTGCAACTCGGCTGATCGATGCCAGATCGGCCCGAAATCCGGTGACAGGATGCACGGCGCTGACGGCGATGAGCCGGGTTCCACCATCAGCTGCCCGGCTGAGGGCCTCCGCCGGCACCACATCCCGTTCGGGAGCAACGGTTCGCACGTCGTAGCCACGCTCCCGGAGCAAGAGCCAGGGGTAGTAATTCGACGCAAACTCATTCTCGGCCACAACGATGTTCTCCCCGGTTCCCGCGGGCGGCAGATTGGCGGCCACGATCCCCGCCGCCGTGCTGACGGCGGGGACGATGGCGATGTCTGCCGCTGTGGCTCCGATGATCTCCGCGAACATGCCACGGGCGTCCTCACCCGCCTGCTCCGCCTCCATCCAGTCGAACCGCCCGGAAGACCAGCGCTCAGCAGCCAGTTCGTAGGCTTCCCTGGCAGGGGCGCAGCCGACGCACATGGTGGCCGTGTTGAGGTAGATGGTGCCTTCGAGCCCGGGGAAAAGCCCGCGGATGTCGCTGACGCTCACGGCGTGAACCGTCCTTCAACCATTCATTCCGGCAGGGTGCAGGTGACCGTCGTACCGCCCCGGACCTGCCGGTCGCGCACCGCGATCGAATCATCAACAAACGTGCAGCTGGTTCCGTCGGGCAGGGTCCGCGTGCTTGTGCCGTCGACGCTGACCAGCGTCGCATCGTGGATCAGCGGGTCAAGCCAGAAGCTGAAGACGCTTTGCACGCGGTGGCTGCCAACGGACGTTTCCAACGTTCCGTCGTCGTAGGTGGTGGTCATGGTGGACGTTCCCGTGCTGCGGAAAAGTGCCCGCCCGGTGGGCGTGTGGACCTCCAGGTTGCGTTCCGTTGCAGTTGCGCAGATCGTTATGCCGAGCTCCTCGATGGGGAGGCACCATGACGAATCGATGGTTTCGACGCCTTGGGTGGCAGCGGCATTAGCCGGCAGGGCTGCAGCGGGCACCAGGAGTGACGCGGCTCCGATGCCGAGGACCACGCGGCGCAGGGACTTTCCAAACATTTCTGGGACCAGCCTTTCGACGGAACGGACGGCCCCGCTACGGCCGTGGAGCCGGGGGCGCGCCCTCAGACTAAATCCAGATGCTGGATAAAACCAGCCTGAAAAATAACAGAAGGGCCGGCCCGACTCGCGGGGCGGCCCTTCTGCAGATGGCGGAGTTAGAGGGGCCGCCTGGCGATCTTCCTGACCCAGGCCGGGCTCTCGATGCCCTGCTTCTTGTCTGTCGACAGCCGGAGACGGGCGGCACGAACAATGACGCGCTCCTGTGCCGGACTGACATACCGCTTCGGGCTTTCGTCCGCAGGCTTCTTCTCGGCTACTGCACTCATTTCTCACCGTCCTCAGGGTCTTCTGTCACCTCATTGTCCGGCAACGGCGGCAACAGGTCCAGCGTGGCCTCGCCGTTCTGGAGGGGCCGCTTCCAGGCTTCGGCAATAATCTGGGCCTCCTCCGGACCAGCCAGATTGCTGGTGTTGAGGAGCTCCAGCACCGCTAGGCCCACATCCTGCTTCTCCTCATTTTCGTCCATGGCAGCCTCGAATGCCCATTGGGCGCGGCGCCACCACTCGGCCCGACTGTCGGCTTCACGCTTCTGGGCCAGCGCCTTCTCGTCGGCGACGGTGCGTTGCCGCAAAGTGTTCCAACCGATGAACGCAGCAAGCAACGCACCGAGCAGGACTGCCAAGGGGCCCAAAGCTGCCAGAATCTGCCACCACTCGGCGGGGCCGGAGTGGACGAAGACGTCCAGCGGAGTCGGTGAAGGTTTTGGGATCACCGAACCAGCCTAGGTGCCGCCGCGGCAGGTTCCGCGCGTTTCAGCCACCCGCGCGGCGACTGCCCGGGAGCCCCGCCAGCTACGCCACCGGGTGACGGCCGTCCCGGTTTATTGTGCAGTCAACGGCCCTCGGGAAGAGCATGGGCAGCGCCGTCACAGTCAGTAACGCGCCTGACTTTCTTGGTCATCATCAGGGCGTGTCCCGGGCGTCTTTTGGGGGAGCCGGCAGAAGAACGCTGACGCGTTCCGTGGCGCCGGATTCAAGTGTGGATTCACCGGACGGGTGTGCTCCTGCTGGGTACGGAGAAACGACAAAACCCCGGGAGTCCATTGGATTCCCGGGGTTTTCCCTTTGTGCGCGGAGGGGGACTTGAACCCCCACCCCCTTTCGAGGACTAGCACCTCAAGCTAGCGCGTCTGCCATTCCGCCACCCGCGCAGGTGGTATTTCGGAGGACTCTCTCCGCCTTTCAGCGGTTCGCTTCTCTCCGAAGCAGCGAGAAAAACTCTAACACGAACTTTCCGGAAAGATGGAATCGAGCGGACTGGGTAGGCTGAACCCGGGTGTCCCGGCAGCTAAAAGCGGCCACAACCCGCATGAATCCGCGTTTTCCCCGCTATAAGGAGTGATCAATGTCTCACGTTCGGCCTGAGGACGAAGTTGTCACGATCTGCCAGGAGCTCATCCGCATCGATTCATCCAACTACGGGGACGGCTCAGGTCCCGGCGAACGTGCGGCCGCCGAATACACCGCAGGCCTGATCACCGAAGTGGGGCTGGACGCGGAAATCTTCGAATCGGAGCCTGGCCGGGCCAGCGTGGTCACCCGGATGGCCGGCGAGGACCCGTCCGCCAGCGCCCTCGTGGTGCACGGCCACCTGGACGTGGTGCCTGCCCTCCGCGAGCAATGGTCCGTGGACCCGTTCAGCGGCGACCTCAAAGACGGACTGATCTGGGGCCGCGGCGCAGTGGACATGAAGGACATGGATGCAATGATCCTTTCCGTGCTGCGCAACTTCGCCCGAACCGGGCGCAAGCCCAAGCGGGACATCGTCTTTGCGTTCTTTGCGGACGAGGAGGCCGGAGGCGTGCACGGCGCCCAGTACGCGGTGAAGCATCGGCCCGAGCTCTTCGAGGGTGCGACAGAGGCCATCTCGGAAGTCGGCGGTTTTTCGACCACCATCGGCGGCCAACGGGCCTACCTCCTGCAGACGGCGGAAAAGGGTATCTCCTGGCTCCGGCTCGTGGCACACGGCCGTGCCGGCCACGGCTCTCAGATCAACACTGACAACGCCATCACCCGGCTCGCCGGCGCGGTGACCCGCATCGGTGAGTACCAGTGGCCCATCGAACTGACCGCCACCACGCGCCAGTTCCTGGACGGCGTTACGGAACTGACCGGCGTCGAATTCGATCCCGACAACCCGGAACTACTGCTGAAGGAACTGGGCACGGTGGCCCGCTTCGTGGGGGCCACGCTGCAGAACACGTCCAACCCGACGCTCCTGGGCGGCGGCTACAAGCACAACGTCATCCCCGAGTCCGCCGAAGCACTGGTGGACTGCCGGACCCTCCCGGGTCAGCAGGACCAGGTGCTCGAGATCGTCCGGGAGCTGGCTGGCAGCGGCGTTGACGTCAGCTATGTGCACAGCGACGTCTCCCTGGAAGTGCCGTTCGCCGGCAACCTGGTCGACTCGATGATCGACGCCCTGCACTCCGAAGACCCGGGCGCGAAAGTCCTCCCCTACACCCTGTCCGGAGGCACCGACAACAAGTCGCTCTCCAAGCTCGGCATTACCGGCTACGGCTTTGCGCCCCTGCAGCTGCCTGACGACCTCGACTTCACCGGCATGTTCCACGGTGTTGATGAACGGGTTCCGGCGGAATCCCTGAAGTTCGGCGCCCGCGTCCTGGACACGCTGCTCACTAACTACTGAGGCTGGCGGTGGAACCGGAACAGCTGCTTCCTGACAGCCTTCTTGAGCGGATCCGCGGGAGGGCTGCGGAGTACGACGAGCAGAACCGCTTCTTCGCCGAGGATCTCGAGGAACTCGCCGCCGCCGGGTACCTTAAGCTTTTCGTGCCGGAGTCCGACGGCGGGGCGGGCCTTAGCCTGGAAGCCGCGGTCCGCTGCCAGCGGCGGCTGGCGACGGCGGCCCCGGCCACCGCGCTGGCCGTCAACATGCACCTGGTCTGGACGGGGGTGGCCCGCGTCCTGGCCGAACGCGGCGACTCCTCGCTGGACTTCGTGCTGCGCGAGGCAGCGGCGGGGGAGATATTCGCCTTCGGCAATTCAGAGGCCGGCAACGATTCCGTTCTGTTCGATTCGCTGACGGCGGCCACGCCCCTGCCGGACGGCGGCTACTCGTTCACGGGCACCAAGATCTTCACGAGCCTCTCGCCGGCCTGGACGCGGCTGGGCATTTTCGGCAAGGACCCGGCCGCACGGAACGGCGAAGGTGAACTGGTGCACGGATTCATCGGCCGGGACACCGCCGGCTACCGGATCCTGGAGGACTGGAACACGCTGGGCATGCGCGCCAGCCAGTCCAACACCACCGTCCTCGAGGCCGCAGTCGTCCCGCCCGGCCGAATCTTCCGCAAACTGCCGGTGGGCCCCAACGCCGATCCGCTGATCTTCGCGATCTTCGCCTGCTTCGAGACCCTGCTTGCGGGTGTCTACTCCGGTATCGGGGAGCGGGCGCTGGTGCTGGCGGTGGAAGCCGCCAGGCGCAGGACATCATTCAAGAATGGCGGCCGGAGCCTCGCCCAGGACCCTGACATCCGCTGGAAGGTGGCGGAGGCTGCCCTGGCCATGGATGCCCTGTATCCGCAGCTTTCGGTGGTGGCCGGAGACGTGGACCGCCTGGCGGACCACGGCAGCCAGTGGTTCCCCAAGCTCGTGGGCGTCAAGCTCCGGGCCACCGAGACGGCGCGGACGGTGGTGGATCTTGCCATCCGGGTCTCCGGCGGCTCCAGCTATTTCAGGGGTTCGGAACTGGAGCGCCTGTACCGTGACGTCCTGGCCGGTATGTTCCACCCCTCGGACGACGAGTCGGCGCACAACACCGTGGCCAACGCCTGGCTGGGCCCGCTGGAATAACCGGGCAACGCCCGCTTCGTGGCGACCGGACCCAAGGCACCAACAGGAACAGGCAACAGAACGTGGCGCGCACCATCGAGGTGCGCGCCCGGGTGGGCCGTAACGGCCTAGACGGTGCGCTGCACCTGCGTGACCCGGCGGCGGAGCCAGAAGCGCCTGCCACCGCCCACGTACAGCCTGCTGCGCTCGAGTTCCCACTTGCCGTACTCGGAGTGTTCCACGAGCCGGCGGCGGGCTTCGGGCAGGGAATCGTCAGGACCGACGGTCAATACGAGATACTCGTATTGCCGTGCGTAGTCCCGTTCCCGCAGGACCGAGCTGGTCAGAAAATGTTCCTTCATTGCTCTCCATTTTCGTCCTTTTCCCGCTAACGTGAAGGCATGAGCATCGATCCGCGTGTCGCGCTTCAGTCCTTGACTGGCGCTTTGGAAGAACACCTTGCAGCCGCCTCGGCCCGCCGCGGGGATGGTGACCCCTCAGTGGAGGCGGCCTTCTTTGCGGTTGCCGATGCCTTCGAAGTCTATGAGGACGCCCTCTATGAGGCCTACAACGAAGTGACGCCGCTCCAGGTTTTCGATGACGAGGAAGACGAAGAGGAAGACGGCGAAGTCGACGACGAGGATCTGGAAATCGTCGAGGAGTAACCCGGCCCGTTCAGGCCAGGCCCTGGCCAGGACGCCCTGTTGAAGACGCTAGGACAGGCTGCTGGAGACGTCTTCGAGGGCACGCGCAATTTCCGCCGGCAGCGGTGTGAGCTGGGCGTCCAAGATCTCCTTGAGCTGGACAGGCGTGCGCGCGCCAACGATTGCGGTTGCCACTGCGGGCCGGGACAGCAGCCAGCTCAGCGCAACATCCAGGGACGACCGCCCCAGGCCTCGGGCCGCCATGGCAACAGCCTCGACCACCTGCGATGACGGCTGCTCAAGGTAAGGCTCCACGTAGTTGGCCAGCCGCGTGCCGGCCGCTCTGGAATCGGAGGGCACGTGACCGCGGTACTTGCCGGTGAGGACGCCGCGGCCCAGCGGCGCCCACGCCATCAGCCCCAGGCCGGCATCCTCGATGGCCGGCACCAGCTCCGCCTCGGGCCTGCGGCGCAGCAGGGAATACTCGGACTGGTTGGCCACGAGGGGTATCCCGGCCACAGCGGCAGCCTTGGCGGTCTGCCAGCCGTTGTAATTGGCGATTCCCGCATAGCGGGCCCGTCCGCTGCGGACGGCAAAGTCAAGGGCAGACAACGTCTCCTCAAGCGGGACGTTGGGGTCCCACGCCTGGGCCAGCCAGAGGTCCACATAGTCGGTGCCCAGCCGCGCCAGACTGGCGTCAAGGCCGGACAGCATGGCGTTCCGCGACGCGTCCACCCGCTGCCGTCCGTCCGACGGCGACACCCCCGCTTTGGTGGAGATGACCACTTCCGTGCGGGAGACGACGTCGCCCAGCATCGAGCCGAGCATGGCCTCGGCCTGGCCATCAGCGTAGGAGGCCGCGGTGTCCACCAGGGTGCCGCCAGCGTCCACGAAGGTGCGCAGCAGCTCCGAGGCGTCCTGCTCGTCCGTTTCACGGGACCAGGACATGGTGCCCAAAGAGAGGGAGGACGCGCGGAGCCCACTGTTGCCGATGTAACGCTGCTGCATAGCAGCTAGCTTACGGGGAAACCACCCGCATCATGACGTAGGGTCTTAGCGTGAACTGGATTGAAGCGGCCCTGCTGGGTCTTGTGCAGGGACTGACCGAATTCCTACCGATTTCATCGAGCGCCCACCTCCGGATTGTGGGCTCCTTCCTGCCGAACGCGGCGGACCCCGGCGCGGCCTTCACCGCCATCACGCAGCTCGGCACGGAGACCGCCGTCATCGTCTACTTCTGGCGCGACATCGTCCGGATCGTGAAGGCCTGGTTCGGTTCGCTCACCCGGCGGGTCCCGCGCCAGGACCCGGACGCCCGGATGGGCTGGCTGGTGATCCTGGGCAGCCTGCCCATCATCATCCTCGGCCTGCTGTTCCAGGACCAGATCGAATCCGTGCTCCGGAGCCTGTGGCTCGTAGCCACCATGCTCATCGTCTTCGGCCTGTTCCTCGCCGTGGCCGACGCCGTCGGCAGGCAGGACCGTGACCTCTCCCGGCTCACCTACAAGCACGGCATTCTCTACGGATTCGCCCAGGCGATGGCCCTGATCCCCGGCGTTTCACGCTCCGGCGGCACCATCACGGCCGGGCTCCTCATGGGGTACACCCGTGAAGCCGCCGCCCGGTACTCCTTTCTGCTTGCCATCCCCGCGGTGTTCGGCAGCGGCCTGTACCAGCTCTACAAGGTGGTGTCCAAGGACGGCGTGAGCGGCCCCTACGGACTGGGAGAGACGGCCCTGGCAACGGTCATTGCGTTCGTCATTGGCTACGTCATTATCGGCTGGTTCCTGAAGTTCATCTCTACGCGCAGCTACCGGCTGTTTGTCTGGTACCGCATCTTCCTGGGCCTCGCCCTGTACCTGCTGCTCGGTTTCAATGTCATCAGCGCCTAGCACTAGGCTTGGTCTGTGAAGTCCTGGATCTCCCGCCCCGTGCCTGTCCTGCCGGGGGAAATGCCCGCGCTCCGCTTGTTTGACACAACCGCGGACCGCGCCGTCACCCTTAACGCCGACGGCGAGAAGTCGATGTATGTCTGCGGGATCACCCCGTATGACGCGACCCACATGGGGCACGCCGCCAGCTACGTGGCATTCGACTTGCTGAACCGCGCCTGGCGCGACGGCGGCCAGCAGGTTTCCTACGTCCAGAACGTCACCGACATCGATGACCCCCTGCTGGAGCGCGCCGAAGCTACCGGCGTCGACTGGCGCGAGCTCGCGGCCAGCCAGATCGAGCTTTTCCGCACTGACATGGAAGCCCTCAACGTCATCGCCCCCGACCATTACGTGGGCGCCGTCGAAGCCATGCCGCTGATCGTCCCCGCGATTGAACGTCTCCTGCACCAGGGACTGGCCTACCGCGTGAACGGCACCCCCGGCGAGCCCGACGGCGACGTCTACTACGACGTCGAAGCTGCCAGCAAGCACGCCGTTGGCGTGGACGCCTGGAGCCTCGGAGCAGTCTCCGGGCTCCCGGAAGCCGAGATGCTGGAACTGTTCGCCGAACGGGGCGGCGACCCCGGCCGGGCAGGCAAACGCCAGGCCCTCGATCCGCTGCTGTGGCGCGTCGCCCGCGACGGCGAGCCCAGCTGGCCCGGCGGTGAACTGGGGGAGGGCCGGCCCGGCTGGCACATCGAGTGCACCGTCATCGCCCAGAAATACCTGCCGGCACCCTTCACGGTGCAGGGCGGCGGCTCGGACCTCATTTTCCCGCACCACGAGATGGGCGCGGGGCATGCCTACTCACTGTCCGGCGTTCCGCTTGCGGAGCACTTCGCCCACGCCGGAATGGTGGGACTCGAGGGCGAGAAGATGTCCAAGTCCAAGGGCAACCTGGTCCTCGTCTCCAAGCTGCGCGAGGCGGGCGAAGAACCCGCAGCCATCCGCCTGGCCATCCTGGCGCACCACTACCGGTCCGACTGGTCCTGGACGGCGGAAGGTTTCGAGCAGGCCAAGGCCCGACTTGAACGGTGGCGTTCTGCGCTGGCGGCGGCGCCCGCCGCGTCGGGAGAGGAACTGATCGGGCAGATGCGCGAGGCCCTGGCCGACGACCTGGACGCCCCCGCAGCCCTGGCCGCCGTTGACAAGTGGGCAGACACTGCCCTTTCCAACACTGCCCCCAACAGCACGGACAGCGTGTCGGAAGCAGACCAGGCGCTGGTGCGCGACGCCGTCAACGCACTTCTCGGCGTCGAACTCTAGCGCCGTCGAACTTTAGCGCCCCTCTTCGACGGTTCCCTGCCCACTCGACGCTCCGCAACGTCTGATGGGCAGGGAACCGTCTAAACGGCGGAAGCCTAGGGCTTGTCCTTGCCCCGCCGCTTCAGGTAGCGCTCAAACTCGCGAGCAATGGACTCACCGCTGGCCTCTGGAAGGTCTGCGGTGTCCTTCGCTTCTTCCAGCTGCCGCACGTAGGCGGCGATTTCGGGATCCTCGGTGGCCAGTTCGTTGACGCCGCGCTCCCACGCCTCGGCCTCCTCGGCCAACTCGTGCGTGTCCAGCGGGACCTGGAGCAGTTCCTCGATGCGGTGCAGGAGCGCCAGCTGCGCCTTGGGTGACGGGGCCTGCGCAACGTAGTGCGGCACGGCTGCCCAGAGTGAGACGGTGGGGATGCCGGCGAGCAGCGAGACCTCGGACAGCACACCGACGATACCCACGGGCCCTTCATACTGCGAGGCCTCGAGGTTGAGCCGTTCCCGCAGCGCACCGTCGTCGGTGGACGTGCTGACCGGGATGGGGCGGCTGTGCGGCACATCCGCCAGCAGCGCACCCACCAGGACCACGTAGTCCACATGAAGCGCCTCGGCATGAACCAGCAGTTCCGCTGTATACGCGCGCCACTTATAGGACGGTTCGGTCCCCTGGATGAAAATCACATCCACGTTGGTGCCGGGAGCGCTGGCCTTGTAGATCCGCGTGGACGGCCACTTGATCTTGCGTTCGCCGGAGGCTGTTCGGCGGACCGTCGGCCGGGTGAACTGGAAGTCGTAATACTCGTCGGCGTCTATGGACGCGACCTTCTTCCCGCCCCACAGCTTGTTCAGGTAACGGAGTGCATCACTGGCGGCTTCCCCCGCGTCATTCCAGCCCTCGAACGCGGCCAGCATCACAGTAATACGCTGGCCCTCGGGAACAGGCTGCAGCAGCTGCTCCGTCTCAGGCGCGGTGCCCGGTTCGTTGGTGTCTCCGTCGAAGCTATTCATCCCTTCACCCTACGTCCACAAGCGTTGCTGTTGCATAGAACGAACCGCCGCAGATCGGGACAAAACCCCTCATCCGCGCCTTGCGGGGCTCGGATATTCGCCGACGGCGTACGCCTGGGGCCGGCGGCAAGGCGCCGCCGGGCGGCCCGGTACAGTGGAAAGCATGGAATCTGCCGCCACTTCGCCCTTGCTCAAAGCCGTTTTGTGGGACATGGACGGCACCATCGTTGACACCGAACCGTACTGGATCGAAGCCGAACACAACCTTGTCGAGGCCTACGGGGGGACGTGGTCGCACGAACAGGCCATGCAGCTTGTGGGGCAATCCCTCGTCCACTCGGCCGGTATCCTCCAGCGCGCCGGCGTGCGGCTGGAGATCCGCGAGATCATCGACACCCTCACGGCCCAGGTGATCAGCCGCATCCGGGAGAACGTGCCGTGGCGTCCGGGGGCACGCGAGCTGCTGGATGAACTTTTCAGCGCCGGCGTGCGTTGTGCCCTTGTGACCATGTCAGAGGCACCGCTGGCGCGCGAGATTGTGGCGAGCCTTCCCCGGCCCTACTTCGAGTTCCTCGTCACCGGCGACACCGTAATCAAGGGCAAGCCGCACCCGGAGGCATATCTGAAGGCTGTGGAGCTGCTCAAGCAGGAGGATCCTGAGCTCACCGTCGACCACTGCGTGGCGCTGGAGGATTCGGAACCGGGCGTTGCCGCCGCCGTGGCGTCGGGTGCCGTAACCGTGGCCATTCCGCACATCGTGGCGCTGCCGGATGATGCCCGCAGGACCACGTGGGATTCCCTCGCGGACCGCAGTGTGGTCGAACTCGAGGAGCTGGTGAGGCTCCGCCTCGGCTCACGCGAACCGGCGGCAACCTTCGAAAACGTCAACTAAGGAGCCTGGAACGTGTCTGATCCCGCGGGATCCGGTCAGCAGCCCCCGAACGTCCAGACCAGGAACAGCCGGCGCGAGGGTATCCCGCTCGGCAGGATCGCCGGCATTCCCATCATTCTGGCGTACTCCTGGTTCATCATCGCCGCCTTCACGGTGATTGTGTACGGGCCGGTGCTGCAGCACGGCACCCCGTCGCTGGGCATCGGGGCATACTACGTCGCCTTCGCCTACGCGGTCCTGCTCCTGCTGTCGGTGCTCGTCCATGAGCTGGCGCACGCTCTGACGGCCAAGATCTATGGCTGGCCCAGCGAGAAAATCGTGCTCAACCTCTGGGGCGGCCACACCCAGTTTGAAAGTTTCACCGCCACCCCCGGCCGTTCCGTGCTGGTGGCCATGGCCGGGCCCGCCGCGAACTTCGTGCTCGCCGGCGGCGCCTGGCTGGTGATCTCCTCGGGCGGACTGTCCGGCGTGGCGGACACCCTCCTGAACATCTTCTTCTGGGCCAACCTGGTGATCGGCATCTTCAACGTACTGCCGGGGCTGCCGCTGGACGGCGGACGCCTGGTGGAATCCGCGGTCTGGAAGGCCACCGGCAGCCACGCCAAGGGCACCGTGGCCGCGGGCTGGGGCGGACGCATCATCGTCATCGCCCTGGGCCTGTGGTTCATAGTCCGGCCGCTGCTCAGCGGAGACGTTCCGGACACCAGCATGCTGCTCATCACCGTCCTGGTCGGCGGGTTCCTCTGGATGGGCGCGTCAGCATCAATCCAGCAGGGCCGCCTGCGCAGCCGGCTCCATCTGGTGAGCGCGGCCGCGCTGGCCGAACCCGCCGTCGGCCTTCCCGAGGCGGGCAGCGTCAGCGACATCCTGCGGGCATCGGCAGGCGGGCCGACCGCCGTCGTGCTCTGCGCTCCGGACGGCAGGCCCAACAGCGTGGTGGACCCCGCGGCCCTGGCCGCGGTGCCGGCCGCCGTGGCCGGCACCACCCCCGCCGGAGCGGTGGCCTACCCGCTCGGCGCAGGGGCCTACGTGCCGGAATGGTCCAAGGGCCAGGAGCTGCTCCAGTACCTGGCGCAGCTCGAAGGGCATGACTACGCGGTGGTTGACCACAACGGCCGGGTCACCGGCCTGCTGCGGCAGTCCACGGTGGTGACGGCCATAACAGGCAAGGCCCCCCGCTAAAACACGCGCCGGCAGGGCCAGAACCGGTAGAGTTACGTGCCGGTCGTGAAATCGGCAGCGGGTGCACGGCGCCCGGCCGGACCGCCACGGTGCACGCCAAGACAGCTTTCACAGGAGCGAGGACACAGTCATGAGCAGCGAATCTGCCGCCAACGGAACCAGCACGGGCCTTACCTCCGGCACTGCAGCCGGGACGGCGGACCAGCCGGTCGGCGCTGCGCGGCGGCGCGGCCCCTTCCGCGAAGGCGAACGGGTCCAGCTGACGGACGAGCGCGGGCGCATGAACACCATCAGCCTCGAGGCCGGCGGAGCCTTCCACACCCACCGCGGCTTCCTCAACCACGATGACATCATCGGCAAGGTGGACGGCTCGGTGGTGGTCAACAACGTCGGCCAGCAGTACCAGACGCTCCGCCCGCTGCTGTCCGACTTCGTCCTGTCCATGCCCCGTGGCGCTGCGGTGGTCTACCCCAAGGACGCCGGCCAGATCGTCACCATGGCTGACATCTTCCCGGGAGCCCGCGTGGTGGAGGCAGGCGTGGGCTCAGGTGCGCTCTCCATCTCGCTGCTGCGTGCGGTTGGGGACCAGGGCTACCTGCATTCCTTCGAACGCCGCGAGGAATTCGCCGCGATCGCCCGCGGCAACGTGGAGACCATCTTCGGCGGCCCGCACCCGGCCTGGCAGATCTCCATCGGGGACTTCCAGGAGGAAGTGGTCCGCGCCGAAGAGCCCGGGTCCGTCGACCGCGTGGTCCTGGACATGCTGGCGCCCTGGGAATGCCTCGATGCGGTGGCCACCGTCCTGGCCCCCGGCGGCGTGTGGATCAACTACGTCGCCACCGTCACCCAGCTTTCCCGCACGGCAGAAGCCATCCGCGCCGACGGCCGCTTCACCGAGCCTGACGCCTGGGAGTCCCTCGTCCGCGGCTGGCACCTCGAAGGGCTGGCCGTCCGCCCCGACCACCGCATGGTGGCCCACACCGGCTTCCTGCTGGTCACCCGGCGGCTCGCCGACGGCGTCACCGGCATCTCCGTCAAGAGGCGCCCGTCCAAGACCGAGTTCAACGAAGAGGACGTCAACGCCTGGACGCCGGGCGCCGTGGGGGAGCGTCTCGTCTCCGACAAGAAGCTCCGCCGGGCCGCCCGGGACGCGATCGCCGGCACCAACGTGAAGGACGACCCGGAGATCACAAACTAGTCCGTATTTCGGATGTCGTCGGCTCTACCAGCCAACTTGGGGCTATCGTCTTAAGAAGAGCGCAGGAAGGGGCTGATGATCATGGAGACTCCAAACAACGACTCCGTGCCAACGCCGGCTGAACAGGCTGGCGCCAACGAACTGTCTGTCGCGGACCGGCAGGTCAATATCCTCAGGGACAAACTGAGGCATATCGACCGCCAGCTGGCAGCTGCCACGCAAAACAACACCAAGCTCGTGGCGATGCTGGAAACTGCCAAGGCCGAAATACTCCGGCTGAAGAACGCCCTGGACCAGGAGGGGCAGCCGCCGTACAGCTTCGGCACCATCCTCCAGCTGAACCCGCGGCGCCAGGCGTCCGGCGGCGGCCAGGCGGCCACCGAGGAATCGGTGGACATCTTCAATGCCGGACGCAAAATGCGGGTTGGCATCAGCCCCCTGGTCAACATCAACCAGCTGGCGGTCGGCCAGGAAGTCCTCCTCAACGAGGCTCTTCTGGTGGTGGCCGGCCTCGGCTACGAACGCGCGGGCGAGCTCGTCACGCTCAAGGAGCTGCTCGGCCCGGACCGCGCCCTGGTGCTGGGCCGTGCCGACGAGGAGCGCGTCATCCGGCTCGCCGGCCCGCTCCTGAGCGAGAAGCTGCGCGTGGGCGATGCCCTGTCCATCGATTCCCGCACCGGGTACGCCCTCGAAAAGGTCCCGCGGTCCGAAGTCGAGAACCTCGTCCTGGAGGAAGTCCCGGACATCACCTACGAGGACATCGGCGGCCTCGGCCCGCAGATCGAACAGATCCGGGACGCCATCGAACTGCCGTTCCTGCATCCGGACCTGTACCGCGAACACGGGCTCAAGGCGCCCAAGGGCATCCTGCTCTACGGCCCTCCGGGCTGCGGCAAGACCCTCATCGCCAAGGCTGTGGCAAACTCCCTTGCCGCGCGGGCAGCGGAACGCTCAGGCAACATCGACCTGAAGAGCTACTTCCTCAACATCAAGGGCCCCGAGCTGCTGGACAAGTACGTCGGCGAAACCGAACGCCACATCCGGCTGATCTTTTCCCGGGCCCGCGAAAAGGCCTCGGACGGCAGCCCGGTGGTGGTCTTCTTCGACGAGATGGATTCGCTCTTCCGCACCCGCGGCACCGGTATCTCCTCCGACGTCGAAACCACGATTGTGCCGCAGCTGCTGAGCGAAATCGACGGCGTGGAGCGGCTGGACAACGTCATTGTCATCGGTGCCTCCAACCGCGAGGACATGATCGACCCCGCCATCCTGCGCCCGGGCCGCCTTGACGTGAAGGTCAAGATCCAGCGCCCGGATGCCGAAGCCGCGGCGGACATCTTCAGGAAGTACATCACCCCGGACCTGCCCTTCCACGAGGACGACCTGGTGGAGCACGACGGCGATGTGCTGGCGACCGTCGATGCCATGGTCCAGCGGACGGTGGAGTCGATGTACTCAACGGAGAAATCCAACGAGTTCCTGGAAGTCACCTATGCCAACGGCGACACCGAGATGCTGTACTTCAAGGACTTCAACTCCGGGGCCGTGGTCCAGAACGTCGTGGACCGTGCCAAGAAGTACGCCATCAAGGACCTCCTGACCACGCAGCAGAAGGGCCTGCGCATCGACCACCTGCTGCGTGCCGTCGTCGATGAGTTCCGCGAGCACGAGGACATGCCCAACACCACCAACCCGGATGACTGGGCACGCATCTCAGGCAAGAAAGGTGAGCGCATCACGTACATCCGCACCATCGTCCAGGGCAAGGCCGGCCAGGAGCCCGGCAAATCCATCGAGACCATGCCCAACACGGGCCAGTACCTGTGACGGCCGGCTCGGAACCAGCGCTGGGAAGTGGCCTGCCGGCCGGCGGTGCCATGCGGGTCATGGGGTCCGAAACCGAATACGGGATCCATGCACCGGCCGCACCGGGCGCCAATGCCACCATGATGTCCGCCCGGGTGGTCCAGGCCTACGCCCAGGTCACGCGGCTACGGGCCGCCGGCGGCGCCGAAACCCGCTGGGACTACACGGACGAGGAGCCGCTGCACGACGCCCGCGGCTGGACCCTCGAGCGCGGCCAGGCCCACCCGAGCCAGCTGACGGACCAGCCGCCCGTGCTGGACGCCGAGGCCGTGGCGCTTGCCTACGGCCGGGAAGAGCTCGAGCTCGACGGCGAGGACGAATCGGGCTCGCTGCTCATGAACATGGTGCTCGGCAACGGGGCACGGCTCTACGTGGATCACGCCCACCCTGAGTACTCCAGCCCTGAGGTCACCAACCCCGCGGCGGCAGTTGCCTGGGATGCGGCCGGGGACCTCGTGGGCCTGGCCGCGGTCCGCCGGCTGGCCAGCGACACGGAACTTCCCGCCGTCAACCTCTACAAGAACAACACCGACAACAAGTCCGTGTCCTATGGGTCGCACGAAAACTACCTGATGCCGCGGTCTGTGCCGTTCGGGGACATTGTCCGCGGGCTGACCCCGTTCTTCGTGTCGCGGCAGATCATCTGTGGTTCGGGGCGGGTGGGGATGGGCCAGGACAGCTCCCGGCCCGGCTACCAGATCAGCCAGCGGGCGGACTTCTTCGAAGCGGAGGTGGGGCTCGAAACCACCATCCGGCGCCCCATCATCAACACCCGCGACGAGCCGCACGCAACGGCCGACAAGTACCGGCGGCTGCACGTCATCATCGGCGATGCCAACCTGAGCCAGGTGTCCAACTACCTGAAGTTCGGGACCACCGCCATGGTGCTCAGCCTGATCGAGGCCGGCCTCGCCCCGCGGATCGAGGTCCACGAGCCGGTGGGCGCGCTGCAGGCCATCAGCCACGACACCACCCTCACCGCCAAGGTCAGGCTGCTTGACGGCCGCCGGGTGACGGCGCTGGACCTGCAGTGGATGTACCACGAGGCCGCTGCCAAGCTCGCCCAGGACACGGGAGTCTCGGACGCCGTTGACGGCGACGGCCACACCCATGCGGTGCTGGAGCGGTGGGCTACCACGCTGACCCAGCTGGACAGCGACCGGGCCGCCGCAGCTACCTCGGTGGAGTGGCTGGCCAAGCTGTCCATCCTGGAGGGCTACCGCCAGCGCGACGGGCTCCAGTGGGATGACGCCAGGCTGGGCCTCGTGGACCTGCAGTGGGCAGACCTGCGGCCCGAGAAGGGGCTCTACTACCGCTTGCTGTCCCGGAACCGGATGCAGCGGATCGTTGACGACGCTGACATCGCCGCCGCGGTGACGGAACCGCCGTCGGACACCCGGGCATACTTCCGCGGACGCTGCGTCAGCAGCTTCAGCAAGGACGTGGTGGGGGCCAGTTGGGACTCAGTGATCTTTGACGTGCCAGGCTACGGACGGCTGCAGCGCGTGCCCACCCGGGAACCCTTGCGGGGCACGAAGGCGCTGACCGGAGGCCTGTTTGACAGGCACCGCGAGGCGGGACCGTTCCTTGCTGAACTCCTCGGATCGGCGCCGGCTCCGCCACCGGCATAATGCACCCCGCAAAGGCCCTTTGCGTGGCAATATGGGCATACAGGATGTCCCTCCGGAACGGGGGACTGGATGAAGGAGAAGGACATGGCAGGCCAGGAGCAACAGCAGCCGCAGCCACGCGACACCGAGGTCGAGGAAGAGGTCCCCGCACCCCCGGCGCCCGCAGATGGCCAGGCATCCGCCTCGACGCAGGGTGTTGACGATCTCCTCGACGAGATCGACGGCGTCCTTGAGTCCAACGCGGAGGAATTCGTCCGGGCATTCGTGCAAAAGGGCGGCCAGTAGACCGGCAGCGACACCACCCGCACCGGGCACGGAAGCCAGAGGTACCGGACAGCCGCTGAAGTATCACGTTGAAGGAGCGCACCAGTGCAGGAGACAACAGCCAACAAGATAGCCGCCCACGCGACGTCGTCGTTTACTGAACATCTCCAACGCGACCGTCCGGAACTGCTTCCCCAATACGCATCGCTCGCCTCGGGCACGTCCGCCGGCCAACCCCTCACCGTGCCCCACGCCACCACCATCGTGGCCATGACCTACGCCGGCGGCATCGTCATGGCCGGCGACCGCCGGGCCACGATGGGCAACATCATCGCCAGCCGGCACATCGAAAAGGTCTTTCCTGCCGACCAGTATTCAGTCCTGGGCATCGCCGGCACGGCAGGCATTGCGATTGACCTGACCCGCCTGTTCCAGGTGGAGCTCGAGCACTACGAGAAGATCGAGGGCACCCTGCTGAGCCTGGACGGCAAGGCCAACCGGCTCGGCGCCATGATCCGGGGCAACCTGCCGATGGCGCTGCAGGGACTCGCCGTGGTGCCGCTGTTCGCAGGCTTCGACACTGCCGCCGGCGTAGGCAGGCTCTTCTCCTATGACGTGACCGGCGGCCGCTACGAGGAACAGGAACACCACGCCGTGGGCTCCGGGTCCATGTTCGCCCGCGGCGCCCTCAAGAAGCTTTGGCGGCCCAACCTGCCTGAGGACGAAGCGATCTCCGTGGCCGTCGAATCCCTCTACGACGCAGCCGACGACGACTCCGCCACCGGCGGCCCCGACCCCGTCCGGCAGCTGTGGCCCGTGGTGTACACCGTCAACCGGGCCGGAGCCCGGCGCGTCTCCGAACGGGAACTCGCAGCCATGGCCGGAAACATCATCGAGTCCAGGGCAGCTGCCCGCAGGGAGGCCTGATATGACCCAGCAGTTTTATGTCTCTCCCGAGCAGCTGATGAAGGACCGTGCGGATTTCGCACGGAAAGGCATCGCCCGCGGCCGGTCCGTAATCGTGATCAGCTGCGAGGACGGCATTGCGCTGGTGGCGGAGAACCCGTCACCGTCGCTGCACAAGATCGGCGAGATCTACGACAAGATCGCCTTCGCCGCCGTCGGGAAGTACAACGAGTTTGAGAGCCTCCGCCAGGCCGGGGTGCGTTACGCCGACGTCCGCGGCTATTCCTACGACCGCGACGACGTCACGGCCAGGGGACTGGCCAGCGTCTACGCCCAGAGCCTCGGTGCTGTCTTCACCGCGGAACAGAAGCCGTTCGAGGTGGAACTGGCCGTGGCGGAAGTCGGAGCCAGCCAGGACCTCGACCACCTCTACCGCCTCACGTTCGATGGCTCGATCGCGGACGAGCACAATTTCATTGTGATGGGCGGCCAGGCGGACAAGGTCTCCGGGGCGATCGAGGGCGGCTGGCAGCGCGACCTCCCGTTCGCGGCGGCTATCCGGCTCGCCGTCAGGGGACTCGTAACGGGCAACGAGGCACCCGACCTCCCGGCCAAGGCCTTGGAAGTCGCGGTGCTGGAACGCAGTTCGGAAAGCAGCAGGGGGACGCGGAGGGCTTTCCGCAGGTTGTCTGACCAGGACGTTGTGGAACTGCTGGCTGAGGAGAGCTGACATGGACAAGAGGATCTTCGGTATTGAAACCGAATTCGGGATTTCCTACTCGAGCCCGGATTCCCGCCCCCTCGCCCCCGAGGAAGTGGCCCGTTACCTGTTCCGCAAGGTGGTCAGCTGGGGCCGGTCCTCCAACGTGTTCCTCACCAACGGGTCCCGCCTGTACCTCGACGTGGGGTCGCATCCTGAATATGCCACCGCAGAATGCGACGACCTCGCCCAGCTGATAGCCCATGACCGCGCCGGGGAGCTCATCCTGGACGACCTCGTGGACGAGGCCCAGTCCAGGCTGGCTGCCGAGGGTTTCAATGGCACCGTGTACCTGTTCAAGAACAACACCGACTCCGCCGGCAACTCCTACGGCAGCCACGAGAACTACCTCATTCCCCGCCGCGGTGAGTTCACCCGGCTCGCCGAGATCCTTATCCCGTTCCTCGTCACGCGCCAGCTCATCGCCGGTGCCGGCAAGATTCTGAAGACGCCGCACGGGGCCACCTACGCGTTTTCGCAGCGGGCGGACCACATCTGGGAGGGCGTGTCATCTGCGACCACCCGCTCGCGGCCCATCATCAACACCCGTGACGAGCCGCACGCCGATGCCGAGTTCTACCGCCGCCTGCACGTGATCGTCGGCGACTCCAACATGTCCGAGACCACGGCGCTGCTCAAGGTGGGCACAGTTGACCTCATCCTGCGGATGATCGAGGCCGGCGTGATCATGCGGGATATGCGGATGGAAAACCCCATCCGCAGCATCCGGGAGATCTCCCATGACCTGAGCGGCCGCGCGCTTGTCCGGCTCGCCAACGGCCGCCAGCTCACCGCGCTTGAGATCCAGCAGGAGTACCTGAGCAAAGTCACGTCGTTCGTCGAGGAAAACGGAGCGCACAACCCGCACGTCCCGCTGATCCTGGACCTGTGGGGGCGGACGCTGCGCGCCATCGAAAGCGGCGATTCCAGCACTATCGACACGGAAATCGACTGGGCCATCAAGAAAAAGCTGATGGACGGCTACCGCAGGCGCCACGGCCTGGGCCTGGACGCCCCCCGGATCGCGCAGCTGGACCTCACTTACCATGACATCTCCCGTTCCCGCGGCCTGTACTACCTGCTGCAGTCACGCGGGGCAGTCCGCCGGGTGACGGAGGAGACAGCCATCAAGGACGCCGTGGACGCCCCGCCGCAGACCACCCGGGCCAAGCTGCGCGGCGACTTCGTCCGAAAGGCGCAGGAGCTGGGGCGCGACTACACCGTGGACTGGGTCCATCTGAAGCTGAACGACCGCGCGCACCAGACCATCCTGTGCAAGGACCCGTTCCGCAATGAGGACGAGCGGGTGGATGCCCTTCTGGACTCTATGGGCTGATACCCAGCTTTCCGCGTTACTCTGGAAGAGGCCGTTCTGCGGTCCTGACTGCCTTGCCGTGCCCAGCACCTCCGCCGGCAGGGCATCCACCTTGCCCCGACGAAAGTTCTTACGTGCGCCGACTACTAGCAATCCTTCTTCCCGCGCTGCTTCTGCTGACCGCCTGCGGTGGCCAGGAGCCCGCAGCCCCGGAACCGACCAGCCAGTCCGCGGGTGAGACCGCCAAGCTCGACTCGCTCAAGCTGACGGACAAAGGGGACAAGAAAGCCCCGGGCGTCGAGTTCACCAAGCCCCTCGATGTCAAGGAACCCACCGTCAAGGTTGTCACCGAAGGCGGCGGGGAGCGCGTGAAGGCCAACCAGATCGCCGAGATTTCCGTTCTTGCCCTCAATGCCAAGGACGGCTCCACGCTGGATGACAGCTTCCCCCGCGATCCCGAGCCCCTTGAACTGAACGATGAACTCAAGACCGGCAGCGCGATCGTCTACAACGCGTTCGTCGGCGCCAAGGTGGGCTCGCAGCTCGCCCTCGCCATCCCGGGCAAGGCAGCGGCCAAAGGCCAGGCTGCGCAGCCGACCCAGCTCCTGATTATCAAGGTGCTCTCGGCCAAGGAAGCCCCGAAGGTATTGGAAAAGCCTGAAGGCGATCCGGTTACCCCGCCCGCCGGCCTGCCGACCGTCACCGAGAAGGACGGCGTCCCGGAGCTCTCGGTCAAGGGCGTCGCAGCCCCCAAGAAGCTCATCGCCCAGGACCTGATCAAGGGCAAGGGCGCCGCAGTGAAGGCCACGGACACCCTGACCGTGAACTACGTCGGTGTGGCCCTGGCCAGCGGCAAGAAGTTCGACTCCAGCTTCGACCGCAAGCAGACGGCGGAGTTCGCGCTGAACCAGGTCATCAAGGGCTGGACCCAGGGCCTGACCGGGAAAACGGTCGGCTCGCGCGTCCTGCTCGTCATCCCCAAGGATCTGGCCTACGGCGACTCCGGCCAGGGTGACGCCAAGGGCGACCTCGCGTTCGTCGTCGACATCCTGGGTGCCAAGTAAGCCAGTAACCACCCGAATACCCAAGTTCCCACAAACAGAAGGAGCAACCATGTCATTTGGCCAGCGCAAGCTCGACCGCGAAAAGCCGGAAATCGACTTCCCCGAAGGCCCGGTGCCCACGGAACTCGTCATCACGGACATCATTGAGGGCGACGGCCCCGAGGCCAAAGCGGGCGACACCGTGTCCACGCACTACGTCGGCGTGGCCTGGTCCACCGGCGAAGAGTTCGACGCCTCGTGGGGCCGCGGAGCCCCGCTGGACTTCCGTGTCGGCGTCGGCCAGGTCATCCAGGGCTGGGACCAGGGGCTGCTCGGCATGAAGGTCGGCGGACGCCGCCGCCTTGAGATCCCCTCGGAGCTGGCTTACGGCTCGCGCGGTGCCGGCGGAGCCATCGGCCCGAACGAGGCACTCATCTTCGTCGTGGACCTGGTGGGCGTCCGCTAATCCCCGCCTGGACACTAGACAGCCGAAGCGCGGTAACAATCGGAAGGATTTTCCGGATTGTTGCCGCGCTTTCGCGTTTTTGCCGGAACGGCTTTAGTAACGTAACGAGGGTGTCCGCCCAACGTACTGAACGCCTGCTGAACCTCCTGATCGCCCTGCTGAATTCACGGTACGGCCTGCGGCGCAGTGAGCTGCGGGAGAAAATCTACGCGGGCGGCGCGGCCAGCGACGCCGCCTTTGGCCGCATGTTCGAACGCGACAAGAACGACCTTCGCGACTTCGGCTTCGACGTCGAGACGGTCACGGACCTGGGCTGGAGTTCGGACGATCCCGGCACCACCCGGTACCGGATCGGCAAGGAATCCAACCGGCTGCCGGATGTGGAGCTGACCCCGGACGAATGGACGGTCCTGCTGCTGGCCTCGCAGCTCTGGGAACAGGCAGCACTGGGCACGGCGGCGGGCAACGCCCTCCGCAAGCTCCAGGCGGCGGGCGGCCTGGCCGACGTCGAACTTCCGGCCGGCGTGCAGCCGCGCATCAAACCGGCCGGCCAGGCCTTCGAGGACCTCGTAGCCGCCATGCACGCCCAGCACGCTGTCCGCTTCCACTACCTGGCCGGCAGCACCGGCCGGGAAGAGGAACGCGTGGTTGAACCGTGGGGACTGGGCAGCCGCTTCGGCCAGTGGTACCTCGTCGGCTTCGACCGGGGCCGCAGCGCCAAGCGCTTCTTCCGGCTCTCTCGTTTCACGTCCGCCGTCACAATTCTGGAGAGGGAAGCCTTCACGCCGCCCGCCGGCTTCAATGTCCGTGCCGAGCTGAACAGCCTTCCGGAGCTGCCGGTCAGTTCCGCCGTCGTGGATGTCCGCAGCGGCAAGCTGCTGGGACTGCGTAAGCGCGCCGGGGCCACTCCGTCCTCGGATGCGGATGCGGCGGCAGATGCGGACACGGCTCCGGATTCCAACAGGGGCGCGGAGGCCGACGCCGGCTGGGACCGGCTGACCGTTCCGTACCGTGACGCTGAGGTGCTTGGGGAGGAACTGGCCTCCTTTGGGCCGAACGTCAGGGTGGTGGCCCCCGCGGAGCTGTCCGCTGCCGTGCAGCGCCGCCTTGCGAACGCCGTCGCCTTTATCGAAACTCCGGTGCCGCCTTATTCATTCGGGCATGCCGGGGCGGGAAAACGGACCCGCAAGCGCACGTCGGAGGACCAGCTCAAGCGGATGCTGCAGTTGGTCCCGTTCCTGGTCCGCAACCAGGGCCTGCCCATCGAGGAGGTCGCCGACAGGTTCGGGGTGTCCCGCCAGGAACTCGAGGGCGACCTGCTGATCCTGATCTGCTCCGGCCTGCCGCAGGGGTACCCGGACGAGCTGCTGGACATCCAGTGGGAGGAAGGGCACGTTTTCATTAGCCAGTCCATGGAGCTGAACCGGCCCGTCCGATTCACCGTGGACGAGGCCTGCGCACTGCTCACGGGCCTGGAGACCCTCAACGGCCTGCCGGAACTGGCCGAAGGCAGTGCCCTGGAATCAGTGACGCTCAAGCTGATGGCGGCCGCAGGGGAGGAGGGGCTGCGGGCCGCTGCCCTGTCCGGGCCCGAGGTGGGACCCGGCAACTCGGCCATCCTCGAGGTCATCCGTGATGCAATTGAATCGGGCTCCCAGCTGCACCTCGTCTACCTTTCCGCGCAGAAGGACACCCTCTCGGAGCGGGACGTGGATCCGCTCCGGCTCTACTCCCTGGACAACACCTGGTACTTCGAGGCCTACTGCCATTCGGCGGCCGGCCTCCGGAATTTCCGGCTGGACCGGATAGAGCAGCTCACCCCGACCGGGAGGCCGGTCTCGTCCGGAATAAAGCCCGACGGCGGGTTCCCGGCAAAGCTGTTCACGCCCAATGACGACGACACCCTGGTCACCGTCCAGCTCACCGCCCGCGGCGCCGGCCTTGCGGACGACTACTATGCCGAGCGGACAGCACCGCTTCCGGATGGCGGCCTGGTGGCCGAGATCCGGTTCGGCAACACGGCATGGCTGCCCATGTTCGTCGCCCAGCACGGCGGAACGGCGCGGATCCTGGAACCTGAGGAGCTTGCCCGCGCCTCGCGGGACTGGATCCAGGCGGCCCTGGCGCAGTACAACGGCTAGCCGGTGCGCCAGCTAGACTACTCAGCATGCCTTGGTGGTCCTGGATCCTTATTTGGGTGGCACTCGTGTCGCTGTCCCTGCTGTTCTTCGTGCTCATGGGTGTGCGCCTGTTCCGCCAGTTCATGGCAACGGTCAAGGAGCTCGGTGAAGCGGGGGACAAACTCACCCGCCTTCCGGTTCCCGCGGCAGCGTCCGCAGGCGCCACTGAAGCGGCACCCGATTCCGGCGTCCCCGGCCTTGCACCGGGTACGGCCCCTTTTGCCTCGCCGCACCAGATGCGCCATGACTACCACGCATCCAAAGAGGCCCGCAGGGAAGCCCGGCGCCAGCGCAGGGTCCGCCGGAAGTCCGACCGGGGCCAGCCCCAGGCGCTGCGCGACATCGAATTCAGATAAACGTAGGATGTTACTAAACGAAAGGAACACCCCCCATGAGGCTTGAAGGCTGGCATCTCATCATCATCATCGTCCTGGCTTTGGTGCTGTTCGCTGCACCGAAGCTGCCCGGCATGGCCCGGAGCCTCGGCCAGTCGATGCGCATTTTCAAGTCGGAAGTCCGCGAAATGAAGAAGGACGGAGCCCCGGAAGCCAAGGACGGCTCAGACCCCGTTGAAGGCACCGTCGTCAACCACCCGCGTTCCTCCACGACGGATAACCGTCCTGCCGACGGAAACGACGTTCCGCCCCCCAACCGCGCTTAGGATTACGTGGCACTAACCATGAGTCGTCGCTCCAATCCTGAGGGACGGATGGCTCTGCTGGACCATCTGCGCGAACTCAGGAACAGACTGTTCAAGTCGGCCATTGCCGTTGTGCTCGCCACCGTTGCGGGCTTCATGGTCTACCAGCCCATGCTCGCGGCCCTGATCAAGCCGATCAAGGACCTCAACGAAAGCCAGGGCCGGCAGGCGTCGCTGAACTTCGACGGCGTGGCGAGCTCCTTCGACCTCATGATCCAGGTGTCCGTCTTCCTGGGCGTCATCCTGGCCAGCCCGGTCTGGCTCTATCAGCTGTGGGCCTTTATTGTTCCCGGCCTGCACAAGAAGGAACGCCGGCTGGCGCTGTCCTTCGTGGCGGCCGCAGTGCCGCTCTTCGTCGGCGGCGTCACCCTCGCGTGGCTGGTCCTGCCCAATGCCGTCCGGGTCCTCACCGACTTCACGCCCTCCGGCGGCTCCAACTTCATCAGCGCGCAGGTCTACCTGTCCTTCGTGCTGCGGCTGCTGCTCGCCTTCGGCATAGCCTTCCTGCTCCCGGTTGTCCTGGTGGGGCTGAACCTCGCCGGACTCCTCCGCGGGGAGCAGCTCGTAAAGAGCTGGCGCATCACCGTGTTCCTCGTCTGCCTGTTCGCGGCCATGGCCGCCCCCGGCGGCGACGCAATGAGCATGTTCTACCTCGCCGGTCCCATGCTCCTGCTCTTCTTCCTGGCCATTGGCCTGTGCGTCCTGAATGACCGCCGTCGTGCGCGCCGGGCAGAGAAGCGGGCCGCTGAGACCGAGGCCACAGCCGATATCGCAACTCCAAGCAGTGAGCTGAAGAATCTCTAGGTGCGCCCCCGCTAGGCTTGAGGCATGTCCACCACCACTCCGTCGCCCTCCGAACGGTACCGCGCCAGCGCCGAACGGGCCGCGGAAGCAAAGACCCACCTGGGTGCATTCGCCCGCACACTGAGCTTTGAACTGGACGACTTCCAGCGCCAGGCGTGCAAGTCCCTTCAGGAAGGCCGCGGGGTACTTGTTGCGGCGCCCACCGGGGCCGGCAAGACCATCGTGGGCGAGTTCGCCGTTTACCTGGCGCTCCAGCGCGGACTGAAGGCCTTTTACACCACGCCCATCAAGGCCCTCAGCAACCAGAAATTCACCGAACTGACGGAGAAGTACGGCGAGGAGAACGTCGGTCTCCTGACCGGAGACACCAGCATCAACGGTGACGCGCCCGTGGTGGTCATGACCACCGAGGTCCTGCGCAACATGCTGTACGCAGACTCCGACACCCTGTTCGACCTGGGCTTCGTGGTCATGGACGAGGTCCACTACCTGGCCGACCGCTTCCGCGGTGCCGTCTGGGAGGAGGTCATCATCCACCTGCCCAGCGAGGTGCAGGTCGCGTCCCTCAGCGCCACGGTTTCCAATGCGGAGGAGTTCGGCGCCTGGCTGGACACCGTCCGCGGCGATACCGACGTGATCGTCTCCGAACACCGTCCCGTGCCACTCTGGCAGCACGTCATGGTGGGCCGGGACATTGTGGACCTTTTCGCCGGCGAGACCACCTTTGACGAAATCGCCCCCGCCGGCGGGGGTGCAGCGGCATCTGCCCTGCCCTTGGCGCCTTCACCCGACGACGCCGGCCAGCGGGGTTTCGAGGTCAACCCGGAGCTCCTGACCCTCTCCAGGGCCGAAACCCAGCTCAACTTCCAGGGCCGCTTCGGCCACGGCGGCCGGAGCCAGCGGCGGCAGCAGCGCCAGCGCTATGGCGACAAGCCCCAGCAGGAGACCCGGACCGCGGTGCGGCGCGCCAGCCGGCCACAGGTCATCGCCAGCCTCGACCGGCAGGATCTGCTGCCCGCCATCACCTTCATCTTTTCCCGTGCCGGCTGTGACGCCGCCGTCGCTCAGTGTGTGGCGTCCGGGCTGTGGCTCACCACGGAGCGGGAGCAGCGCACCATCGCCCAGCGGGTGGACGAGGCAGGCCAGGACATCCCGTCCGACGACCTTGAGGTGCTGGGCTTCTGGAGCTGGCGCGACGGGCTCCTGCGGGGCATTGCCGCCCACCATGCCGGCATGCTCCCCACCTTCAAGGAAGTGGTCGAGAAGCTCTTCGCCGATGGCCTCGTGAAGGCGGTCTTCGCCACCGAGACATTGGCCCTGGGGATCAACATGCCGGCCCGGTCGGTAGTGCTGGAGAAGCTGGACAAGTTCAACGGCGAAGCGCACGTGGACATCACGGCGGGGGAGTACACCCAGCTCACCGGCAGGGCGGGCCGGCGCGGCATTGACGTCGAAGGCCACGCCGTGGTCCTGTGGCAGCCTGGCACCGATCCTGCCGCGGTAGCCGGCCTGGCCTCCCGCCGGACGTACCCGCTGAATTCCAGCTTCCAGCCCACGTACAACATGAGCATCAACCTGCTGGCCCAGTTCGGCCGGCCCAGGGCCAGGGAAATCCTGGAGTCCTCCTTCGCCCAGTTCCAGGCTGACCGGTCAGTGGTGGGGCTGGCCCGGCAGGTCCGCAGCCGTGAAGAGTCGCTGGCCGGCTACGCAAAATCGATGACCTGCCATCTTGGCGACTTCACCGAGTACGCCCGGTTGCGGCGGGAACTTTCCGACGCCGAGAATTTCAGTTCGCGGAGCAAATCACGGGCGCGCAAATCGCTCAACGAGGACTCCCTGAGCCGTCTTCTGCCGGGCGACGTTGTGGACGTCCCGGCAGGCAGGGCCCCCGGATTTGCCGTGGTGCTGAGCTCGGACCACAGCTCCCGCGAGCCTCGGCCCGCCGTGCTGACGCTGGAAAGCCAGCTGCGCCGGATCGGCGTCGATGATTTGGAGGGCCCCATCGCGCCGCTGACCCGGATCAGGATCCCCAAGTCATTCAACGCGAAGGTTCCCAAGTCGCGGCGGGACCTGGCCTCCTCCGTCCGGAACGCCCTGCGGGAGAACCGGCCGCCGGCCAGGGGAAGCAGCCGCAACAACGACTTCGGGCTTGGTTCCGCCCTGCAAAACCAGGAAAAGAAGATCGCCGACCTGCGGCGTGCTTTGCGTGCGCACCCGTGCCACGGCTGCAGCGAACGCGAGGACCACGCCAGGTGGTCTGAGCGCTGGTGGAAGCTCCGCAAGGAAACGGACGGCCTGGTTCGCCAGATCCAGGGGCGCACCAACACCATTGCCAAGACCTTCGACCGGGTTTGCGACGTCCTGTCGGCCTACGGATACCTCGAGTCCACCGAGGACGGGCAGCACCGCATCAGCACCGACGGCCAGCGGCTGCGCCGGATTTACGGCGAAAAGGACCTCCTCATCTCGCAGGCCCTGCGGCAGGGCGCCTTCGATGACCTCGACGCGGTGGAGGTGGCTGCCTTCGCCAGCGTGCTGGTGTACCAGGCGAAGCGGGAGGACCGCGGCCTGCGGCCCCGCATGCCCAGCGTTTCCCTGGAGACCGCCGTGGATATCGTGGTCCGCGAATGGTCCGCCCTCGAGGACGTGGAGGAACAGAACAAGCTTCCGCTCACCGGCGAGCCGGAGCTGGGACTGATCTGGCCCATGTACAAGTGGGCCCGCGGCCGGCATCTTCAGGATGTCCTCAACGGCACCGACCTCGCCGCCGGCGACTTCGTCCGGTGGGTGAAGCAGGTGATCGACCTACTGGACCAGCTGGCCAAGATTCCCGGCCTGGATCCCCGGCTCGCCCGGCTCTGCGCCGAGGCCATCAAGCTGATCCGGCGGGGCGTCGTCGCCTACTCCACCGTGGGCTGAATGTCTGTCCTCCGGGCCCGACCTCAGCACTAAGAACCCACCGTACCCGACACCCGTTTGAACTCTCCAAGGAGCGCCTCCATGGCCGATGCCCCCGCCCGCCCGCAGGAAGGGACCGGACCGTCAAAGGTCACGCTGTACCGCAACGGTTCCGTCTACACCGCGGCTGATCCCTTCGCCACGGCCATGCTGGTGGACGGCGACACCGTCGCGTGGGTCGGCTCGGAACAGGCTGCCACGTCAATCGCCGACAGCACCATGGACGTCGTCGATCTCCGCGGCGCCCTCGTTGCTCCTGGTTTTGTCGATTCCCACGCCCACCTGACCGAGACCGGCATTGCGCTCGAGTCACTGCAGCTGGGCGGTGTGCGGTCGGCACGCGAGCTGCTGGACGCCGTTGCGGCCTCGGGAGGGGAAGGCGCCGTCCTGGGCCATGGCTGGGATGAGTCGCTCTGGGACGATCCCACGCTTCCCGACGCCGCAGAGCTGGAACGGGCCGCTGCCGGACGTCCCGTGTACCTTTCCCGCGTTGATGTGCATTCGGCTCTCGTCTCGCCGTCACTCGTTGCCCAAGCGGGGCTGGCGGAGCTGGACGGCTACGCGCCGGGCGGGCATGTCACGCGCCAGGCCCACACTGCCGCCCGGCAGGCCACCCGCCGCTTGTCCTCCGGTGAGCTGCAGGACTACCAGCGGCGTGCCCTGGACGAGGCTGCGGCCAATGGCTATGTGGCGCTGGCCGAGATGGGTGCACCAAAAATCAGCAGCATCGATGACCTGCGGCTGGCCGCGGGCTGGAACGACGCCGCAGGCTCCCGGCCCGCGCCCGAGGTGCTGCCGTACTGGGGACAACTGACGCCGACGGCGGCCGACGCTGAGGCGCTCCTGGCCGAGCTTGGGGTCCGGGTCCGAGGCTTTGCCGGGGACCTGAACATCGACGGGTCAATCGGTTCCCGCACGGCGTCCCTGCGGGAACCCTACGCGGACGCACCCGGCGAGTCCGGGACAACGTACCTGTCCGTGGCTGAGGCTGCCGCGCACCTGGCGGCATGCTCCCTCCTGGGCATCCAGGGCGGATTCCACGTCATTGGCGACGCCGGCCTCGACGCGGCCCTGCAGGCCCTCGAGGAGGCAGCCGCTGAGGTGGGGGAGCAGCGGGTCCGGGCGGCCGGCCACCGCTTCGAGCACGTCGAAATGGCCGACGCCGACGCCATCGCCCGCCTGGCGAAGTACTCCGTGACGGTCAGCGCGCAGCCCGTCTTCGACGCCGCGTGGGGTGGCCAGGGCCGGCTCTACGAGCAGCGCCTCGGATCCCGCAGCCAGGGCATGAACCCGTTCGCCTCGTTCTACTCAGCGGGCGTCCCCATCTGCTTCGGGAGCGACACGCCGGTGACGCCGCTCCGCCCCTGGTCCAGCGTGCGGGCGTGCCTGGAGCACCACGACGCCGGCCAGCGGATCTCCGCCCGGGCGGCTTTCCTCGGCCACACGCGGGCCGGCTGGCGCGCCGCCCGCTACGAAAACCCCATGGCGGGCCAGCTGGTACCTGGCGCGCCGGCGACCTTCGCCGTCTGGGAAGTGGATGAGCTCATGGTCCAGGTGGCGGACAACAGGGTCCAGTCCTGGAGCACGGATCCCCGCGCCCGCACGCCGCTGCTGCCGGCACTGGACACCGGCACCGATCCCCGGTGCCTGCAGACGGTGCGGAACGGGCTGGAACTGTTCTCCGCCGATGCCCTCCGGGCCTGACGTGCCCCGGGCTTAATTCGGCGACATATAGCGACCGGTTGTGCCGGGATTCGCTCCCGAAAAAGCGCTCTGACCTGCGGCGATACGTGAACGGGCAGGTCAGGGGGCTGTTGACAGCCCCCAGCCAGTCCGTAGCATTGAGCTTCCGGGGGCGGGTCCAAAGCGCAGCAGAAAACAGTTCTTCCATCCGCTAATCGCGGCATCAGCAACTGGCCCGTAGCGCACGGACCCGCCCGTGGCGGCACCCGGGGTCCACGCGGCGCCGCCCTGCCGAACGGGCACGCGAACGGACATTGAAGCCACGGATCCTGCCCTGCCCCTGGGAGCAAAGCGCGAAGGGACAGTTAAGCCCCCGTCGCCCGCCGCGCATACCGAGGAGGTGCGCGGACGCAGACGCTCCTCAGGCCCCGTATAATAGGGAGTTGCGCTTTGCGAGCCGGCGTTCCTGCCGGGCTCTCCGCGTGCTGACCGCTCCCATCCAGGAAAGGCCTCCCTGTGCGTGTCCTCACCATCATCCCCACCTACAACGAGCTGGAGTCGCTTCCGAAGACTCTGGGACGCCTTCGCGCCGCCGTGCCGGCTTCCGACGTCCTCGTTGTGGACGACAACAGCCCGGACGGCACCGGGCAGCTGGCGGACAGCATCGCTGCCGGGGACAGCCAGGTCCACGTCCTGCACCGCAAGGGCAAGGAAGGCCTGGGCGCGGCCTACATCGCGGGCTTCAGGTGGGGACTGGACGCCGGCTATGACGTCCTGGTGGAAATGGACGCCGACGGCTCCCACCAGCCCGAACAGCTGCCCTCCCTGCTCGAGGCGGTGGACCAGGGCGCAGACCTCGCCATGGGTTCCCGCTGGGTCAAGGGCGGCAGCGTCGTGAACTGGCCCCTGTACCGCCAGGCCATCTCCCGGACTGGCAGCACGTACGCGCGCATCATGCTCGGCCTCAAGATCAAGGACGTGACCGGCGGTTACCGCGCATTCCGCCGCACCACGCTGGAGAAGCTGAACCTGGACCAGGTCGATTCGGTCGGTTACGGCTTCCAGGTGGACCTGGCATGGCGCGTCGCGAAGATGGGGCTGAACATCGTGGAGCGTCCCATCACCTTCGTGGAGCGGGAACTCGGGGCTTCCAAGATGAGCGGCAACATTGTGGTTGAAGCCATGATTAACGTGACGAAGTGGGGCTTGACCGCCCGCTGGAAGAAGCTGACGGGCAAGAGCCCGCGCGACTGACTGGCACAAAGAGCCAGGCGGACACATAAAAGGCCGGGTCGGCTGCATCCCTGGATGC
>NZ_JBNHFL010000028.1:0-69274 GCF_059090205.1 Arthrobacter sp. CMU6
CTCGGGGTTGAAGGTGAGTTCGGGCGAGGCGCCTGCTGCTTCACCGGTTCCTGAGGGAAGCTCGGGGTTGAAGGTGAGTTCGGGCGAGGCGCCTGCTGCTTCACCGGTTCCTGAGGGAAGCTCGGGGTTGAAGGTGAGTTCGGGCGAGGCGCCTGCTCCTCCACCGGTTCCTGAGGGAAGCTCGGGGTTGAAGGTGAGTTCGGGCGAGGCGCCTGCTCCTCCACCCCTTTCCGAGGGAACCAGGCCGTCTGCTCGTTTCCTTCGTTTGGGCTCTGGCACTCTGAAGGCGATGAATGTCGTTGGGCAGGTAAGCACGGTGACGGGGGCACTAACTGAGGCGGGGCGCACGATGGAGTTGGAGAGAGAGCACGGTCGGGGACGCACTAATGAGCTCCTGATGGGCGCAGCTACCGCTATTGCCTGTGTTCCGGCTGGCTTGGTGGATGACGCCCTTGCTGCATTCGCCACGTATATGACCGGCTCGCCGGCTCCGATAATGGATTATGCGGACAAGAACGGATCAGGACCGGTTCAGCACCTCGCTGGGCGAGTAATACGGGGTGTATTGAAGATTGGTTTCCGGTTGGGGCTCTGAGGCCAGCGGGTCTTGCAGCCGGGGCTGGACCGGGCGCGTGTTAGATAGCCCATCAAAGTGACTTTGGATTATGCCCGGCCGATCAGAATACGATGGCCCGCCAGCCAAGGCTCAGCGGCTTTGTCGAGAGCGCTTCTCGTTTTCGGCAACGGCGTGAGCGGCCGCGTTGGGCTGACTTTGGGCTATTCGCGCCTGTATGGCCTCTCGCAGCCGTGCTAGGGAGCGGATCCTCGCATCTGCTCGATTGAACACATTTTTCCTAATTGCGACGTATCGCGAGAGCGGGCTCATGGATCTCGTAGCTGCTGGCCCTTTGGCGCGCTGCTGCGAGGGCACATGTCGGACGATGATCGCCGGCCGGGAGGGCAACTGCCCTGAGCCTTTCCGCAAAGGATACGACTGGTTTCTTGGGAACTTAGGCTTCACCCTTGGTCTAAGGAAACTCGTCCTTCGCGACAGCGGGGTCCTACCTTGGCGTAGAAGGCTGCTCTTCTTCAATGTAAGGGGCTTGTTTTTGTATGGACCTCTGAGACCGTAAAAGCCGCCGTATCGAGTCGTCTTCCGTCGATCGCGTCGGCGCCGGAGCCGCCGAAACTGCCTGAGTCGAACAGCAGATGAATATCGAGGGCGGGCGACCGGCGCCCTCTTGGCTGCCACCGCCTTCTTCACCTTCGGCTTTCCAGCAATCAGCATGGCTGCCTCGGATCTTAATAGGAGAACATATCGAGTCTTAATAGGAGAACATCGAGCAATGGCCGAACTCGGCCCCAAGTACGCCAAGCGGTGACAACTTAAAGCGCAATGGGTATGTTCTATTAGCCTATTCTGAGCGCAGCGTCCCTACAACTTTTGTGGGAGCTGCGGTACACGTCCTTACCCTGGAACCTCAGAATCCTGAGTTCGTCGCCTCCGCCTTTGGTCACGACTCCGGTATCAGAAGGGCTATCGAGGGCCGTCGGCTGGACATCGTTATCGATGGTCGTCCGCTGCGGTATTGGTGGCGGGACTGGGAACAGCCCGAGTGGCAAATAACGGTTCCGGTCCCGGATCTCGTTACTAGGTTGTCGCCGTCTTCGCCACGAGCAGCCCTTCAGCAATTACGCCAGCTCAGGGGTCCCGGCGTCGGCCACGCGCCGACTAGGGCCGAACTGTTTTACTGCGCCACCTGCTTCGATGTCTCCGACGGCATTCTGTCAGTGGAAATAAGCCGCACCACTGATGCGGTGACTTGGCGGGCCCTCGGTTGGAAGGACGAGGAACAGGACGGCGATGCGGACGCCCTTATCTCAAACGCAACGGATTTCTTGTTTGATCCTATCGCCTACGATTCTGCACTCAGCAACGCCCGCGCAGAGTTCCGCCGCGGCTGTCGCCCTCGGTGGAGTTGGCGCTGGTTGGGTTGAATTGTCAGCAGGCCGGCCGGCTGAGGCTCCACTAATAGACAGGCCATGGGGCACTCTCTTTTAGGGTTTAGTCCGCAGGTTGACGTAGCGGGACCACGCGTCGCCTGCGTTGTCGGCGTGGAGGAACGCGATTTGGTGGCTATAGCCGAGGGCGTCGGCGACCAGCGGTGGCGGGGAAAGGATGAGGTGTTCGTCGAGTGCGGTGTTTCGTGCGCCGAGCAGGACGATGCGGAGACTGCGGAGCCTGTCCATGATGCCGTTCGGGTGAAGTGGTTGTCCGGCGCGGGTTCCCGGGAAGAGCCAGGGACTTTGGGCATCTGATCCTGTTCTAAGATTCGGGCGGTTTCGCAGGTGGTTCTTGAAGCAGTTCTGCGAAGGGCTGGGGTACGGGGACCGGATGGGCGCCGAAGCTGATCCTCACGCTGCCATTCGTTTCGCTGGTCTCGACGGCGTCGGCACGGAGCCTGGCTACCCGCACGAGCGGCTGGGCGTAGAGAAGCAGCAAGATGCCGGCGATTCGGTAGGGCAGGGATACGCTAGTACCGGTGAGCTGTTCCCGCAGCCATGCGACGCGTTGGTCTTGGGTGATTGTTGGTCGGGTTTTGGCCGTGTAGTGTCCACCGCCATTTTCCGCCCTCAAATCACATCAAAGTCGTGCTCATAATCTGAATCAATGGTCCGGGGAAGCCCGAACGTCTTGGCCAGGATCCAGAGGGGCGGCGGGTGCGTCTGCGGAAGATTGCAGGGAGATGGACATCGGGATTCCTTTCAGCCAGGAGTACCCCCAGTGTCACGGCCGCAAGGGAATGCTGTCCAAGACCAAATCCGGAGGAACGCCATGCCCGAAAGGCATGGACTGTACGAAAGAGCAGCTGGTCTTCACCTGGGAGGACTCCCCCATGGCCAACCTCATGCTCTCAGTGATGGGCGCCTTCGCCGAGTTCGAACGCTTCCTGATCCGGGAGCGGTAGCGGGGAGGCATCGTCCTGGCCCAGCAGCGCGGCGCCTACCGCGGACGGAAAAAGACCCTCTCGCGGGAACGGGCGGCCGAAATGGTACCGCGGGCGGCCACTGGAATCCCCAAATCCGTCCTCGCCAGTGGCTATGGCATCAGCCGGGAATCGGTGTACCAGTACCTGCGCCAGGCCACGCCTTCCTGAAGCCCTCGCAGGCAATTCTTTTGTGCCGCAACGGTAGCACAAAGCCAGATTGACGGAATCTTCATTATCGACTCTTCTATGGTTGTCAACGCAGTAATGGCCGGGGACCGTTGGCATTGAGTGTGCGGTAGATCCTTCGGGCGAGGTAGCGTTTCACACACCGGCGGATCTCCTTCTTGGTTCGCCCTTCTGCTTGCCGTTTTGCTACGTATTCGATGGTCTCTGGATCGAAGGCCATCCGGGTAACAGCAACCAGGTGAAGGGCTTTATTCAGGGTCCTGTCGCCGCCGCGGTTGAGCCTGTGACGGACGGTATTTCCAGATGAAGCGGGAATGGGGTTGACCCCGGCGAGGGAGGCGAAGGCGGCCTCGGAATGAACCCGGCCCTGATGAGACCAGGCGGTAAGGCATATGGCTGCCGTGATTGGTCCGAAGCCGGATTCCTGCAGCAGCGGCGCGGCTTCGCTTACCTCGACCAGTTCGGTGATCCGGGAGCCGTTTGCCTTGATCTCCGCGTCAAGGTCGCCGATGCGCTTGGCCAGTCTGACGGCTTCGGAGCGGGCCACAGACACCGCAAGAGGTTCTTCACGGACCCGCCACCGGGACACCTCCAGTATCTGGCTTCCGGTCAACGACTCGCGCGCATCGAAGCCCAAATCATTGATCCGGAGCAGTGCGGTCAACGCATTCACGGTCCTGGTCCGGTCCGTGGTCATCGAATGACGCGCACTGACCAGGACCCGCAACGCCGCCCGGACCCCTTCGTTCAGCCGTGGCCGGCGCAACTTATCCTCTTCCAAGGAAAGGACGGCAGAAGCGATCCGGTGCGCGTCCAACGGATCCGACTTACCAACCCCACGACGCGGCAGGGCGTCCATGCGCGTGGCTTCAGCAACCTGGTAGCCGGCAGCTGCGACAGCACCGGCCAACACGGCACCATAAGAAGCGGCGCCCTCAATCACCCATAGAGTGGCCAGATCGGCTTCGGTGCGACGCGCAACCCAAGCAATGGCGCGGTTGATCCCGGCGCCCGTCGCTGGGAAATCCCGGTTGTCGATCCGTTCGCCGTTTGCCGCGGCGATGATGGCGAAGACGTGCTTCCGGGCGTGGGTGTCGACACCCACGACAAACGGGTGGGAATGCGCAACGATAGTCATAGCGGTTCTGGCACCTTCCTCATTTCGCGGACATGTCAGGCCGTTACGGGGCCGGTACCAGTCCGGGTAGAGGTCACTTCGGAACAGCACTGTGACGAGCCACGCCCCGCGCGGGAGCGGACAATCTTCTGATCAAGTCACCGAGGTGGGCCGGGCAGGTGCCGGCCGCCCACCCAACAGACGGACAAGTCGATAACAGGGCACCATACGGGGGCCAAGCGTTCAGACGAGTCACAGCCGCCGGGTGGAACGGCCTGCACCTACTCTGCCAGCCAGTCCCAGACCAGCCGCCCCAATCCTCACAGGCGTTCAAACCACGGGAGTGGAAGTAGCTGCGAGTACTCCCGTGCTTGGAGGAACCTGGGTGTTTCCGCAGGTCAGGCAGGCTTTGCGACGGACCTGACCGTTCTGTCGACACGGCTGAATTTGGCCGCGGATCCCTTGCCGCTATAGGTTTCCTGCATCTAATGCATGTTTCCATGGTTTAGGGGTTGCAGTGAGCGGTGCCATTCCGGGTTTCGTCCCGCGGATGCTGGTCGATCCGGACATTGGGCTGTTCCGGGCTGATGAACGGGTTTTTGCTGCCATGCTCGATGGCTGGCGGGCGCAGATGTTGGCGCGTGGCCTCACGACGGAGACCATCAAGAAGCGTTGCCAGTTGCTGGAGCGTTTTCAGGGCTTCACGGGTGAACGTCCGTGGCATTGGGGTCCGGCCGACATCGATGACTTCCTGGGCGATCTGCGTTCTGGCGAGAAGCCGATCAGCCTGAAGACCTTGCGTTCGTACAGCAACGCTGTGGCGATGTTCTGCTCCTACGTGACCCATCCGGGCTATGGGTGGGGCGAGTTCTGCGAACGGACTTTCGGTGATATTCCGAGCCAGATCTGTTTCGAGTGGAACATGCCTCGGCACACCACCGATGATGCCGTCCCGGCGAAGAAGCGCTCGTTCACCAAGGCGGAACTGCAGCGGTTATTTGACTACATTGATGACCTCGTCGACCGGGAATACGCCGCCGGCAGTAAGCGCTGGCTGCCCCTGTTCCGCGACTCGGTGGCGTTCAAGGTCTGTTATGCCTACGGGCTTCGCCGGCGTGAAATGACCATGCTGGACCTGGAGGACTTCGGCCCGAACCCGCACGTCAGCGACTACGGCCGGTTCGGGGCAGTCCAGGTTCGGTTTGCCAAGGGCACCGCGGGCTCAGGACCCAGACGGCGCACCGTGTTGACCGTGCCGGAGTTCGACTGGGTCGTGGACCAGCTCAAGACATGGACATCCGGTGGATTGCGGCAGCAGTTCCCGACCGCGGAACGGTCCTCGGCGCTTTGGCCGAGTGAGCGTGGTGCCCGGATGTCCCTGGGCTCGTTCGGGGATGCGTTCGCCGCTGCACGGGATGCCGTCGGCCTGCCCCGGGAGCTGGGACTGCATTGCCTCAGGCATTCCTACGTGACCCACCTGATCGAAGCCGGTTACGACGCGGCGTTCGTGCAGACTCAGGTTGGCCACTCCTACGCCTCGACCACCGGGCTCTACACATCGGTATCGTCTGACTTCAAGCAGAAAACCGTGCAGCAGATGATTGCACGTCGCATCGCGAACTTGGAGGACCCAGATGCCTGAACAGCGCCGGATTGGCTACCGCTGGAACCTGCGAGCCTTGATGGCAAAACAGAACCTCTGGAAGACCACCGAATTGATGCCGCTCCTGAAATCCCGTGGCATTAACCTCTCCGAAAGCCAGGTTTACAGGCTGGTCACATCCACGCCGGAGCGCATTCCGGCCAGGACATTCGCCGCGCTCTGCGACATCCTGAACTGCACACCAAACGACTTGTTCGAGCCTTTTGTCGAGATGCGCGCGGCGGCGACGGCCAACGCCCCCAAGCGCAGCGAAGACCTCGGCATCCAACCAGGCAACCCGATCGCTCGACGCGTCCGACTCGTCGCTTCCGAGGACGATGAGTAGGCCACGCAAAGCAGAGGACCCCATCCGCTGGCCGGTCCCCTGCGGCCGCTGTGGCCAGCACCACCAAACCGTCGCTCGATAGCCCGACGGCGGAGTCTGCGGCTACTGCTACCAGCAAGCCAAACGCACTCGTGGCACCTGCGCCTGCGGCCACGAAGGCGTCCTGCCCGGAATTATCGATGACCACCCTGCCTGCCGCCGATGCTCAGGCATCCGACTCAACGTCGACTGCGAGAGCTGCGGAGCAGAAGACGAACTTCACAGCGGCGGCCGCTGCTGGGGCTGTGTGTTGGCCACCGTTGTTGAAGACCTGCTCACGGACCCGTCGCGGGGAATCATGGCGCCCGAATTGATTCCGCTTGCTGCAGTATTGAAGTCGATGAAACGCGCCAACAGCGGCATCACCTGGATCCGGCAAAAACACGTCACGGCTCTTACCCGAATCGAGGAGCCGACCTGACGAGATCGCCAAAGACGAAGCTCGGTGCGTTTGACTCCCCAGGGGCCTGGTTCGTTGCGAACGCGGTGAAGCGCATTCCGTCGAGGTCGGTGATGTACGGCCTGCCCGACGGCGAGTGGCGAACGGTCCGAGGCGGCGCGCCGCCGCCTCGGGTCATCAGTTGCTGAGCCACCGGCCCAGATTGAATCCGGCCGCCAGACCGACGAGCGCAACCCCGACAAGTCCCACCCAGCCGACAGGCGTGAAAAGAGACGCGATCAATAGCACGCCGCCGATGGCCCCGAGTGCGTTCACGATCCCGCCCGCGTTGTCCCCCCTTTCGAACGAGCGCACCGAGGCAACACCGAATCCGATCGCTGCCGTCGCTCCTCCCGCGAATGTCGCCCCGGCGGCTCCGATCGCCATGGCTTGGGAAGAACCGAGGATGGCTCCCGCGCCGTACATTATTCCGCTGGTCGCTTCGGCCACGCCACCGATCACCAGCGGTATCGCTACCGCAGGATTCGGGTCCTGCCCTCCCGTGATGGCCGTGAACATCCCGGTGCCGAAGAACAGCCCTCCGCCGAGCCCTCCGCCGACTGCCCGTGCTGTCCACTCATACCGCACCTGGATCGACTGAGGTGACGGGGTCCCGTGCGCCTCGACAGGGTGTCCCGAAAAGGCGCCCCTCCGCACGACCGAAGCGGAACGAGGACCCCAGATGCGCTCGAACTCCGCCTGTGACAGCTGCCCGTTCCGAACTGCCGCGCGAGCCTTGTTGAACTCCGCCTCACCCGCGGCGTGTTCCGGCGTCGGCGCCCCTTCGATGTCCCCCATCATCCAGCCCGAGCCGTTGTTTTTGATCGCCGCCTTCGCTTCCGCCTTGCCCGCCGGCCCAGACCAGAGGTGAAGTGTGCCCTTCGGCCGAGCGCCGGTCACACTGGTTGGGCGCGCCGCCTCTTGGACTACTGACCGAGCGGCATCGGCAGTCGGTGCGAGCTCGGCGGATGACTGGGCCTCACCCATGGCATTCGTTCGTGGAGGACCTTTGACCGTGACCTCCTCCGGTTCTTCGTCGCCGCCGGCTGAGGCGTCGCCCTTGTCTTTGCCTTCACCAGGCCTTCGCAGCCAGGTTCCGACCTCCCAACCGCCGCCCGCGCGCTTCATGAGGCCGATGCCCCGGCCTTGCTCATCGGCCTTTTGCTCGACCCCTTCGGCATTGAAACCGGTGAAGTCGAAGCCTTGAGCCCTCAACCGCCGCGACGCTTCTGCCGGATCGGAAACCCCGGTCAAATCGACATCACTCAACTTGTAGCTGATACGTTCCTGCGTTCCCGTCGGGTCGAGGTAGACTACGGGATTGTTCGCGCAATAGCGGAAGAGATTGGGTCCGCTGACGAACCCCGCTGGGTCGGCGCTCGTCCAACGTCCGAGCCATGGCGCGTAGTAGCGCGCCCCGAAGTACAGCAGTCCCGTCTCGTCGTCGCGCTCCTTCCCGCTGAACCGGAAGCGCCTCAGGCTCAGGTCGACTCCCGGCTTCGCGGAACGGTATGCGGTTGTGCCGTAGGGGTGGTACTCCTCGTATGAGATCGGGTTGCCATCCGCATCGGTCTCGAGCACCGCCGACCCGAGGTGGTTCGTGTACTGATAGCGGATGAGGGGCGCGTTCAATGGGTTGGCCGGATCGACGTTGTCGTCGTCTCGGACTTTGGTGTCCACTTGGGCGATGCGTCCCGTTTCATCGGCGATGATCACGGTCCGCCGCTCGAGTCGCACCTCACCGGTGTCGCGCCGTCGTCGGCGGAAGATCTGCAGGGCACCGAGGTCGATCCACTCTAGATTCAGGTTGCCGCTGCGCTCGATCACCCTTCGGATCCGCTGGCCGCCCGGTGCGTAGCGATAATGCGCTGCGCCACCGCCCCCCAGGTCGACTCGGCTGAGCTGGTCGAACGAATTCCACTCCATGACGGCGAGGTGGGGCATCCGGGTCATGTTGCCGTAATCGTCGTAGGAGTACGCGTCCGAGAACGGCCCCGCTGCCGAATCTCCCGAGCGGCTGCTCGACGTCAGGCGATTCGTGCGGTCGGCCGCCACGTCGTCGAAGGCGTAACGGTAGCGTCGCGTCCACCCGCTGCCGACCCCCTGCTCGGTGCGGAATCGGTGGGAGAGCTGCGTGATGTTTCCGAGCAGATCGTATTGGTACTCCTCGGTGTACCTCCGGACAGCGGCGAGGTCGTTCGGATGCTTCAGAGAGACCGCGTCAAGGTCCGCAGAGCCCCGAATGTCGTCGTTGACGACCCCGGCCAGCTCTCTGCCGGTCGCCCGGACGAGCTGATACAGGGCGTCGTACTCGTAGCGGTTCTCCGCTGTGACGACGGCGTTGTTGAAGAATCTCGTCTGCTGCGCGTCGTCGGCAAGTCGGGTGATGTTGCCGATGGGGTCGTAGGTGTACTGCAGGCGCTGCAGAGCCTGCGTCGCGGGGTCCTCACCGAGGGGGCACGTCACGAGCTCCGTGAGCCGGAACGTCGTCCGGTCGTGGAAGTACCGGGTCACGACGTCGTTGCCGTAGTGGGCGAAGATGCGGCGCGCCTTGGCGTCGTAGTCCTGAGCCTTGAGGAAGTCGATCAGATCCCCTTGGCCGCCGATGCGAGCCTGGAGGGAGGCCAAGAAGCCCGATTCGTTGTACTCGGAATGCAGCTCAGTCCCGTCGGGCATCGTGACCCGCGTCGGTCGGTTCAGCGCGTCAAAGTCCGCTGATGCCGAGAACACCTCCGCCGGGTTCAGCAGCACTGTCGCCGCCGCGATTGCGGAGGGGACGTCGGGGGCCGCCTGCAGCGGGCTCCAATCGACCATTCCGGCGTAGTCCCTCGTCAGGGTCCGGTCGACAGATATCGGCCGCCCGCGGAAATCCAATGCGGGGACCCGCACGCTGCCGGCCTGGTCGAAGACGACATGCGCGGTGCCGAGAAGGTTCAGAGGCTTGGCTTGGGCCGCGCCGAGCCGGTCGCCGAAGATCACGTGGTTGAAGAGGATCTCCAGGCTGGCACCATCCTGGACGTACGAGTTCACCGGGCGCTGGAGCTCGTCGTATTCGACCCGGAACCTTCGGCCGTGCTCATCCCACGTGCGCACCAGTCCCCCCACGACGTTCAGGAACGTCCACCGCCGGCCCCGTTCGGCACTCACGCCGAGAATCGGTGTCCCGCCCATCCCCGTGAAGCCACTCGCGACTTCACGCTGCTCCTGGTCGAAGATCCGGGAGAAGCGCCCCGCGAGGTCGATCTCCGTCCGCGCGGCCGCCGCCTTGCCCCCGCCGTAATCCGACACGACATACATCGTGCGACCGAGGCTGTCCGAGTGCGCGACAGCCGGCGTTCCGGCATGCTTCGCGGCCAGCCAGGCGGAGCGTCTCTCCGGATCGTTCGCGGGTTCGGGTTCAGCGACAGGGTCGGGGCTGCCTCGATCCATGTACCAGCGGCTCTCGGTGACAGTGTCGTTGACGTCGAAAAGTCGCGTGAGCCAAGGCGTGAACTCCACCTTGGTGAAGGTCCCGTTCGGAAACTCCGTACGGATGCTGCGTCCGAGCGGGTCGTAGTACGTGATCGCGGTGACGCCGAGTTCGCGCACGGCACTCTCGTCCTCATACTCCGACGTGGTGCTGAAGTACGGTTCGTACTGCTTGACGACGTTTCCCTTGTTGTCGGTGACGACGCGGCCGTTTCCGATCCAGCGCGGATCGGCATCCACCTCGACGGCCGACCCATCCGCCTCGACCCGCAGCGCTCTCCCGGGATGGGCGCGCGTCTTGACGAGCACGACACCTCCGGCCCCCGCGGAGTACGAATACGTCTCCTGCCAGCGGGTGTCCGCAGCGCCGTGCCGCTCCCGCGTAAGCGTGCGCGCGAAATTGGGCTTGCCGTGGTCACGCCAGTTGAAGAGTTCGTACTCTGAACGTGTGGTCGGATCCGCGAGCGAATCCCCGTCGGCCGATCCCGACTTGCCCATCACCGCGGACTTCGCGACCATGCCCAGCTCATCGTGCTCGACGGCCGATCGGTTGCCGTTCGCGTCGGTGATCAGCACCGGTGCCAGCACCCGGTAATCGTTGGCGGCGGTCACGACGTTCCATGCGGCCTGAGTGACCGACACGGCCTCGATGAGGAGGTGGTACGCGTCGTAGGTCGCGATGGTCTCGATCCCGAGCGGCTCCCTCGTGCCGACCGGCACATAGAAGGCGTCACGCGCGTTCGGCGGGTAGACCGGGGTACCGGATGGCGCCCACCATCCTGCGTGTCCCGGGGAGCGGACATACCCGGCGGCGGTGAGCTCGGCATCCGCCACTTGGCCGGCGTACTGCGCTGCGAGCACACCCGGGGTCAGGCGGAGGTCGAGCCACTCGTGCGCGAGGCCCAGCGAGCCCCACTCGCCGAGGGGAAGCGGGTTGAGCTCATCGTCGAGGAATGTGGCCCGTTCGTGGGAGAGCAGCCGCTTCTGGAGTGTCGCGCCGTCCGCGACGATCTCGTAGTCGATGTCAGCGGCCGCGGCGATGTCATCCGCGAGCTGTTCGATCGTGAACCTCTCCGTTTCCGGTTGCAGGCCGGTGATCTCGTGGCTTCGTGAATCGAACGGTACTCGCAGGCGATAGACGTCCGGCGACGCGTCGGCGTCGATGTCGTCGGTGTACTCGGTTTCCGCCCAGACGATGTACGGATGCCCCTGCGCGGCGGTGACCTCACCGGGAAGGTCAGGTTCCGCCTGTTTCCTCCCGTAGGCGACCATGCACGTGCTGCGCGGGTTGCCGTACTCATCGAGGTTTAGCGCGAGCGAGTGCGAGATACGCGGATCAGCGGCATTGCGCTCATAGGCCAAAGAGACGCTCTCGCGCGGTACCGTCAGGAACACGGCGTGGCGCTGTCCGCTTCGCGGCTGAAGCCGGCGCACCTCGTACGTGCTCTCCATCACGGCATACGGGTGCTCTTGGACGGATGAGCCGTCGTGGCTGTATGTCTCCTGCCGCAGAACCACGCCTTTGAGTGCTCGCATACTCTCGCGCGCTTCACAGGCATCCCGGCTGGAGGCGGTCTTCGGCGCGGGAAGATGCTGCTCGCCGCGGTAGTACTCCGCGCGGTATCCCTGCGTCGTCCGTCGCTCCTTGTCGATGGATCCCGTGTGGTACCAGGTCCGCGTCGTGACGGGCGGCTGATACAACTCGGGAGTGGTCTCCTGCGCACCGTCCATGCGCGCGACGCCGGCGACGTGGTCTTCGAACGCCTCTGTGTCGAACTGCTCGACCATTCCGAACCCGCGGAACTCCCGCTCTTCCCCGTCGAAGCAGCCGTGGTGATAGGAGAACCGGCTCACGAACCGAGCCCGGCTGACCCGATCGACCGTCTCTATGCGCTCGACCACGTGCACGGGAAACGGCAGGCAACCCAGCCACGGACGGCCGGCCGCCTTGTCCTGCAGGTAGAACCTGGTGGACGGCGCGTACGTCACGTGGACCTCCGCGCCGAGATTGTTCACCAACGACACGAGCAGATGCGGCTTCTGCCCGCCCGTCAGGCTCACATAGCACGTCGGCCGCTCTGAATCGCCGGGCGACGAAGACGTCCAGACGAGACACGCGGTGCCGTTGCCCAGCAGGTCGACGAGCACCACGCCACCGAGGTCGGTGGTCTCGGGCTGCACCGCAAGGCGCTGCGGCGCGCTCCAGCCGTTGCCGGACTGGTTCGAATACATCATGACGCCATCGCCGTGGAGATACAGGATGTCGGTCGTGCCGCTCCCATCGATGTCGGCGAGCCGCAGGCGGGCAGGGTCGAAGATGTCCAGTTCGTCGAACCAGGGCGGGCCGTCCATCGTGACTTTCGCACCGAACCGGCCGTACCCGAGGTTCGGCCAGTATGAGACCTCGCCGTTGCGGATGCGCACGATATCGCTCAGGCCATCGCCAGAGATGTCGGCGAGGTGAATGGACTCCGAGGGGTCGGCGAACACGACCCGCGGACCCCTCTCCTCATCGAGGGCCTTGATCAACCGCTCACCGCGTCCGAATCCGGCCTCACCGAGCGAGGCGTGCCAGACGTAGGCGTCGTCCTCCGAGATCAACACATCTGCGAGCCCGTCTCCATCGAGGTCGACGAACCGCAGATTTGGATCGCACAGATCCCGCACCAGCGGGGCAGCGAGTGCGCGGAACGGCTCCCAGCCCTCATCTGCGTCGTGCTCGAACAGGCCGAGGGTTGCTCCGCCCCATGTCACGACGTCCAGACGCCCATCACCCGCCAGGTCGAGGAACTCACCACCACGACTCAGCGTGACCGTGGGCGCAAGTGCCACGGTCTCCGCGGCGGCGAATCGGGCGATGCCGGCTTCCTCGCCTCCCGCACCCGTGACTGGACTGACGTTGCGCTCGTAGAACCAGGCACCGCCCTGTTCGGTGAGCAGGCCCGGTATCCCCTCGCCGTGGAGATCGACCCAGCGATGCGCGAGGTCCTCCAGCGTAACGGGGACTTCTTTAAGGCTGGTGCGCTCCACGCGACGGACGGTGGATTCGACTTCGACCTCGGAGTATCGCAGCTCGACCGGAGGCATGCTTCGTGCCTCGTAGTCCCCTCCGTTGCGTCGGTAGCCCGTGTGGGTGACCGCGGTGAGGAAGGTATACACCGCGTTCTGCACTGCGGCGGGATCCACTTCGTCCGAGTACGTGAAGTCCGTCGATGACACGAGGCACTCCCGGCCGACCCCCGGCTCTGCGGGGAAGTGGTGGAACATCAACGCCCGCTGACAGATCCGATAGGTCCGGATCTCGAAGCCTGCGCAATACCGGGAGAACGGATCGCTCCGGCAGGGCCACACCCGGGTGGGTGCGGGCACGGGTGCCGCCTCGTCGTGGTCGCCATAGTCCAGCACCAACTCGAAGTGCCAGAAGTCGCTTCCGTCCAGCGCCCGCGCACCCGGCGGTTCCGGCCATGGGTCGGCGGCATCGAGCGCCGGGTAGTACGGGCGGCGGTTGCCGTACCGCACGCGCTTCAGATACCGCTGAGCCGAACGCGAGACATCGGACCGATTCCGCTCGTGCGCTTTGGCGATGAGGCCGTCGCCCGGACCTTCGAAGATCCGCTCCGAGTCTTCGGCGATGAAGTCATACACGACCACGTTGCCCTTGTCGTCGTGCGTTTCGCAGATGGCCCAGCTGAAGATGCGACTCGCATCGAGAGGGTCTGCGATCCGGCTCTCCGGGGTGCGGCCATACCAGGTCGTGACATTGTCCTTGGAGATCGTCCGCCAGAAGACATCACTGGGGTCGCCGATGTTTGTCCACCGCTCGATTCGTGCGAAGAGACCCTCGATGCGTGGCCGATAGCGGCGAATGCGGTATCTCCTGCCGTCGACTGTCCGCAGCGGAAGCTTCGGTGGCGCCCACGTGCCGTCCGCGGCCTGGACCAGGGCGGGGACCAGGTCTTCCGTCCCCGAGAGCAGGAAATCGTCGGAGTCAGTGTCGTCGCGGTACCGCGGGAGCCCGGTGTCGGTTTTGCGGGTTATCGAGGGAAGCGACAGGCTCCAGCCGAACCCGAACGGGCCGTTTCCCGTAGCGGAGTCGTAGGTCAGCGGCAGGGCCGGGCCGAACCCCGCGCGGCCGGGACTTGTTGCGATCGGCAGGGACAGCGATCCGGTTCCGGTGACCGGGTTCGCCGCGAACTTCTCCCCCAGGCTGCGGATCGCTCCACCGCCCTTCGGCAGCTCGATCCTGGGTGCCTGAGGGAGCACCACTGGCAGCGACCCGGAAGATGGGCGATCCGCGGACGCCGACCGATCAGCCATCGAGCGGCCCGATCAGCGCCGATGGCCGCGTCACCAGCGGCACGGCGTCGGGACGCACATGCAGCGGAACAGCTGATGAGAGGACCGAGCCGCGGAATCCGAACGGATCGTCGTGTGCCGCGACGATGTCGTCCGCCGTCCACAGGAGCAGGTCGACCCTCAGCGGCACGCTCGCGGTCGCATCCGTCAGTTCCGCCCGCAAGGATTGGGTCGGCCGACGATCGAGCACGACGATAAGGTCCAGGTCGCTGTGAACATCGGCCCGCCCTTTGCTCCACGACCCGTACATCAGCACGGCCATCGCGTGCGACACAGCGACGAGTCGACGTGCCAGTCCGACGGCGAATGGCGGCGGAGTCTCATACATCGCTGGCCTCGAAACGCAGCAGCAGCCAGGCATGGCGCACCGCGTCGTCCGGCAGCGCGTCCCACGTAAGGTCGGCCGTTCGCTTGAATTGAAGAGTCCAGGTTCCCAGGAGATCCGGCCCCTGCCCTGCGGGCCACGTGGCGGGTGCGTGCGCGAGCTCGCCGAACGCGCCGCCGGTCGTGGCGGCGACCTCGATGCGGGCAGCCGCCGCTCCGCCGGCTGCCGGAGGTGGTGTCATCCGCACATCCAGTGGGCTTGTCTCGACCTCGGCCACGAGATCGGCGCCCAGGACGCGCAGCCGCTTCGCGCCGCTGTGCTGTCGCTGTAGGAACGTCAGCACCTCCCGTCCCACGGGAATCCTCAGCTGCTGCTCCTCGCCTTCGGAGGGATGCAGGAACCGCGCCCACTTGGCGCCGTGCGTCCCATCGAGCCAGATGAGGGCCGCACCGCGCTTGGGGACGGCCTCGCTCACGGCGCTTCGCGCTTGAGCCACGAGCTGCGACGACCCTTGGTCGCCCTCATAGGCGATGGTCAGGACGAAGTCCGAGAGTGTGTCGACATCGAACGCGTTGTCACGAGGGTCCAATTCGATCGTCCAGTGGCTGATGAGGCCGGCTCCCTCGAACGGCTCGTACCGATCGTCGGGCGCTGATCCGGCGAGGCGACCGCGGTCGTCGACGCCGTGACTCGTGCGGATGCTGGCGATCGTCGGCATCGCCGCTGCGAAGCCCGGGCCACCGGCGAACGCGTCACCGAAGTCCTGGCCTGCCTGCGCTGAGGTCCTGACCACCGCTTGAGTCAACATCACCGTGGCGTGCACGCCGGTATAGGGTCCCGTGACACTGGGCGCGTCCACGGCGACCCACCGGATTCGCTGGTTGTACCATCCCGGGTTCTCCCTTGCGAAGAGCCACTCGGGCAGTTCGATAGTCGTGCGGCCCGTTGCCTTGAGCTCGAGGAGCTTGCCGGGCATCAGGGTAGCGAGTGAAACGCGGGTCGTCGCCTCCAGCCGGCGTCGGTTGTTCTCCAGCGCGATCGACTCGAGGCGGCGGAGATCGTTGACGAGTCGGTCGCCGGCGAGAAGTCCCTTCCGCAGGCTGTCCCAGTATCCGAATTGGACGACGGGCGGGGTCGTGTGGTCGCCTGTCTCGTATCTGTACGCCTCCTCGGCCTGACGCGCGCGGTCATACGCGAGCTGGTAGGCCTGGAAGTAGACGGTCGACAGCTGGCCCAGCGTCCACTCATAAAGCTCAGCCCCCGTGTACCTGCTGCGCAAGAACTCGTCGACGCTCTGCGCAGCCTCGACGGCGTGCAGATGCGCATCGAGCTCATGCTGGCTCACGGCCTCGCGGACTTGGGCGACGACGATCTCCTTCGCGAGCCGATTCAGCTCCTTTCGGGCCAGCTCGGCCTGGAACTGATTGTCTTCGTGCCGGCGCTGATAGCCGCCCTGGGTCTCGAGCATGCCGCCGGCGGAGTGCAGGATGCCGCTTACTCCCTCGAAGACTCTCGCGAAGCCGCTCGCCGAGTCGGCGATGTTCTCGCCGCCGTAGGTCACGGTTGCGACGGGTGTCCCGCCGAAGCCGGCCGCCCCGAAGGTGACGGACGGTGCAAGGCTGGCCCCGCCGGACACCGCGCCCAGGATCGTCGCAATGATCTGCGAAACGATGCCGAGGGCGTGCGCGACGGTCGCCGCCGTCTCCCAATCGTTCATGTAGGGCTGGGCGCTGTAGTGGTCGATTCTCAGCTGGATCGCCTCTGTGCTGTTCTCCAGCGCCTCTCGAGCACGCTGGGCCTCGAGCACCTGCGCCTCACGGACCCGCTGGACTAGCGTCTCCTGCGCAACCTCGTTGCCCGATCGAAGCCGTTCGAGCGCGTCAGCGTCGCGCCGCTCGAGGATGGCGAGCATCCTCTCACCCAGCGCACGGACGTCCTCCGCACACGACCGAGCAGATTCGAACAGGGTCGCGTAGCGGTACGGCGATCCCTTTGCAGACGCGGGGTCGAGCACGCTCGAAAGGTCGACCCCCATCGCCGCCGCGCGCACGAGCAGCGCGGGGTCGATGGGAGGCTCGAAAAGCGGCAGCTGTCTGAACACCCCTGAGATGTCCATCGAGTTGCGGATCTTAAACAGTCGGTCTGCGACGGTGTCCCAGTACACGAGAAGCGCGTCGTTGGCTGGGATGCCGAAGTACGACAGCCGGACCACCGGCAAGGCGCCCGGTTCGTCGGACCCGATGACAAGGGTCGGACGATTGGTCAGGTTCTCGAGCTGGACCTCGACCTGTGCATTGCCGAAGGCATCCAGTTCCTCGGCGGCGACCAACTCCTCGTAGGACTTCGCATCCCGTGGGACGGCTGGGATGTGCTCGGGGCGGCGACCGAGGAGTTCGCCCGCGAGCACATAAAGCAGCGTCGCCTCATTGATCGATTCGATCGTCTCCCGGCGGAAGAGCTGGTCGCCCCACGCGATCACCGCGTCAAGGTACTTCCGGACGACCGCTTTCTGGTAGGCGACGGGACGGAATCTCGCGATGACATCAGGCATGAAGGGGTTGTTTCGCCACTGCGTGATCTGCTTGACGATTTCCGGGTCGTCGGCGTTGCCGAGGATCTCCGTGATCCGGCTTCGCTGATACGTCTCGTCCGTCGCTTCGAAGAACGGCTTCGTGATCCAGTAACGCTGCGGAGCCGACTCGGACTCCGTGTTCGACGGGTCGAAGATCCGGTGGAACCAATCCAGCGCCTCCTCGAAGCGCTGATTCGTGCTCAAGCGGCAGCCAACGAGGAGCGGAATGTGGAAGAAGACCTCCCAGTTGTAGACGGACATTGCCCCTGACCGGGAGAAGTCGAGGATGTCCTTTTGTGCGGTCGGGTCGGCAACCGCCACATTCCCAACCGGGGCGTAGGACGAGAAGTCGAACGCGTTGCCGGGTGGATAGCTGGCCGGGAAGCGCTGCATCGCTCGGTTCAGCACGCCGTCTGGTCCCGAGCGATTGAGCTCGCGGAGGAGAAGCGCAGCGTACGGGTGCTGGAAAGGCGCGAATGTGTATTGCAGCCTCTGGACCGAGGTCGTCGAGTCAATTCGAACGTTCGCCCACTGCGAGGTGACGAAATACGCGCGAGCCGCGTCGAGGTAGAAGAAGGGGCTGCGATCGGCGGCCGTGTCGAGTTGGATCCGGTGCATGCTTTGCACCGTGCCGAAAGGCGGACGCGCGCCCTGAAGGAGCGCGACCTCGGCCCCGTTCTGAATCACGGTCAGCTGGCCGGTATTCGGTGTGACGCTGTTGTTTCGCATCCTTCCCGATTCCAGGTGCATGCCGGGCGGCTGCACGAGGCGCGCGGACACCTGGGCCGTCGTGGTGAGCCGATCCACGACTCGTCTCTGTGGATCGCTGATATCGCTGACGAAGGTGAACGAGTCCGAGGCCGCGAGGTTCGGATTGGGTTGCCCGTCACTTCCGATGGGGTGGTAGAAACCGCGCAGCGGCTTGAGTCGCAGCCCCGTCACGTGGCCCTCGAAGACGAACGACGACGAGTGCCATGGCCGGGCCGACTCGTCGAAGCTCTTGTTCGTGAGCTTCCGATGATAGCCGAGGTAAGGATCCCAGAACCATCCCTGGTTGAACTCATAGCTCATGGAGATGTAGACATCGATCCAGAGTTGGTTCTCGGCGCTGTGATAGCGCGGCTTGAGCGTGTAGGAACGCGCCGGCCGGGGCCAGGGGTGCACGAGAGTCTGCGGAGCGGTCCGCTTGGCCGACCAACCGTCCCTGCCCCGAACGGTCCAAGAGAGCTTGATCTCCAGCTGCGTCGGCGGCTCCGGAGCCGCCGTCGTTCCGGTGGAAGGCTGCGCGGCGGGCTGCCGCTTCCCCTTCTGAGGCTTCTCGGTGAACTGCAGCCAGAAGAGATGGAGTGTTCGGTTGTACACGACGGGAAGCACCTGTTCCGCCGTGACGTCGAGATCGATGGTCTCCCATGGCGTCCAGATGGAGGCATTCACGTCGTAGCGTCGGTAGAAGTACGTGAAGGGCTCGCCGCGCGTGCGACCGACGACGTGCAGGAGGTTTACCGACGGACCGAGATTATCCCAGGGATGATCGTCGTCGATCTCATGATGCACGCCGACGACCTCGAGGTTCGCAATCTCGTTGAGCTTCGTGAGGTAGTTCCTCAACGCGTCCTCGCTGCGCTCGGCGGTGATCTCGCCCGAGAGCAGCTCCTGCTCGAATTCCTTGAACAACGGGGTCTTGTCGTCACGCAGCTCCGGCTCGATCCAGTTCTCCGGATAGAGGAAGATCTTCCGGTTGGCCTCCCATATGCGGTAGTTCTTCATCCACTTCCACTGCCGCCAGCTGTTGGGGGACGCCAAGTCCGCCTTTTCGTCCGTCGTGATGACGACGTGGGGCTTCTCCAGGTTGAGATAGGCACGCTGGACGAACATCTGCGCGCTTCCGATCGCGTGCTTAATGCGTGAAGTGAGGACGGGCGGATTAGTTTCGACGTCGATCAGCAGGTAGTCGATCAGGTCGGCGCTGGACGTCCAGCGCTTGGGGTTCGGATACTCCTTGCCGGCCACCTGCACGGTCGGTGGCTGCGTCCGGGAGGCGTTCTCGATGAGATAGGCGACGAGCGCATTCCGCTTGCGCTCCCGCCACACATCCTGCAACGGGCCCAGGACGGTGAGCCATGCGCCTCGCTCGTACTTCGACTTCGCAGCTTGCATGACCGCCTTCGCGATCTCGCGTTCCGGCGGACCGCCCTGGCGCTCGCGCACCGACCAGGTCGCGGCGACGTCGGAGGAGATCCCGAGCCGTTGCACGGCGTCCGAGGCATCCGCGAGCCTTCGGAGGAACTGGGGATCGGTGTAGCGGGCGGCGGTGCCACCGTCGAGCTGCGTGAGTGTTGCCGTGCTGATTCCGGAAAGGCTCGTCGCGATGCCACGGATCTCATCGATGGGACGACCGTCGGCCGCCGCCGCGAACAGGTCACGCGGCGTGCTGGCGGGGGCCGCCGGCGCGGCACCTGGGGGTGCAGAAACGATGGAGGCACGCAGGTCAAGCGCCCGATGGGCGCCGCTCCACCGCAGCAGGCGGACCCAGCCCGATGCGAGCGGCACGCCGGGCGCGGCATCCACGGGCAGATCGACCAGCCGAAGCCCGAGCGCGGAACCCCGCTGCAACGTCCACGCGAGTTTGTCCGTGTCCAGGGTGAGTGCACGCGCAACGCGAGCCATCTTGAGGATTCGCCGGTACACCGTGAACAGACGAGGAAAGTCCGTGCGCGTGACGGCGGAGTGCACGAAGTCACCGCCGGGCTGACGCTTGAGGAGCTCGGGATCGAGGAAGGCGTCGAGCAGCTTTCCGACGGCGTCGGACTCGTCCAGCAGCGTCTTCGCCTGCGCGGGAACCAGACCAGTTGCGGCTGCGATGGTCGTGAAGACCTGCCCCGCCGGCGAAGCCGCAGGCGCGGTCCGCATGCTCTCTCGAAGCGAACCGAGCGCGAGACCGACCGCTTCGTCGGTCGGGGCGAGGGGGGAGGCCGGCCTGCTCGAGAGCAGGAAATCCTGCTCCGTGATCGTCAGCCCGGCTGCGCGCAGCTCGTCGGTCAGCTCGATGAAGACGAGCAGCGTCGACGGCGACGCGAACGGATCGGAGACGAGCGGCTTCAGCAGGTCCCCAGCCGCCAGCAATTCAGGCACATCGAATCGCAGCCCTCGTGCCAGCCCGACCCAGGCTGTCAGCCGGGAGAGAGTCATGAGGTCGTTGGTCGCACCCGTGCGGTCGAGCAGCGCCGTCAGGGAGGGGTCCGCTATGGCGAGCGCGGCGAGGAGCGCCGGGCGGTGCTGCCGCAGGTCACTCCCGTCCGGCTGAGGGTCGAACGCCGGATCCGGCGCACCTGTGACGGCCCTGCGGAGGAACGTCTTCGCATACAGCGAGGCGTCGGCGGCTGTCAGGTCGGTGGGATCCGACTCTGCAGGGTGACCCCTCGTCGGCAGGACGCCAAACCAGGCGGCCAACTCCTGAGCCCCCGTCCCGAGGCGATCGCCGAGCCGCGCAGCGGCGGCAAGCTGCTTGAGCGCAGGGCCGTCGAGCGCGTCCCCGCCGATCCTCTCGGCTCGGACCAGCAGGCCCAGCTCCCAAAGGTCCCACGGCGCATGCCGCCATACCCGCAGCACCCGGTGGATGCGGTCGAGCGCATCGGCGCTCACACCATCCACGGTCTGGAGATTCAGATCCGCGCTGGATGCGGGGCGCTTGATGTGGATCGGCGAATCCCCGTCGGGTGTGATCCAAGCGTTCTGCAGCAGCATCTGCAGCTGCAGGTAGCTGAGCTTGGTGCGCTCGAGTACCTCCAGAACGGGGATGCTGCTCCGCAATGCGTCGAAGCCCCAGAGCGTACTCTGGTCGCCCGTGGCCGGCTTCGCGGTCGTGATGAGCCCCGCTTCGTGGCTCGACACGCCCAGGTACTCGGCGGCGGCATCCACTTCGGCATCTGGACCCGCTGCGGCACTGCGGAAAATCTCCATGAGCCGCCACCTCGGAACGCCCAAGTGCGTCAGCAGAGTGCGAGTCTGGTCCTGCCAGAGGTCATACGCCGACGAGATCGGAAGGTCGGACACGCGTAGATCGTCGTAGACGGTCTCGTCCTGGTGCTCCGGGGTCGCACGCAGCTCGTCGGATGGCAGAGTGGTCTGGCGGTCCAGGAGCCCCGCGGATCCCGGGTAGATCGATTCGAGGACTTCGTTGGTCAGGTCGATGTACGGAAGCACCGTCTCGGTGTTGGCGCAATCGAGCTTGATCTTAACGATGTCGGGGCGACGGTCGGTCAGTACCTTGAGCACGGTGCCGCCGGTGTTGGCGGCACGGGTGAGGAAGCGAAGAATCTCGGCGAGGTAGGCCGCCGGCCCGTACACCGAGGCGCAGTGCGGGCAGTCACATGCGTCCAGCGCGCCGAACAGCGACTCGAGATCCGGAATGTCCTTGAGAACCTTCGAGCGCAATTCCGCGGTGAGAACGAGCGGACTAAGTGCTGCCGGCAGCGTCTTCTGGAGCTCGGAGCGGAATTCGCCGATCCGCTGCAGCACTTGCGCGTACTGGATCTCGGCGTAGCCGTACATGCTGGCTATCGTGGGCGCGTCGATCTTCAGGGGAGCGAGCTTCGCCGCGAACGCCTCGGGCCCCAGCGAGAGCACCTGGACCGAGCTGTGAACGCCCGCATCCAGCAAGGCGGTCGCGGTCTCGATGGTGGGAGCGAGCCGATGCACGCGTTGAAGCACCCGCATCTCGCTGCGTATCTCCGGCTTCGATTGGGGCGCGTTCGCTGCGATGAAGGCATCGACGCTGGAGGTCCGCAGCTCGAATCCGGGATGCGCGTCGACCAGCTGTTCGATGTCGCCGACGGCCGTCAGTCCGCCAGCTCCAGTACGTTTGACAGAGGCGGTGAGAGCGACCGTCGGGAAGAGTCGATGCGCCTGCGCTTCCATCGTGCGGGCGAAGGTCGCATGGCGCGCCGGGTCGGTGTCACCGTCTGTGTTCACCGGCACAGAGCCCACGGTCGCAACGAGTTGGTTCCATTGCTCCGAGTCCCACTTCGCGAGGTCGCGTGTGGTCGTGAGCTCTCCGTGGGCCGGGTCATCCAGTCGCTGCGCGAGCAGATCGACCGTGGGGGGGTGATTCTTGGCGACGAGCCCGATCTCGACCCCCGTCTCGAGGGACGCCACGGCACCCGCTCCCCCGTACGCATCAGGGTTCTCACGGAGGAGATCCCAGAACTTTGGCCCCATTCCGCCGGTGAGTGCGAATGCGTCGGCGATTGCAGCGTGAGTCCCTTCCGGGACGATCGTGCGCTTCAGTGTGTCGCGCAACGTCCCATTCCCGACCAGGAGCGGACGGTCGAGCGCCATGCGCCGGCGCGCTTCCGCAATCTCAGCCATGATCGTGTCAAGGCGCGCGCCGAGGGCGACGCCGACGAGGTTCTCGGAGACGGCCGTCTCGAGCGCACTTCGCGCGAGTGCCGGTTCGGAGAATGCGACCCCGACGGCCACGCGGTCCACGAGTTGCTCGATGAGCGTCCACTCGTGTGTCTGTGCGAGCAAGTCGCTCGGCACGCCGGCTGGCAGGTTCTGTGCGAGGAAGGCGAAGCACACCTCGGCGTCGAGCTCGCCGCCCAGCACGCCTGCCGCGCGAGCCGCAAGGATGAGGCGCATGACATCGTCCTGCACGAGTCCGGACTGAGCGGCGACTCGCGATACGTCGGCGCGTTCCGCCGTTTCCATGAGGGCGGTCATATCCGTGACCCCGATCTTGGCGACCGCGGCCAGCAGCAGCTGATGGAGGCTCGTGCCGCGGTAGGGGTGGGCCCCTTCGGTGAAGTTGGCCCAGCATGTGGCTGTCGGGTTCAGCAGCCTCTTTACCCCGATCGGGTTCCCGCCTCCGTCGAGGTAACGCACTTTGATCGCGAGCGGAGAGATCGGCTGCCCGCTCGCTGGGTCCTTCGGAACCTCGTACGGGATGTCGAAGAACCCGGTGGGCAGTGTCCGCCTGGTCGCGAGCACGACCGACTCCCCGGCAACGGGATCCGTCGACAGCTCCACGGTGATATCGCCGCGTCCCTGCCACGTCTCATCGCGCACGGACCCGCGGATCCGATGCGGATATTCGGGTCCGGGAGTCGCGATACGGATCTCGCTGTTGATCGCCGATCGAGTCGCAGCGTCCAGGGCACCCGTCTGCGGAAGCCGCTTCGCCGCCTGGAATGAGAGCACCGCCTGGCGGGTGCTCTTTCCGAAGCGAGCGGCCTTGAATTCTGCCTCCGGCGGCGCGTGGCCGAGGAAAGCGAGGGCCTTCTGAGCCGTCGCCACGTCCTTGTTCGTCATGTTGAGACGCAGGTTGCGAGGGACGACTCGCACTTCGTTCGCCTGAGGAGCAGAGACCGGCTTCGACGGCGGCCGGCGACTGGCCGCAACCGCTCTGACACGGTCGAATGTCGTCGGGTCCACCTCGCCCGTCACGGGAAGACCGAGCGACTCCTGGAGGATCCTCACGGCGGCCCGCGTCGAGTCGGCTGCCGTGCGTGTACGCAGCTCAGCTTCGTCGATGTGCAGCTCCACTCCACGAACGGACGCCGCCTTCAGCAGCGCGCGCTGAAGCGTTCTGGTCTGCCGATGCGTGGCCAGAGTGGCGGTGAGGGCGGCCTGCCGAAGCGCCCCAAGAGTGACTTCCCCCACAAGCCCGTCGACGGTGAGACCGTTCTGCTCCTGAAAGCGCTTGACCTCGCCGATCGTGGACTCACCTGCGGTCCGGGTGCTGCGTTCCTCGGCGATCGGCGCGAAACCGGCACGCGCCAGCATGTCCTGCACTTTCGCGGTGCGCATGCGGCTCGATGCGATGTGAGTATGAGCCACTTCCGCGACGACTCTGGCGATCGTCGCATCGTCAGCGTCCCCCGTCGCGGGGAGTCCGACCCGCTCCTGGAATGCCACGAGCGCGCTCGTGGCTGCCGGGAGATCCATCTCGCTGGGGGTGGCCACTGCCTCAGGCGGAGCGATCTGGGCGAGGGCACGCGCGGCGGCGAGCGTTCGCCGTCGTCCGGGCTGCAATCGCCGAAGCTCCGGCAGGGAGGCTCGAACTGAGGCATCGACCATAGGAAGCCCCTTCCCGAAAAAACGCGTCGATCAAGACGAAGCTGCGGCTCCCGCCGGTGACACCGGTGGCGACAGTCGGTGCGGCGAGGACCACCAGTAGTACCGTGGGGCTGATGCCCCGCATATGCTGAATGCTCCCAGATTCTGCGGCGGCGCGGTAGAGGTTCGGTCAGGTGGAGGCCTCAAGCGCCCTGAAAGCGAAAAGGCCCCGAGCGAATGCCGAGGTCCTTTTCAAGAACTGAAAGCTTCTTGTGATGATGCTAAATCTCAGTTTCCTGCACTAAGTCACACCCTCAATACTTCAACCTTAAGTCCTTCCAGTGTGACGCACTTTAGTCCTGTAATGCCTCCGTGACAAGCGTCAAGCTCAGCGCTCGGCCCGAGTGAGCGAAGCGTCCCCTAACGATGCCAAGGCGCCGCGGCATCCCGGAGATCCACCAAACCAGCATCCACACAGGGACCAGCCCCTACATCTAGTGCGAGGGAAAGGGCCGCAAGCACCGGGCCACCCCCATCAGCACCAAGACCCGGGACCAGATGCGCACCTACCTCACCGAACGCCAAGTGTCCAGGTAAGTTGCGAAAATGGCCAACTACATTGAGATAGGACACTCAGCCCTGGTCGCCGGATGTCCGGTCTCAATATAATTGGCAACTTGGATGTGGGGTTTTGCCAACTTAACTTAGACAGATTATGCCGCCGGCGTCTCATCCGAGTTGGCAATTCCGTATGCGTCTTCCCTGCCGTAGGGCGGCCTGGCCACCTCTCCGGAGGCATTGTCCGTCCGTAGTGTTGCCAGACGCGGTGAGACAAAGGCACGCGCTACATTGCTATGTCTATTGAGATTTTGCCAACAAGATTGAGATCGGACACCGGAATTGATGCATCCAGTGAGATACTCAACCGAATTGATGGGGAAATACGTTATCCGATTTCTCGTCATGCGGAATCATTGATGCTGATTCTGCTTGAGGGCGATGTAGTCAGACATTCGTGTGGCTGCCCGGGCTGCATGCCGGGCGATGACTGCCGGGCTGTAGTCGAGTAGATCGATGAGCGTCCCGGCGTCGACTTCCTGGGTGAGATCGCGGAGCGTGGCATTTCGGGCCCTTTGTGCGTCGATGCCAAGGACTTTGAGCCGCTCGGACAGGGTCGCCGGGTGGAGGTGCTGGCCGGCGCGGATGCCCGGGAACAGCCAGGGCGTGTTCGTGTTCGTCGTGTTCCGGTTCTCGGATGAGTTCGTCGAGGACGGCGGCCTGCGGCCGTTCAGCGGGCAAAACACGGGCCACTCGGCCAGAAGGCAAGATCTGCGGACCCTGCTTCACGACCGCCACCCGCACCCATGGGACCGGCACCTATTGCGGTCAGCACCGGCCCTTACCAGGGCCACCCGCGGCTTACGTCCCCCGCTGAGTCAACCCGGGCTCTTCCGGTGCTGGGTGGTCTGGGGCTATGGTGCGTGGAGACGTGCCGGTCGGCTGCGCCGCTGGGACGATAGGGAGGTTTGGTATGGATCCTGTGACGTTGGGGATTGCCGCGGCCGCGCTGATCGCGAAGTTCTTCGACAGTGCCGTGTCCAACGCTGGCGAGGAGGCCGGGGCCGGCCTGGTGGCGTGGATCCGGGACCGGTTCAAAGGTCATGAGGCAGAGGAGCAGGCCCTCGTCCGGGTCGAGGATGCACCGGACAGCGCCTCGCGCGTGAAGGCCCTCGAGGGTGTCATCGTGGACCGGGCCCAGGCAGACCCTGGGTTCCTGGCCCAGCTCGCCAAGTTAGTTGAGACGGCCCAGCCCGCGGCGGCGCAGGGCACGGCCACAACGTCCGGGGATCAGTCCCCCGCTTTCGGTCAGGTCGGCGGGGGAAACGTGAACGTTAACTACGGCAATACCCCGCCGCCTCCCGCGCCCGGAACCTAGGATCAGGTATGGATGTTGTGGGCGGGGGAACGGCGGGCACTGGCGGGTTCCAGAGCCCGGCCTTCGGCTCGGTCAGCAATTCCACGGTCACCATCGTGTATGGCGGGCGGCCGTTCGTGTGCAGCCTCAAACCCGCCTGGGTGCCCTTGGCCCCTACGGTCACGTCGCCCGCGAGGCTGTTGCGGGCCCGCGCGGCCGTTGTCCCGTACCTCGATCCCGCCGGTCATATGGAGATGCTCCGCGGCTGGCTCAGCACCCCGGAGCCCTTCTCCGTCCGCCTTATTGGTGGGCGGGGCGGGTCCGGGAAGACCCGCCTCGCCGTGGAACTGTGCCGCGCTGCCGCCGGAGAGGACTGGGCCGCGGGCCTCCTGGGCCCCTTCCCGCCCGAGTCGGTCCCGGCCGAACAGGTCACAGCAGGTAACGGCACCGGCCCCGGGATGCTGGTTGTTATCGACTACGCCGAGACCCGCACCAGTGAACTCGAGGCCGCCCTGCTCGCCCTGCAGCGCACCGCCGGCCCAGCACGCCGGATCCGGGTCCTGCTCCTCGTCCGCCGCGCCCCCCGGCGCACGGCGTGGACCGATGTGCTGCGCACCGGCGAGGACGAGCTCGACGCCATCCTCGACATCGCCGCCCCCCACGAGATAATCCTCGAGGAAACAGCCTGGGACCTCGGCGACCGGGAGGATCTGTACCGCAGCAGCTGGAAGGCGTTCACCGAACGCCCGCAGCAACCCGGCGGCACCACCTCCGCCGCGACCCCGCCGCTCCCGAACCTGGCCGCGGCCGGATTCGGGAACCCGCTCCTGGTCGCGGCGACCGCATACCTCGCCGTGCATGACCCCGGAAGGACCCTGCCGGACACCCGCGAAGGCCTCCTCGACGGAATCCTTGACCACGAAGCCAGCCACTGGGACCGCAGCAGCAACCGGCCTTCCGACGCCGACGGCACCGTCACCCGCCGCGCTGCCGCCATGGCCGCCCTCGCCGGAGCCGATGATGAAACCGAGGCAGCGGGGCTCCTCCACCACCTGCCCGACCTCCAAGACACAACCAGCGGGACCCGGATGTCCTGGGCACGCTGGTACCAGCGCTGCTACCCCGGCCCCCGGTTCTGGAACCCGCTCGAACCCGACCTCCTCGGCGAACACCTCATCGCGACCACCCTCACCGACTTCCCCGAAGCCCTCGCCGCTTCCATCGTCCCCGAACGCGGCCCCAACACCGCCCAGCCCCTGACCGTCCTTGCCCGGATCGCCGCCACAAACCAAACCCTGAACGCGAATTCGGGCTTCACCGCCATCGCCGCCCACGCCCTCCAAGACTCCCTCCCCGCACTCACCCGCACCGCCCTCGACGAAGCCGCGATCCCTAAAGCCGCCGTGCCCGCCGGGCCCACCATCGCCGCCGCCCTCGCCCAGGCCGTCAATGCCCTCAGCCCCCACCTCGGAGACGTGACAGAGTCCCTCAACACCCTGCCCCGCCGCTCCGTCCCGCACCTAAACGGCCTCGCCCTCGCCCTCACCCGACACCACGCCTCATGGCTACGACCCCAAACCAACCCAAACACCAGCACCGCAGCCGACCTAGCAGGCGCATTGAACGAACTTTCCAACCGACTTGCGAACATCGGGGACCGCGCCGACGCCCTGCACACCATCCGCGAAGCCGTCGACATCCGCCGACGCTTGGCCCAGGCCGATCCAGCCGCCTACACTCCCGACCTCGCCGGGTCACTGAACAACCTCGCCAATTGTCTCGCCGCCACGGGGGACCGCATCGGAGCCCTGGCCGCTATCCGCGAAGCCGTCGGACTGTACCGAGGCTTGGCCGAGGCCGAACCAGCCGACCTCGCCATGTGCCTAAACAACCTAGCCAACCGCCTCGCGGACACCGGCGACCGCACCGGAGCCCTGCACGCCATCCAAGAAGCCACAGCGCTGTACCGGGACTTGGCACAGGCCGACCCCGCCGCCTACACTCCCAACCTCGCCTCAGCCCTAAACAACCTAGCTAGAGGACTAGAGGGCACAGGCAACCGCGAGGGGGCCCTGCACGCCGTCCGCGAAGCCATCAACATCCACCGGGGACTGGCAGGGGTCGACCCCGAGGCCTACAACCCCGACTTAGCCATGTCCCTGAATAACCTCGCCACCCGTCTCTCGGACAACGGCGACTACGGCGAGGCTGTGCAAGCCGCCAGCGAAGCCACCGACATCCGACGCGGCTTGGCAGAGACTCACCCCGCCGCCTATACCCCCGGCCTTGCCTCATCCCTGAACAATCTAGCTGCCTCTCTTGCGGGTAACGGGGATCGCGACGGCGCCCTGCACGCCATACAAGAGGCAACAGAACTGTACCGGGGCCTGGCAGAGACTCATCCAGCCGCCCACACCCCTGACCTTGCCGCATCCCTGAATAACCTAGCTGCCTGTCTTGCGGGTAACGGGGATCGCGACGGCGCCCTGCACGCCATACAAGAGGCAACAGAACTCTACCGGGACCTGGCAGAGACCTTCCCAGCCGTCCACACTTCCGATCTCGCCATGTCTCTGAACAACCTCGCCGGCGGACTCGTTGGGGTCGGGAACCTCGACGGGGCGGAGCAGGCCATTGAAGAGGCAACAGATTTGTACCGGGATCTGGCCCAAGCCCATCCCGCGGCATACACGCCGGACCTCGCCACCTCCCTACACAATCTGTCAATTCGGCTCGCAGCCACCGGCAAGCTTGACAGGGCCCTGCGTGCCATCCGCGAGGCCGTCGACATCCGCTACACCCTGGCCCAGGCCCAGCGCCCCGCCTTCACCGCAGGCCTTGCCTCATCTCTAGACGTCCTGTCTAACCGTCTCGCAGACAGAGGGGACCTCAAAGGGGCGCTGCACGCCATACAGGCAGCCGTCAACATCCGCCGGGCTCTGGCCGACGCCCAGCCCGCAGCCTTCACCCCTGGTCTCGCCGTGTCGCTGAACAATTTCTCAAACCGCCTCGCGGCCGCCGGGGACCACAAGGGCGCCCTACATGCCATCCTTGAGTCCGTCGCACTTTACCGTGGACTGGCCCAGGTCCACACAGCAGCCTATATTCCCGACCTTGCCTCGTCACTCCACAACCTCTCCCTTCGGCTCGCAGACAACGGGGATCACAACGGGGCCCTGCAAACCATTCAAGAGGCTGTAGACCTGTATCAGGATCTGGCCGAGGCCCACCCTGCCGCGTTCACCGCCGACCTCGTCACGTCCTTACTAATTCAGGCCGCTGTCCTCCACGAGCTCGGGCATAATGCCAGGGCCGAAGGCACTCGAGAAAAAGCACGCAGTTTGGGTGCAGCCGAACCTCGGGAGAAGAACCATTAGATGGCTGACCTAAAGTACCTGTTGCTCTTCTGGTCCGCGCTTTTCTTGTCTAACGACATGCCGCCTTGGGACTGTGGGACTGTCAATATCGCTTTGGGTCCGGGTTGATCCGAAAGGAGACGGTCCACGACCGCGATGACAGGGACGACGATCAATCATGTGAGGGGAAAGATCGTCGATCAGAGGCCGTCTATGCAGGATCAGCAATCCCCCAAGATTCAGGCTCTTCCCCTGACTACGAGTGCTCGGGCGGTGGAAGCTGAAGTACACCTCAACCTGACACGCATGAACCTGCAGAGGTGTCAGGGCAGGGTTCGGTCCCCTGGCGGCTCTTTTCTGTCGGCGGCTTGAGAACCTCTTCGATCTCAACATGTCAGGGCTCTGTTGCCGGCGCCTGTCTGCTACTCACTACGGGGATCGGCGGTCACTCGGTAACAACGTCATACATGAGCTGGCCCTCCGCGACTCTCACGCCACCGGTCGCCTGATGCGGGGTCATCCGGCCAGCCGGCATCAAGTGCGCCGGTTTCGCTCCGTCGAGCAGCAAGGCATGGTCTGAAATCAGCCGCCGATGGCAGCGCCACCAGACCGTTTCACTGCACATGATGGCCATGCGCCGTTCTGCTGCTTCCGCCAGCACCTCGGCCAGCGCCGCGCCAAAGCCGGGCGTGCGCATGTACGCCGCGTAGGCCCGGAAGGAATCATTACGCAAGGCAGTGTCTGGCGAGACCGGCGGCAGCTTCCGGAAGCCGCCCAGCCGCTGCTCCCAGCGATAGGCGATCCCCGCCGCCGGCAGCCACTCCTCCAACCGATCTTTGCCGAAGTGCGGATGCTTCCGACTGCCCGGCCCAATCCGCACATCGACAACAGAAACAACTTCCGCCGCCCGCAGCAAGGTCCGAAAGTCCTCCTCGCTGGAGGCACCGTGGCCCACGGTGAACAGCAGCACAGGTTCGGACCTCATGGCTTCGAGCCTACCGCCGTCACAGCTCAAGGCCAGTTCATCTCGGCACCTCGCCGTCCGGGTCATGCAGTCACTGAACAGGCTGGCAATGAACAGGTATGAAAGACCAGCCAGTCAGCGGATCCCTCAGTTCAGGAGACCTCGGAAAAAATCCACAACGTCATGCAGCCGGGCACGACGGCAACCATGAACTGCTATAAACGGAAAAATTCCTGGCTCCAGGGAAGGGACGATAGTGAGAATCATGCTGCCCGTAGAACCACGGCGGCTGGCCGCCACCAGTGCGGACAGCCTCGGGGCGGCCGCCGACACCGATTACCAGCGGTTGGGCGCAAGTCATGCCGCCCTCCCCCAGACCCACCATGAAGAAGTGAACAGCCGACCAAAAAGCCCGAACAGGAGGAACGCAGTAAACACCAAGGAAGCAACAACAAAACCCCCAGCCAAATTTTTCACAGGTCATGTTGGCCGAGCCATGAACACCCATGAACTTGTATCGAACAACAACCCATCGATCCAGGAAACTAAGGAGGCAACCGGCCACAACACCGGCAAGCAATGAAAAAGGCCCCCGAGGGGGCCCAAAAGTGAACAATATGTGCACACTCAGAGGCTAGAAAGCCCCTGAACAGGGAAAACACGTGCCCGAGGTGGGACTCGAACCGGGCGCCAACCCTTGGAAACCCGCCACTCCCCCGCAAACTTCCCCAATCCGGCCCAGTCCGACGCTGGTACAACCGAATCCGAAGCCCAGGGTGTGCACAATGTGCACACCCTCTTTTTGGGTCATATTGCCAAAGCACCCAGCAGCTTGCCACGGCCCGCTGAGGCATGGAGAATCCTTCTCCACGCTCTTCGTCAGTCTGCCTTGCACGCATGTTTCGGGGCTCAGCCGGAATCCGACGAACGACATTGGCAGAGCATTTCTGTGCGGAGCAACAGCCGGCTGGAATTCAGCGAACGTCATAGGATTACGACCTCCTTCGAACATCTCATGGGCGAGACAACGGAAGAAGGCATGACCGAACCTTGCCCCACACGGGCATCGGGCGGCCAAGAGGCCCACCGCGTCCCCAGCATGACTGCATCTCCATTATCGATGTTCCTCGGAGGTACCTCGTGACGGATCGGCTGCAGCTCAAGGGGCGGCCTCCGACGTGCCCTTGCGGCTAAGGATCTGGATCACGATAAGCAAAGGGTTCGGACCCATCTCGCGTTGGTGGGTGTGACTCGATTCAGCCGATGCGCCCGGGCGTCCAGACGCGGATCAGTTCGAGCGCCACGGGAAGAGCAAGTAAAGGCTCACCCAAAATAGCCCTATCAGTATCAGAGCCCGAATCCACAAATCCCAAGAGGTGTTCCACACCCACAATCCGGCCACCCAGGGCAGGAGAATGAGGGCCTCCAGCGCCTGCAGAATCCAAGACTGCCCGCGAAAGCCCGCCCAGATGTCGCTGAACACGGTCCGGGAGCGGTTGGCGAGGGTGTAGTGCTTTTCGTCCTGGTCGCCGCGTGGTCCCCACTCGGTGATGTAGGGCTCAAGGTCATCCCAGTTTGCGTAGCGGCGCGCGGAGAGTGTTTTACCCACTCCGGCGTCCCCGTGGCAGATCCCTATTGTTCGTTCTTTTCGGACTGCGTTGGCGAACTCGTTGAAGCGTCGGTGTTCCTTGGTGACGATGAAGGTGGGGTTCATCATTAGTCCTCTTCGTAGGTGCGCAGTCGGCGCCGGCGCCGTACTGGTTCAGTGATGTGCGGTTCGTCACGGCTGGTGACTGTTGGAATGCGGTCGTTGATGGTGCGTCGCAGTTCTCTCCGGCGCGCTCTGCGTGCGGCCTCGATGTCACGCAGGCTCAAACGAAGGTTGGGGTGATCTTCGTCAATGGCGACGCAGACGAACGTGTCGTGGTCATAGACGCGGATCTCGGATACGTCCCGCGGGTCGTAGCGGATGGTGACGGTTTGCCCCACGAAGGGCGCCAGCGTGGGCGAGAGGTAGCGCTGGCCTTGAAAGTGGATGCCGTCGCGTTGCACGGTCCGGTTCTTTGGAACTGTCAGGAGGAGTCCGTCGAGGTCCTCCAGGGATTCGGGCATCCGGGGAAGCCAACCGTCCGCAACCCAAGCATCCCGTGGTGAGATACCAAGTTCGCTGTGGGGCCGGTCGTTGTAGGAGGCGACGAAGCTTCCGATGGCGCGATCCAGTCCCGGGAGATCGAGCGTGGGGCGTGGTTTCCTGTTCCCGGGCCCAAGGTGTCCGGGGAGGGTGGAGAGAACTTCGGTGTTGATGGTCCCGAAGAACCGTTCGATCTTTCCTCTGCCCTGGGGACGGCCGATGGTCGAGTGGATGATGCGGATGTGCAGCTCGATGGCGGTGCGTTCGAGGTGGTGGCTGGTGAAGTCGGAGCCGTGATCCACGTGCAGGATGTCGGGCAGCCCGCACATTGCCCAGCTGGGGTCGCTCTTACGCCAGATCGCCTGGCGGAGTGCCAGAGCGGTGTTCAGTGCTGACGGTGCACCGGTGAAGACGGTGTAGCCACAGAGCGCCCGGGAGTAATCGTCCATCACTGTCGTCAGCCAGGGCCGGTCAGGTTTCCCGGTGGCGCCGCTAATCAGGATGTCGAGCTGGGTGTGGTCCGCTTGCCAGATCTGGTTTGGGCGGTCGGCGCGGCGGCGAAGGACAAGTTCATGCCGGTCCCTATACGATGCGGGACCTTCGAGAGCCAGGGTCACCAGGGCAGGGTCCAGTGCCTGGACGATCCCGCGGACAACCGAGTAGCTAGGCGCCAGCGCGTCTCTTCTGCCCGCTTCGGTCGCGGAGAGTCTGTGCAGCGTTGCCATGCTCGGGCGGGGCTTCGTCAGTGCAAGTCCCTCGATAAACCTAACCAATCCGGGGTCTATGCGCCGCGTGCCGGCATCGGCGCGCAGTCCCAAGTCGAGAGCACTCGCACCACCAGCCCGGTAGAGCCGAAGCCAACGTTGAAGAGTGCGGGTGCTGATCCCGGTTTCACGGGCGAGGGCGGCAAGCGGGATCTGGTCCTCGACGTGAAGTCGAAGGACTTTCCAGCGCTCATCGCCGTTCAGGATTACCTACGTTCTGGTGCTCTCGCGGGCGGCGAGGGCTTGCTGGTGGCGGTAGAGAGTGGCACGGCTCCATCCAACGAGACGGGCGGCGTCTTCCGCGGTGCGTCCCTTCGCCCGGGCGTCCTGCGCGATCGCCAGCTTGTCTGCAGTTACATCCGGATCCGTCAGCGGGCGGCCAAAGCGCGTTCCGTTCTGTCTGGCGGCGGCGATGCCGGCACTGACCCGCTCGACGATCAGCTCGCGCTCATATTCAGCCAAGGTGGCGAGCATGTTCAGCATCAACCGACCTGTCGAGGTCGCCGGGTCGATACCGTCTGAGATGGGATCGGACCTGGACGCCGCGTTCGCGCAGCAGGTTCACGGTGTTCAGCACGTCGATCAATGATCGGCCCAGCCGATCGACCCGCCACACAACGACGGTGTCGCCCTCCTCGGCGTACTCGAGGAGCCTCTTCATCCGGGGCCGTTCGATCGCCGTCTTACTTCCCGAGGTTACGTCGGCGAAGACGTCGCGCTTTTGCACGCCGACGGAGAGCAGAGCGTCGAGCTGCAGCTGGGCATCCTGGTTCGAAGTACTCACCCGTGTGTAGCCCAATTGCCTCATCAAGCCATTCTGACTCAAAAAGTCCGTCACGAGGCTATGCTGAGACGATTTACGGTGAGACGTGTTTCCGGGACATCGGCCAGCCCGGTTTTCTCAGTCCGCAGCTGGCTCCTCCCGACCCCTCGAACAGTGTCTCGAAAAGCTTTTGATTTACGAGACATAGTTTTCGAGGAATCCTATCCGGCGCACCACGATTCGGCGGCGAGCATTGCGTCTCTGACTTCCTCTCCGCGGACAGCGAGTCCTTCACCGATAACCGCTGATCGGCAGGATTCTGCGTAGTCCTGTTCAGTGCTGCCCAGGCCCCTCATGGCGTAGGTCGTGACCGGATGGATGGTTTTCCCGGCGGAATCGTAGCTGTCGGCCAATGTGGTCATCTGCGGGCCACCGACGTGGGGCCGCTGGTGGTGGATCTATTTCCCCCACCGCCCGGAGGAATCGCGCTCAGCGCCTCGTCTCGTACCTGGTTAGGACCACGCCGCCGGGAAACGTCCGCGTCTCTACCAGGTTCACGGCTAGAAGTGTCTGTTCCAGAATTCATTCAGCACTGGGTCGAAGGCTGTCATGGTGTACCAGACCAAGGCCACCAAGGCGGCGAGAACAAGTGCGCATAGCAGCACCGCAACAGTTGAGGGCCTCCGCCTCTGGTTTTCATCCATGACTGCCACCATTCATCATTGAAGGCTTCGATTAGGATGTTAATAATGCATCCGCAGCCACATAAAGGCTAGACCCAGCAAATTGACAGCTTAAATACAGCAACTTGGTGTACGCAGCTCATTTGTACCTTACAAAGGGAAAGCGTCGGGTCAATGATGGATGCTGTGGGCTCGCGACTCGGGTCCCGTACCGGAAACCGCCCCGGTGGCCAACTGCGGGAATGTGCTGTCCGGCAGGTGTGCCAGGGCTTCGGTCGGATAGCCAGGGGTAGCCGGGAGACCAAGGTATTTCCCAATTCACAGATGTCGAAGTCGCCGCGGCGTGCTTGTCAGGTAGCTAAATAGTTCCTCGGTGCGGCTTCGCTGCATTGCGGTCTGAGTGCCAACGTTCTTCATTCATTTGGGGCGGGCGCTCCGTATATGACGGCGAGGTTAGTGAAGTCGATGGCATCGGGAACGGGGTTCGTGTTGTCATTGGTGGTTTCATTCATGACGGTATTCCGGTCCGTGCGATGAACGAGTCCTAACGCGTGGCCCATCTCATGGACGACGGTAGCCAGTGCCCCGTTGTCGCTGGACCGGTCAAGCGGCCTGGTGTAGAGGGTGATGGTCCCGCCGGACCGTCTGCCACCCGTGGCCCTTCCGCGGAACTCACCGTCAGTTCCCCGCTCGTTCGGGGAGACTTTTTCTTCGACGGTGACGCAGTTTCCGCCTTCCTTGCATTCCTCAACGGCCAGAGCCTCAATGCACGGGCTGGCGGACCAGATGGACGCCGCATCTTCCACCAGCCTCTCGTACCGGCCGGACAGTCCTGTGGTTTCAAAGTGGACAGTTACTTCGACACCGTCCGTATGAGGCCAGGGCTTCTCGGGCGCATCCTCGGGATCCATGTCGTGCTGTTCGCCATTTCGCGTCAACGCGCACTCGCTGGCATGGGCTAGGGCTTCAGAACGCGCCGGAACCGACGATGAAGAGCACGCCCAAAGCACCACCACAATCGCGAGGGCGACCAGATAAAGGGCCAAGGGGCGGCGTTTCATGGCCGGCTCCAGTCGGCAACAGCTTTATGCCGCAATTGACCAGTTCCTCCCTCGGAAAGTCGAGTAATCGTAGCTTATCAAAGATGACTTGAACAGGCCTTTGAATGAGTTTGGAGCTCCGCGAAGAGCGATCACGACCGCACGCGAAGAGTTACCAAGTAGTTAATCCGTGTGAATGCAGGTATGCCAGTGGCCGGTCATTCAGAAAGGCAAGTAGCGGGTACTGGTGCGTCTGAGGATTGTCGTCCCTATTGTCGTTGCCAAGGATCGGACGATCACACCATGCGCAGACTCGCTGTTCAGGGGATTGGGATATTGCGCTATGCACGAAAAGCACCTGATGCCGGAAAAACAATATTCATCCTTCTCGCGTGTGCTGCGACTTTCGGTCTTGCGGCACTGTTCCCGAAGTCAGCTGGGTTCCGGACCCAGGGCCGGGGCCCTCGCCGAGGCAAGAAGGAACCCTCGGATGACCAGTTCTGAACGTGGGGAGTGCAGGTTCATAGCTGTTGCCTGCGGACGTTTTCTGTACCGTGTCCAAGGCCTGTCCAAGGGCGGCAAACGACCTCGAAGTCATCAACATATCCATCACACCAGCTGACGGACATGAGGACGTCGTTACAGCGTCGGCGCGGGTCTGACCCCCGGCGTGCGAGAACGCGAAGCCCCGACGCTTCACTGCGCTCACGCCAGCTGGTGGCAGCGCGCCGGGCGGCCCGCCCCGAGCTGCCGCCAGGAATTGACGACATCTGCAGGGACAGTGTCGACCATTACTTCCTGCCCCCGCGAACGGCAGTAGGCATCGCGATCCGCAGGAGAACGGCAGCTGGTCTGAGCAGCGGGCCGGCTGAGCGGCTGCTCAGTTAGTCACTTCGAAGGAAAGAACGGGCGATATGAGGAAAAAGACGAGGACAACGATTGACGCGGTTCGCCCCGCCGAGCTGCGGGGCGAACTGTCCACGGGTGCGGTTTCAGCCACGGGGGCGGTCCTGACCTGCGCCGCGGTGGACCAGGGAGCGCGCTGGCGCCCTGGTGAGCGGCTCCATCAGTTGTTCGAGGATCGGTGCGATCGGCTTCGCAATGAGGGGCTCGGCCACCACCTGGCGCTGGATGCGGGGCACGCCGCCTGGAGTTACCCGGAGCTGGATCGGCGGGCGAACCAGCTCGCTCGCCACCTGCTGACCTGCGGTGCGCGGCCGGGGGACCGGATTGCGCTGCTCTTCGATCAGCCCTCGCAGGCATACGTCGCGATGCTGGCGGTGCTGAAGGTCCACGCGGCCTACGTGCCGCTGGATCCCGGGTTTCCCGCTGACCGCCTGAAATACATTGTTGAAGATGCCGATGTGACGGTGATCCTCTCGCTCTCTCACCTGAAGGATCTTTTGCCGGAAGTGGCTGCCCTGACGGTGTGTCTTGACCACGTGCGTGCACATGTCGAGGCCGAGAACCCTTCCCGTCTGGACCAGTTGGATATGGGCGGGGTGGAGGATGAGCTGGCGTATATCATTTACACGTCGGGATCGACCGGCCGGCCTAAGGGCGTGGCCGTAGAGCATGCCAGTATCTGCAACTTTGTCCGAGTTGCCTCCGACGTGTATGGCGTTGAACCGACCGACCGCGTGTACCAGGGCATGACGATCGCCTTTGACTTCTCGGTGGAGGAAATTTGGGTGTCCTGGATGGCCGGGGCCACGCTCGTACCCAAACCCGGAGGGTCCAGCCTGCTGGGCGCCGAGCTGGCCGAGTATCTGACCGAACAACGCATCACGGCCCTGTGCTGCGTGCCGACGCTGTTGGCGACCATCGACGAGGACCTGCCCGCTCTCCGGTTCCTGCTGGTCTCCGGGGAAGCCTGCCCGAAAGACCTGGTCACGAGGTGGCACCGCCCGGGTCGGAGGTTCCTGAATGTCTACGGACCAACCGAGGCCACGGTCACCGCCACCTGGGCCCTGGTCGACCCCGACAGGCCGGTGTCCCTGGGCGTGCCCCTTCCCACCTACTCGGCTGTCATCCTGGATCCCGAGGAGTGCCGCGCGCTGCCGGCCGGTGAAACGGGGGAGATTGGCTTGGCAGGGGTCGGGCTGGCACGGGGATATGTTAACCGCCCGGATTTGACTGACAGGGCCTTCATTCCCGACTTTCTTGGAATCGGCAACAATCCCTCCGGCCGGATTTACCGTACCGGGGACTTGGGCCGGATCAACGCGGACGGGGACGTCGAATATCTGGGCCGCATCGACACCCAGGTCAAGATCCGCGGCTACCGCATCGAGCTGACCGAAGTCGAATCCTTTCTCCTGCAGCTGCCCGGAATCGCGCAGGCCGTCGTCGATACTTATGAACCCGAGCCTGGGATGGTGGAGCTGGCCGCTTATTACACCCTGCGGCAGGATGTCGTGAGCATCGATGCACATGAGATCTACCGGATGCTCCGCACCCGGCTTCCCGGCTACATGGTCCCTGCCTACTTCGAAGAGCTCGAGTCCATCCCCCTGATGGCCAGCAACAAGGCGGACCGGAAGCGTTTACCCCAGCCCACCCACAGGCTCAGTCTGGCCGGCACAGGCCCCTACACCGCCCCGGTGACAGCCGCCGAAGAAGCCCTGGCGGAACAGCTCGGCGCAGTCCTCGGTCTGGAGCGGGTCTCGACCGACGCACACTTTTTCAACGACCTCGGCGCGAACTCCCTGCTGATGGCTCACTTCTGCGCCCGCGCCAGAAAAGAAACCGAGCTGCCGGCCGCGGCCATGCAGGACATTTACCAACACCCGACCATCCGGCAGCTGGCCCTGCTGCTCACAGCAAGGACTGCAGCAGATCCTGCACCTGTCCGCCCCGGGACGGAGCAGGTGGCATCGGAACCGGCGAGACTCCCCAGCACATTCAAATACGTGCTTTGCGGGGCCATCCAGCTGCTGATTTTCCTGGGCTACACCATGTACGCTGCCTTCCTGCTTGTCATCGGCTTCGAGTGGGTTTCGGCCGGGACCGATCCACTGGACATGTGGCTCCGGTCCATCGGCTTCGGCGCCGCCACATTCCTGGCACTGTCCGTCTCCCCAATCATCATGAAGTGGGTCCTGGTCGGCCGCTGGAAGCCGCGAGAGATACAGATCTGGAGCCTCGCGTACATCCGTTTCTGGGCCGTGAAGACACTGACCCGGGCCAACCCCCTCGTGATGTTCGTCGGATCACCGCTCTACGTGTTCTACCTGCGCCTCCTGGGAGCCAAAATCGGAAAAGGCGTGGCGATCTTCTCCCGCACGGTGCCGGTGTGCACGGACCTGCTCACGATCGGTGACGACACCGTCATCCATAAGAACTCCTACTTTCTCTGCTACCGGGCACGGTCCGGGGTCATCGAGACAGGACCGGTAACCCTGGGCAGAAACGTCCTTGTCTCGGAGAAAACCACCCTCGATATCGGCACCTCAATGGGAAACGACACCCAGCTCGGGCACGCCTCGTCACTGCAGACGTCGCAGTCCATACCGGCGGGAGAGACTTGGCACGGGACCCCCGCCGCGCGCACCAGCACGGACTACCGGCGGGTCCCCGCCAAGAACTGCAGCACCCGCCGGCGAGTCATCTTCAGCCTGCTCCAGCTGGTCAACCGGCTTGTCCTGGTTATTCCCGGCGGTATCCTCGTGCTGGCCGCGCTGCTGCCCGCCTATCTGGCGACCGACGACCTGAATCTTGGCGAGCCCAACTTCTTTTTCCACGTTATGGCCGCAAGCCTGGTCTTGTTCATTCTGAGCCTGATCACCGGGCTGGTCTATGTCTTCACCGTCCCACGCCTGCTGAACCGCTTCCTCAAACCCGACATCGTCTATCCGCTCTACGGCGTGCATTTTACGATTCAGCGCATGATCGCCCGGATCACGAACGCCAAACTGTACAGGGACCTGTTCGGCGACAGCTCCTACATCGTGCACTACCTGCAGGCCCTCGGCTATGACCTGGGCAAGGTCGAACAGACCGGATCCAACTTTGGCCCTGAGGTTGCCCACGAGTCGCCCTATCTGTCCTCCGTCGGATCCGGAACCATGGTCTCCGACGGTCTGAACCTCATGAACGGCGACTTCACCAGCTCATCCTTCCGGGTCACACGCGTCAGGATCGCCGGCCGCAACTTCCTCGGCAACGATCTCACCTTCCCCCCCGGAGCGCGTGTCGGGGAGAACTGCCTGCTGGCAACGAAAGCGATGATTCCGATAGACGGCCCGGTCCGATCCGACGTCGGCCTGCTCGGATCACCAGCCTTCGAGATTCCCCGGTCCGTGCAACGGGACGCCCAGTTTGATGAGCTGAAGATCGCGGAGGCGAAAAACCGGCTCCTTCCGGCGAAGAACCGGCACAATATCCTGACTATGGGGCTGTTCCTTACCGTGCGGTGGTTCCAGCTTTTCACCGCCACCGTCGCCGGCGCGGTGGCCGTGTCCTTTTACGAGATCCTCGGCGTGCTGGCCGTGGCCCTCGCATCGCTGGCGTTCCTCGTCTTCAACATCCTCTTCACCGTGGTGGTGGAGCGCTCTGTATTGGGCTTCGGCCGCCTGAAGCCTCAATACTGCTCCATCTACGACCCGTACTTCTGGCACCACGAACGACTGTGGAAGCTGCTGGCCATCCCGCCGTTCAACGGGACACCCTTCAAGCCGATCATCTGGCGGATGCTCGGCGTCAGGGTCGGCAAGCGACTCTACGATGCCGGCGTCGACGTGACGGAGAAAACCCTGGTCACGATCGGTGATGACTGCGCCCTCAACGAAGGCACAGCCATCCAGAGCCACTCCCTCGAAGACGGAACCTTCAAATCCGACCACATCGTGCTGGGCAACCGCTGCTCACTCGGAGTCACCGCCTTCGTCCATTACGGCGTGACCATGCACCATGGAACCACACTCAAGGCCGACGCCTTCCTGATGAAGGGCGAGGACGTGCCCGAAGGCGCAGTATTCGCTGGCAACCCGGCCCGCGAGGCGCCGGATCCCGCACGATGGGCGCCCCCCACGACCGGAGGACCGCGTCACAGGGCAACCGACAGGACAGCGCGCGGAGACCGGAAACCCTCAAGCGGCACCCACAGGAAAGTGCGGTCCCGGGTGCCGCGGCAACGCGAATCGGCACTGACCGGATCTTAGACGAGTGAGTACGTCTCTGCTTAGAGATCATAGGCAACGTTGAACGCGAACCGCGGGAGCTACGCTCTTAGTCGGCGTCTGGCTGCGCTCCTCCTTGATGCTTTTTTGGCGGTGAAGGCGCAAAAAGCTACGGCGATGACCGAGCCGTCAGCAGCGCTGTCAATCCGTTTTGCACCTATTCGGCTGCACCCTGATCTAATAGGGTGGCAGATCATTCGAACCTTGCTGCAGACGAACAGGACAGCAGGGTGTTTCTGGGTCATGAGGGCGTTGTTTCCTTTGTGAGTGAGTCGACCAGGGTTTTGACCCGGACGTGGATCTTGTCGCGGATTTCCCGGACCGTGTCGAGGGGCTGGTCGGCCGGGTCTGGCAGGTCCCAGTCCTCGTAGCGTTTGCCGGGGTAGATGGGGCAGGAGTCCCCGGAGCCCATGGTGATGACAACATCGGAGGCACGCACGACGTCGTCGGTGAGCGGCTTGGGGTAGTTCTGTGACAGGTCCAGACCCATCTCGGTCATCACGGCCACGACGGCGGGATCGAGTTCGGCGGCCGGCAGGGAGCCTGCTGAGCGGACGTGGATCCTGCCCTTAGCTTCGACGGTAAGCAGGGCGGCGGCCATCTGGGACCGGCCCGCGTTCTGCACACAGACGAACAAGACCTCGGGCACCTCGGAGGCGATAGCTCCCTTGGACTTGGCCAGCGCGCTGAGCCGGTCGCTGGCGAAGTGCTCGGTGGTGGCGGGCAGGTAGGTGGTGATTCTCGCGGTCCGGGCCAGGGCTGTGTAGGACTCGAAGACATAGCGTTCGACGGTTTCGGCGGCGAAGATCCCGGCGAATCTTTCGCCGAGGCGGGCGCTGATCCGGTGCAGGACCTCGGTGTTGTCCTGCAGGCCCAGGCTGGTCTCACGGTTCTCGGTCATGGCAGCACTCCAATGGTTGGGTTTACTGTCGGTCAGTTGGTGCCGGAGCGGCCGTGGGTCAGCCCGGTGGGGAAACCGACCAGCACCGGTTCCGGCGTGCCCCAGCAGCCGCCTTCAGCAGAGGCTTCGGCGGTCGATGTTCCGGCTGTCGCTGTTTTGGCAGGTGCGGGGACGTCGCAGCTGGTGCCGGCGTCGGTGGAGCAGACGCCGGTTTCGGGGAGTTCGAGGTGGACGGTGTCGGCGGCTTCGCGGTCGCCGGCGAGGGCGGCGGCGACGGAGCGGACCTGCTCGTAGCCGGTGGCCAGCAGGAAGGTGGGGGCCCGGCCGTAGGATTTCATGCCCACGATGTAGAAGTCCTTCTCCGGGTGCGCCAGCAGCCTGGCGCCGTGCGGGGGGACGGTGCCGCAGGAGTGGAATTCGGGGTCGATCAGCGGGCCGAGTTCCACCGGGGCCTCGACGGCGGGGTCCAGGTTGAGCCGGAGTTCGCGCAGGATGTCCAGGTCCGGACGGAAGCCGGTGCAGGGCACCACGACGTCGGCGTCCAGGGTGCTTCCGTCGACGGCTCCGACGGTCACGCCGGAGTCCAGCGCTTTGAGGGAAGCGATGCCGAAGCCGGTGTGCAGTTCGATCTTGCCGGCTTCCACGAGGCGCCGGAGCCGGCCGCCGAGCTGGCCCCGGGCGGGGAGCCCGTCGGCATCTCCGCCGCCGTAGACCTTCGCCGCAGAGGAGCCCCGGACGGCCCACAGAATCCTCGTCTCCGGTTCGTCCCTGACCAGCTCGGATAGGCTGATGAGGGTGTTGGCGGCGGAGTGCCCGGCCCCGACCACCAGGACACGCTTGCCGGCGAAGGCTGCGCGGTCGCGGCCGGTGACGTCGGGAAGCGGGGCGGAGATCCGGTCTGCCGCGGTGTCCTCGCCGATGGCGGGCAGGCCGGAGGTGCCCAGCGGGTTGCGGGTGGACCAGGTGCCGGAGGCGTCGATGACGGCGGCCACGGTGTGGTCGCGGGTTTCGCCGTCGGCGTGCTCGACGCGCACGGTGAAGGGTGTGGTGTCGCGGTTGCGGACGTGGGTCTTATCCAGCCCCTGCCGGGTCACGGCGATGACGCGGGCACCGGTCTCCAGCCGCGAGCTGATGGCCGGGAGCGCGGCCAGTGGTGCGAGGTAGTTGTCGATGAGTTCCCCGCCGTACGGCAGCGCGGTGGGCCGTGGTGATGTCCAGCCGGCTGCTTCGAGTAGGCGGAGGGCGGCGGCGTCGGTGTTGTACCGCCAGGGTGAGAACAGCCGGATGTGGCGCCACTGCTCAATGGCCGCACCCGCCGTCGGACCTGTCTCGAAGACCAGCGGCTCCAGGCCGCGTTCGAGCAGGTGGGCCGCGGCGGCCAGGCCGATCGGGCCGGCGCCGATGACGGCCACCGGAAGGCTCTTCGTCGAATCCATGCTGTCCTCTTTCATCTATAGGTGTGGCGGCTTAGGTACGGGCGGGACCAGCCGGCCCCCTTGGGTGTTCGGGGGCCGGCAGGTGTCCGGGGGTGGTTAGCAGCAGTCCTGATCGTCGTCGCAGCAACCTGAGTCGCCGCAGCATCCGGTAGTCATTCAGCTCACCTCCTCCCCTGTTCCGGGTTAGGCGTGGATAGGTTCCTCGACTAGTGCCGTGGCGATGCTGTCCGCGTCCTCTAACGCGGCGAGGTAGCGCTCGGCGTCGAGGGCCGCGGCGCACCCGGTGCCGGCGGCGGTGATCGCTTGGCGGTAGCGGTGGTCCACGGCGTCGCCGCATGCGAACACACCGCTCAGGTTGGTGACGGTGGTAGGTGAATCGACCTTGATATAGCCGTCCCCGTCGAGCTCCACCTGCCCGGCCACCAGCTCGGTGCGCGGCACGTGCCCGATCGCCACGAAGATACCCGTGGCGGCGTGGTGCCGGGCTTCCCCCGTGCGCGTATCCGTGAGCGTCACCCCGGAGACTTTCCCATCACCGTGAATGGCGGTGACGGCGGAGTTCCACGCGAAGCTGATCTTCGGGTTGTCCTTGGCCCGCTGAGCCATGATGCGTGAGGCGCGCAGCTCGCCCTTGCGGACCACGACTGTGACCGTCTTCCCGAAGCGGGTCAGGAACGTGGCCTCCTCCATCGCGGAATCCCCGCCGCCAACCACGACGATGTCCTGGTCGCGGAAGAAGAACCCGTCGCACGTGGCGCACCAGGAGACGCCGTGGCCGCTGAACTTCTTCTCCTCGGGCAGGCCGAGCTCCTTGTACGCGGAGCCGGTGGCGAGAATGACCGCCGGTGCTTCGTGGACGTCCCCGGCGCCGGTGACCACGCGCTTGAGGTGATCCTTCAGCTCGACTGAGGTGGCGTCGTCGAACACCACCTGCGCGCCGAACTTCTCCGCCTGCTGCTGCAGGCCGTCCATCAGCTCCGGGCCCTGGACGCCCTCCGGGAAGCCGGGGAAGTTCTCCACCTCTGTGGTGTTCATCAGCGCGCCGCCCGCGGTGACCGAGCCGGCCAGGACCAACGGCTTCAGCCCGGCCCGGGCGGCATAGATCGCGGCAGTGTAGCCGGCGGGTCCGGAGCCAACGATGATCAGCTGCTCGCTGGTGGCCTCTGTGGGGGTCTTGGTGTTGCTGCTCACGGGTGTCTCTCCTGGTGTCCGGGACGGCGTTACTTGGCAGCGGGGATGAGGGACTCGATCAGGCCCTCGATCCGGGTCTTGATCTGGTCGCGGATGGGCCGGACGGACTCCACGCCCTTGCCGGCCGGGTCTTCCAGGACCCAGTCCTCGTAGCGCTTACCGGGGAAGTAAGGGCACTCGTCGCCGCAACCCATGGTGATCACCACGTCCGACTCCTTCACGGCTTCGGTGGTGAGAACCTTGGGAACCTCGGCGGACATGTCGATGCCGACCTCGGCCATGGCCTCGACGGCAGCGGGGTTGATTTTGTCGGCGGGCTGGGACCCGGCGGAGCGGACCTCGATCTCTCCCTTGCCGAGGGTGGTCAGGAACGCTGCGGCCATCTGGGAGCGGCCGGCGTTGTGGACACAGACGAACAGGACGGAGGGCTTCTTGGCGGTTTCGGTGCTCACGGTTTTCTCCTGGAATCAGTTAGGTGATGGGTGAAACGGTCTTGGTGTCATCACGCCCGGCACGTCCTGCATCGCTCACTGAATATTGATGTTGATCGATATATGGAGTATCGGACGATAGATTGATGGTTGTCAATATTCACGTCAGGTCGGTTTTGTCCTCGGCCCGGATCGGCGGCCCTCGGGGCGCTTGCCTGGGGTTTAGGCGGCGTGCATCCTAGGCGCGAGGCCGTTGATGCGGTGGGAGATGTCGGTGAAGGCGTTCTCGAAGGCTTCCTCGGTGTTGCTCCGCAGCGGATCCGGCACGGACCAGTGAATGCCGGCAAGGCCGGTAAGTTCCTCGTGAGCGTTGTCGCACACGGTCACAACGAAGTCCCCGTGGCCTGCCACCTCGTCCAGGCTCCGCGGAGACCGGTTTGCGAGGTTCAGTCCGTGTCGGCGGGCGACGTCGACGGCTCCCTCCGCGATGCGCTCGGCCGGGTGCGTTCCTGCAGAGGCGGACGGGATGTCGCTGACCTGCTGCCAGAGGGCGGCGGCCAGCTGGGACCGGGCACTGTTGCGGGTGCAAACGAACAGGACACGACTGGCGCCGTGCTCCACGCCGGGCGCGAGACCATCGAGGGCGCCGGCGGCGAGGCGGATGTAGCTGCGGCGCCTGTCGGCTTCGGAGCGGTGGCGGGTGGTCAGGCCCGCCCCCTCCAAGGTGCGCAGATGGTGGGAGAGCAGGTTGGAGGGCATGCCCAGCTCGGCCTGCAGTTCCGTCGGGGAGAAGTCCCCCAAGGTCAGCAGATCGACAATGCGCAGCCGTGCTGGATCAGCGAGGGCCGCGTGCTTAGCAACCCGCGCCCGGAAAGCGTCCACTGGGTCAGTTTTCATTGACTCAATTTTGACTGAGTTAATTTCTTGGGTCAAGCTTGGTGCCATGACTTCGAACCAACCGCCGCTGTGGCGCCGCGCCGTCGCCGAACTGATTGGCACCAGCCTGCTCGTGATGATCGTCGTGGGTTCGGGGATCGCCGCGCAGCAGCTCTCCCCGAACGACGTCGGCCTGCAGCTGCTGCAGAACAGCACCGCCACCGTGCTGGGCCTGACCGTGCTGATCCTCATCTTCGGCCCGGTCAGCGGGGCGCACTTCAACCCGGGCGTGTCGCTCGTCGACTGGATCCTGGGCCGGCGCAGCGGCACGGGGCTGGCCCTGCCGGAGCTGGGCGCCTATGTGCTCGCACAGACCGTTGGCGCCATCAGCGGCAGTGTCGTGGCCAACGCCATGTTCGAGGTGGGGACCTCCATCTCCGGCAAGGACCGCGCTACTGGTGGCCATCTGCTCGGTGAGGTCGTCGCGACCGCCGGGCTCATCCTGCTGATCTTCACCCTGGCCGCCACCAAACGGGGCGTCCTCGCCGCTCCGGCAGTAGGCGCCTACATCGGGGCCGCGTACTGGTTCACGTCCTCGACGTCCTTCGCCAACCCCGCCGTGACGGTCGGCCGCATCTTCAGCGACACCTTCGCCGGGATCGCGCCGGGCTCCGTGCCCGCGTTCGTCGTAGCCCAGCTCATCGGCGCCGCAGCAGGGCTCGGGCTTCTCGTCCTGCTGTTTCCCTCGGCAGGCCGCGCCGCGGACGACGTCGTACTCCCCCACGAAGCCGGAAAGGCCGGCTCCTAGGCTGCAGCTGCGCCGACTCGAGCCGGCGCAGGACCGTACATTGATGATTATCGATATTGGCGCATAATGGGTACATGAAGTTGCTGCCTGTTCTTGAGCCCGTCACGGACGAAGCCTGCTGCGCGCCAGCGTGCGCGCCCACCCTCGGCGCCGAGGAAGCGAAGCAACAGGCCCTGGTCTTCAAGGCACTGGCCGACCCGAACCGGCTCAGGCTGCTCTCCATCATCAAGGCCGCATCCTCCGGCGCGACCTGCGTGTGCGACCTGACCGATCCTCTGGACCTGAGCCAGCCCACGGTGTCCCACCACCTGAAGGTCCTCGTTGAAGCCGGGCTGCTGCACCGCGAAAAGCGCGGCACCTGGGCGTACTTCTCCCTGGCCCCCGGCGCCCTGGACAACGTCGCCGGCATCCTCACCAACCTGTGACCTCCGAACCTGTGACCTTCACGGTTGCGATCCGGGCCATGGAACCCGCCGACTGGCCCCGCGTCCGGCGCATCTACCAGGAAGGAATCGACACCGGCCACGCCACCTTCGAAGCCGAGGCCCCCGATTGGGATCAGTTCAATACGTCCCGGCTTTCCCGGCACCGGCTGGTGGCAACAGCAGACGACGGCAGGATCCTTGGCTGGGCCGCCGTCTCCCCGGTTTCCGCCCGCCCGGTCTACTCAGGCGTGGTCGAACACTCCGTCTACATCGCAGCCGAAGCGCGGGGGCGCGGCCTCGGCACGGTCCTGCTGCGGGCACTGGCGGACTCCACCGAGGCCGACGGGATCTGGACCATCCAGGCCAGCGTCTTCCCAGAAAACGAAGCAAGCCTCAAACTCCACCTCGCCAACGGCTACATCATCGTCGGACGCAGAAACCGCATCGCCAGGATGACGCACGGGCCGTTCACCGGCCAATGGCGCGACACCATACTCATCGAACGCCGCTCACCCACCGTCTGAAAGACCGGACCGCCTTCCCCAGATCCCGCGCGGCCTTGTCCTGGTCGCGCGCATAATGAAGCCACACAGGAGTAAGCCGCCCCGAGCCGGAGCCGGCGGCCGGTATCAACACGGAGGGAGACGCGACGTGGCGACTAAGACGGACATCGTGGCCGAATACAGCCGCACACGCGTCGACCTCGACGCCTGGCTGAAGAACGCTACCCCTGAGGACCTTAGCCGCAGAAGCAACGGCACAAAGTGGACGAACGAAGAACTGCTGTTCCACATGGTCTTCGGGTACATGGTCGTCCGCGCCCTGCTTCCGCTCGTCCACCTCATCAGCCGACTCCCCAGGTCCATCGGGAAGGCCTTCGCCACGCTCCTAAACGCCGGCACGCGACCGTTCGACGTCATCAATTACTGGGGCTCCCGTGGGGCCGCCCTGTTTTACAACAAACGACGAATGGACCGGAAACTCGAGACAACCATCAAGGCCATCACCCGCAGACTGGAACACGAGACCCACACGTCACTCTCACTATCGATGCCGTTCCCGGACCGGTGGGACCCCTTCTTCGCACCATCCATGACACTCAACGATGTCTACGCGTACCCCACAAAACACTTCGACTTCCACGCCAAGCAACTCAGTCTTAGGCAATAAAGCCCGGGTGAGCCGAGCCCCGCGGACGGGCCGAAGGGCAACCCGAATAAGAGAGCCGATCGCCCCGGTGCAGTGTCCCGAGAATCCCTAGGCTTTCAAGACATCGAAACCGCCAAGTCGATCTCCTCCTGTCAGCCTGAAGTACACCCCAACCTGACGCCCAAGACCTTGTGGCTCTTGACGTTTCGTCTAGGAAGGTTCTAGAACTCAATCCCACATGTAAGAGGGGGTTGGAGGCAGCGGTGGCTGGTCAGCGGATTAGGTATGTGCGGGTGAGCACACTGGACCAGAACGGGCAGCGCCAGCTCGACGGGCTGGTTCTGGACCGGGTCTTCACGGACAAGGCGTACGGCAGGGACACCGACAGACCGAAACTGACCGAATTGCTACGGTTCGCCCACGACGGCGATACCGTCGTGGTGCACAGCATGGACCGGCTCGCGCGGAACCTCGATGACCTGCGCGCCCTCGTCCAAGGCTTCACCCGCAAGGGCGTGCGGGTGGAGTTCGTCAAGGAGCAACTGCTCTTTACTGGCGAGGACTCCCCCATGGCCAACCTCATGCTCTCGGTCATGGGGGCTTTCGCTGTATTCGAACGGGCCCTCATCAGGGAGCGACAGCGCGAAGGCATCGCCCTGGCCAAGCAGCGCGGCGCCTACAAAGGGCGGAAGAAGACTCTCACACCGGAACGGGCAGCCGAGTTGACGCAGCGGGCCGCTGGCGGCGTTCCGAAATCCGTCCTGGCCCGCGATTACGGCATCAGCCGGGAATCGGTGTATCAGTACCTGAGGCAGGCCACTGTCTTAGGTTGTCGTCCCCTCCGGCTACCGGTAACGGCCGGGTTTGAAACTTGGCGGGATCAGCGCCCCGGCCCCGCTGCCTCTTTTTGGTAGTCCTGTCGGGGGACCAGGTGGCCGGAGATCATATTCGCGCAGTCCCGTAGCTCGATGCTCCCTGCAGCGACTCCAACGACGAGGTCAAATGCTTCGTCGGTGCTGAAGTCGTGGCGGTGCGAGTTGATCCACAGGGTCAGGACCATGAGCGTCCATCCGGTGCGTTTGTTGCCGTCGATGAGCGGATGGAAACGTGTGACGGATTCGAGGACCGTAGCGGCCTTCATGGCGAGTCCGCGGTAGGCTTCAACCCCCAACACGGTTGTAGCCGGCCTGGCCAGAGCCGAAGCGAGCAGGCCGACGTCACGGATATGGAACCCGTAACGGTCAATCACCTGCAATGCATCCTCGATGTCGAGGTACGCCGTCATGCGTCTTCGAGGCGTTTCAAAAGCTCGGCGTCGTGGCCCAGCACGAAGTCCATCCCTTCCCGGATTTCACGGTTCCGCTCACGCCGCTGAAGCAACAGTTCGGCTCCCCGAAGCAGCAACGCCGACTTCGACGTGTGCTCCTCCGCGGCAAGCTCGTCCAACCTGCGATCAAGGTCCGCCGGCAGGCGAAGATTCATAGCCATACAGCCATGGTACCAGGCTGGTACCGATCGTGCGCCCCAGCAGCCCAGCCTGACGGAATATCCCTTATCGGCGTTCCGGAATGCCTGGGGATGGGCCCAAGGGCTCTGGGAGCCGGTCAGGATTCGCCGCGTGAACCGGGAGTTTCGATGTCTTCCTGCTGTTCCCAGCGGTCGACGGCGAATTTGGAGGCATCGGTGGCTGGACAGCGGATCGGATACGTGCGGGTCAGCACCACCTTGACCAGAACGAGAAACGTCAGCTTGACGGCCAGTTCTGGACCCGGGTCTTCACGGACAAGGCCTCGGGCAGGGACGCCGCCGGACCGGAACTGGCGGAGCTGCTGCGCTTCGCCGAGCGCGGACAGCTTGTTCCCGATGCTGCTGCTAGGACTTCCTCACGTCCAAAAGGGTCCCGGAGCCAGATCATCGCTTCGTGAACACACTCAAACAGCCTTGCTGAGCACTTCGGAGGATTCCTGCTCAGATGGAAATACACGGCGACCCGATCCACCGGCGAGGAGGCCACTATTGCCACGTGTGTCACCGGCCAAGGACCGGCAGCAAACGCTTTTCGCGCGCGATAGTGAACCTTTTGGACGCCACGTACCTCGACGAGCAAGGGATAATCATGTCCGGCACTCAGCTCACTGATCTGTGCCATGGCTGCTTGGGCTTTCTCCTCCGTGACAGCTCCGTCAAGCCATCGTAGGCATATGATGCCGCCAACGAGCACGATCTCGTTCCGGCTGCCATCGCATGGCGAGCCCTTCATAGGGCTTCCCGGAGCAGTGAACCACACTTGTCGGACAAGGACCCCGGATTTCTCAACACAACGGCCGGACAGGACGGCGCATTCACCGCCATACAAATTAGGCACGGCATCAGATCCAAACCCGGCGTGGTGTCCAAATAACTGTCGCGTCTCAACGGGGAGCGTCTGACAGCGGATGGTGAATCCATGCCCTCCTCATGTTTGACCTGGCAGCAGTATGTGTGAAACTGGCTGTGCATATGGCGATTTGCATTGTTGCGTCCAAAGCTAGCCAACACTCCCACGTGGCCGACCCTCAGCACCCCCCAACCCTCTCTAGATATGAGCGGCAACTTATCCCGGAATTGACCCAACTTCTCTGACAAGTGGCTGCGGTTTTAGACTGTGGCCCCGCCGGGCATCCACCGCTTCGGTCCAGATCTCGGGGATTCCGTGGGTAGGGCCTGGGATGCCTTTTGATGGTCGGTGGTGTGCTTCCTCCACATGGTCAAGGTCAGACGCGGGCGGCCGGTCCAACGTAGCTCTCGATCTGGTCATCAATTGAGGCCTCGGGCCCCTTGAAGATTTTTAGAATGGACATGGGAAAGTTCCTCAGGTCTGCTTGGATGAAAACGGTTTGTGCGCTGCCGACTTTGGCCGCCCACGTGTTTCTACATTTTGATTTCAGCCTTCGTGGGGCTCGTGAAGCAGCGATTCGGTGGTGCGTTCGCCGCCGGAGCTGGGTAACTCGCCGGATTTTGGGAGGAACGGGGGTGGTGTCATTGCTGGGGTGTTGTCACTGATGTCATTTCATGTGCCAGCCGGTCTGGGCGATGCAAAGATCTGCCGCTCTTAAGGAACGTCGCTCGGCTTAAGGGGCCCTTCGCAGATGAGCATGGTTAGGGCGGTCTGAAAGTTCCGCCGCGGGGTTGGACGTTTTCGGTGCGGCGCGGTGCGGTGGGAAAGAGATCAGGGCCTCTTTGAATCGGAGCGACCAAGCAACGGTGTACACGGTGGCGACGAGGGCAAGTGCGCCGTATCCGAGCGCGATCTGCGGTAGTGAGAAGGTGTTGGAGAGTTGCCCGGCGATGAGGGCGGGGATCGTGGCGGCGCTGTAGCTGATGAGGTAGATGACGCTGAAGGTTGGTGCCCGGTCAGCGAGAGTGCTGCCGTGTAGCAGACCGCGGGTGGCAGCACTGATGGCGATGCCTTGAGCGGCGCCTGCGATGATGGTCGCGGCGACGAACAGCACCAGTGTGCCGGTGGCGATCGCTGTGATGATCCCGGTCATCCCCGCCAGGAAGGCGACCAGGCCGAAGCGTTGGGCTGCCGCGGGTGTGAACCGGCTGCCGAGCGGAGCGCCGAGAGCACTGGAGCCCATGTATGCGGCGAACACGAGTGCGAGGATGAGAGGACTGGTGGTGTGGAGTTGATTTTCGACCAGGGCGGGCACAAACGCCTGGTAGAAGGCGCCGACCGCCCACGTAGGCAGGAGGACCGCAGCCGTGACCGGCAACAGATGCCTGACTCTGACCGGTACACGGACGCTGGGCCGCAGCGATAGCCACGCACCCGGCGTTCGAGTCACCGTCTCGGGGCTGATCGCGATGAGTACGGCTGACACGAGGAGGAGGCCGATGATGACGAGGTAGATGAGTTCGCGTGGCCAGGGGCCGAACTGGGCCAGGGTGCCGGAGGCGACGGCGCCGAGGGCGAGGCCGAGCATGACTGTCTGGCTGGAGGCGACGGAGGCCAACGAGGCCGGCCTGGAGGGTGCGGTGTCGACGATGTAGGAGGTGAGGCTGCTGCTGGCCAGCCCGGCGCCGAGGCCCATCAGAAGCCGACCGGTGATGAGGGTGCCGATCTCGTGCACGTTCAACAGCAGCAGACACCCAAAAAGCAGCAGACCGAGGCTTGCCATCGAGGTAGGTCGTCGGCCCAGATGGTTGGACAGTCGTCCGAGCACCAGCAGTGTGGCGAGGGTAGCGGCGGAGTAGGCGACGACAGTCATCGAGATGCCAGCGTTGGTGAACCCGTCCTCGGCCCGGTAGACGTTGAACAGCGGGATCGTCGAGCCCACCGCGGCGAACGCGGCGACCAGGGAGAACACCGCCGAGATGAAGGCCAGCCGCAGCCTGGAGCCCCAGCCGGTCTCGTCAATCACCGACGCCGTGTCGTGCGTCGAGCCGCGCCGCACCAGGTCAGGCCCCCGGAGCGATAGCGCAGGCCGAGACACAGAGCCAGGTGCCCTCACGCTTTTGGTACGCGTCCGTGTACAGCGCTTCCTGCACAGATCCGTCGGCGATCATGGTGTAGCGGGCGCGGCCGTGGACCAGGGCGACGTCGCCGAGGATGCGGATCCTGGCATCGAAGAGAGCGAGATCCTTGAAGGGGCGCGGCTTCGCTATGTACTCGACGTACTCGTTGCGGTCGCGGGTGACTCCTGGAGTCTGCACGATGAAATCCTCGGCGAGCAGCTCGCGGAAGCGCTCAGCATCGCTGGCCTGGTCCGCCTGGTTGTAGTCGAGGTTGAGCTGCTCGAGGATCGCAAGATCTTCGACCGACTGCCTGGTATTGCTCATCTTCTTGTTCCTTCACTGTGTTCGGTTATCAGTCCCTATTGCTGTTGCGAGGCCGAAAGGGTCCGTGGAACCTCTTCATGGCCCTCGGACGGGCCCGGATGACCGTCTTCCGCGGGTGCCGGCTGGTCTGGGTATAGACGACACGGCATCGTCGCAAGTCGCACGGCGCCGAGGTTCGTACCCAGCCTGTCCATCACGCGCCAGCGGGCCGATCTCCGTCAGTTGCGCAGGAATGGACACGACGCCGGGGTCGATCGCCGGCCGGCGTACCGGGAGCTTATGAACGAACGGTGATGATCGTCTTGCCCTTGCGTCGCTCCGTCGGGTTGAGGGCGGCGATGGCGTCGTCGAGAGTCGCGACGTTGCCGATGTTCGTCCGCAGCCGACCGTCCCGCACCCGCCGGGCGATCTCCATCAGTTGAGCGGGAATGGACTCGACCACGAAGTCGACCGCCAGCCCGTCCGCGGGCCGCGCGTCGGTCAGCCCGGTGACCGTCACCAGCGTTCCGCCGGCCCGGATCAGGCTTGCGGACCGCTTCTGGATGTCACCGCCGATAACGTCGAACACCAGGTCGACTGCGCCGACGTCTTCGAGGGTGTCATTGTCGAGATCGACGAACTCGTGAGAACCGAAGTCGAGAGCCTTCTGCCGGTCGGCGGCGCGTCCGGTGCCGATGACGTGGGCACCTGCCTCGCGCGCAAGTTGTGTGACCATGGTCCCGACGGCGCCGGCCGCACCGTGCGCGAGGACGCTCTGCCCGGCCTGGAGGCGGCCGTGCACGAACAGTCCCTGCCACGCTGTGAGGCCCGAGATCGGCAGGCTCGCGCCGACCGTGAAGTCGACATCGCCCGGCAACGGCGCAAGGTTGCGTGCCTCTACCGCGACATACTCTGCAAGGGTGCCGTCACGATGCCAGTCCGAGATACCGAACACCCGCTGTCCCACAGAAAGCCCTGTCGTGCCATAGCCGAGCGCCGTGACCACTCCGGCGAGTTCGTGTCCGAGGATCGACGGGGTGCGGTCGCGTCCGGCCCGATCCGTCCAAGTAGACGACCACTCCACCTCAGTCGGCACGTATCCCGACGCGTGGATCTCAACGATGACGTCGTTGATCGCCGCAGCTGGCTCTGGACGTTCCAGCAGCCTCATTCCGGCCGCGCCCGCGGCCTGATCCGTTACCACTATCGCTTTCATTTGGTTGCCTCTCTGTTGTTTTGTCTCATGCCCTTGCTCTTAATGACAGGGCTGGAAATGCTTATGTGCGGCAGCAGGTTTCTCAGTAGGAGAATCTGGCGAACGTGAGCTGCCCGCACTTATCGCCACAGTTGCCGTTCCAGTGTCCACCCGAACGGGACGGAATCGCTGAGCGCTACCGTGAACCGTTCGCAGGAGTGACGGGTGACCAATATTCCGTGTTTGCCCATTTCCACTGCCTGCTTCTCGGCTTCCGCGTGTGCTTCATCGAGCCTTCTTTCCATGCTTGCTCGATCAGCAGCGGAGACCGTCAGCTGGAAGTTGGTGGTAATGCCCATGGTTACTCCTTGGCGTTGAGGGTACTAATGCATCATCAATGGTTGGACGAAGCCGTAGCCCGGGCCACGGGCTGGTGGGGCACCGCGGCATTCCGCCATTGCGGAATAGCCAAGACCTCCGTTCAAAGCCGACAAACGACAAAAAGAGCGTCACCTGACGCTCCCTGCCGGGGCGGTTCAGAGGTGTTCGTACGGTAGGTCGTCCCGCCGTACCGCGTAGCGGTACGCGCGCGCGTCGGTCTCGACTTCGAATCCGGCAAGGTCCGTTTCAGAGGCCTGCTCGAAGTCGTCGTGCGAATGCACGATCGGTGCGAAGTAATCGCCCCGGGAGGCGGGGCCCAAAAGGACGTAAGCCCACCACACAGGACGAAAATGTCTCTTTAAAAAACCAAGTTTGATTGCCACCATTCGACCTCTCAACTGGAAAATTCGACACTTCTCTAACAGTTCTCGTTCACTCCGCTTCGATTTAGCGGGATCTTCGTGGTCTTCATGACCCTGGCCGACCCGGTTTGCCGTCTTACCGTTGTCTCAATCGGGTTGTAGGCGGGAGCGACTTCGCCCCGGAGCGCTATGGTGCCGGTGTTCGTCGGCAGCTGACAATCCCGGGCGCGTTGGACAACTCGACCCAGGTCAGTGTCGGACGGCTACGTCATGTCATGTCATGCTCAAAGGCGGTGACGTGCTCGTCGTCGTCCTGGCCGGCCGCGGGTGCGTGTTGGGGGTAGGCGCCGGAGCCGGGGTGGACCTTGTCGATGAGACCGAGGTATCCCGGGTTGCGGGCAATGAACTCACCCACGAGCGGGCAGATGATGGTGATCTTCTTCCCGCTCTCACGGATCTCGTCCAGCACGCGAGCGACGAGTTCTGTTGCCACCCGATGGTTGCGGTAGGCATGGTTGACCCAGGTTGAAAGCAATACGACCCGGCCGCCCACGAAACGATATGTGAGCTCCCCGATCGCCTCAGCCCCGAGGGTGGCGATCCACCGGCCCCGCTCCGGATCGTTGATTACATCGAGCTCCCAGCTGGACTCCACCTCACTGGGAGCCTCGGTTTTCAGAGTATCGATGAGCGCGGCGTTCCTCTCTTCACGGTTGGTCTCCTCCGCCTCGATGTTGGTCGTCACTGTCACACTTTCTGTCGGGGAAGCCCAGAGGGCTGGGTTTAGGATCGGTGTGACCCTCTGAGCACTCCGGGGTGCTTGGGGTCGATGAGGTCGGCGTACTGGGGGTTGTGCTCGATGAAGGTGCGCACGATCGGGCACATGATGGTGACCGTTTTTCCTTGTGCGCGCACATCATCGAGGACGCGTCGGATCAGCTCGGTGGCGATTCCCTGTTTACGGAACTCTGGGAACACTGACGTGGCCAGCAGCACGAGTCGGTCGTCGTCGACGACGTTGTACGGCAGGCCGGCGATTTCGTTGTCCCCGACGATGGCCTCGTAGATGCTGGTTTTCTCGTCGTTGACGACGTAGAAATCGAATGCAGGGGCATGGGGATCATCGATTACCTCATCGATGTGGCCGGTCTGGTCCTGGCTGAGGGTGCCCATTCCGTCGGGGTATCCGGCGGCGTCCGGGTACTCAAAGGCATAGCGGGTTGGCTCAGATGGGTCGGTCATGCAGGTGTCCTTTCGCTGATTGACTGTACGGGGGTATTCCTACGGACGGATGCGGATATACGCCTTCCCCTTGACCTGCTCGAGCGAGCTGAAAACGGGGGTGAATCCCTACGCAATGAACCTGGGTTAGGACATCCTTCCCGGCCGCATCCCGCTACGCCCGCTGCGGCAGCATTGACCGGTCACTGCAATTGCCGTCACCATGCACTCCTTGTATCCAACCCTTGCCTAAGCGGCCTTTTCCACACGCATTTCTGGGGTCCGCAAGGTTAGTGGCACCAAATCGAGATGTCTTACCACGCACGTCGATAAAAGTTAGGCCCCTGCGGGTCGTGGCACATCCAATCTGCAAAGCGAATCGAGATGGAGATTGCTGGTAAGACGGCGCGAAGGACGGACGCATATAAGTAGGTGCAGCCCACAATCGGAACGAAAAGGAGCCGGCATGGCGGGTACGGCTGAGAGCATGGTCTTCCCTGCCGGCAGAGAGCAGAATGGTGCAGACGTGCACCTGCCGGCAACAACCCCGCCCGGTGCGGAAGAGCTCATTATCACTGAAAACAGCGCTCTCGGCATCTATGAAGCCGTGTTGGGAGGCGAGATCGTCGCCGGGGTCATTTACAGCAAAGCGGTCAACCGGGTCGCACTCCTGGCGACCTCCGTGTTCCCAGCGTTCCGAGGCAAGGGGATCCCTGCAAAGCTCCTCATCGGCGTCCTTGAGAAGCTGCGGGCACAGGGAGCGACCGTCACTATCTCCTGTCCATTCGCGGCAGAATTCGTTGGCGCCCATCCCGAATATGCCGATGTTCTCGGCTTGGCTGTCCTGGGCAACAGCACTATAGGGCGCGGGCATTGAACCGACGCCCGAAGTCCAGGGCACGTGAAGACCCCTTTGTTTGGCACGCGTATCGAGGAGAGGAACATTATGACAACTATCGAGCTCACCGACGACAATTTCGAGTCCACCATTAAGGACAACGACATCGTCTTCGTTGATTTTTGGGCCCCGTGGTGTGGGCCTTGCCGGCAGTTCGGCCCAATCTTTGAGCGATCTGCACAGGATAATCCGGACATCGTTCACGGCAAGCTCGACACCGAGGCCGAGCATCGCATAGCGGCAGCCGCAGGGATCACTTCCATCCCGACTCTAATGGCGTTTCGTGAGGGTATCCTGGTCTTCAATCAGGCCGGCGCCCTTCAGGCCACGGCTCTCGCGCAGGTCGTAGAGTCCGTCAAGAACCTCGACATGCGCGGGGTCCGCGCAGACATTGCCGCCCAAAATGATAAGTCCGCGCCGGAGAATTGATGGATCCGGAAGGGGAGCGCGTCCCTACATCGACAAGCCCCTTTCGGAGCCGGGGAAGGCAGCGAAGGGCGCATACGCCCGCCCTGTCGGAGGAAGGCCTCCGGCAGGGGCCGGCTTGCACCGAAAGCGAATCATCAAACTGCGCGGGGCCACAACAGATTCAGGATCAAGAGCTTGACGCACTGGTTGAGGCAATACCGGATGCGGGAGGCGATGCCATCCGGGCCGATGCGGAAAGAGGATGGATGAGGACATACTTTGCGGAGGTCTTAGCCCGGGAACGGGCTTGTCTGGCCGGAATCACTGACCGGGCGATGCTGGCCTGCTGGCGCCGTCGCGTCGTCAAGGAGCTCATGACCCCGCAGTCGCCGTACGCGTTGGCGTTGCGACACACCGGGGATGTGCGTGACCGCGCCGACTTCCTCGATCAGTGGCGCGAGCTCCTCGCCGAGACGGTGGTTCGTTTACTGTACACAGGCGTCACGAGGGACACCCCGTGTGCTTCCCCGGAGGGCCCGAGGGCCGATGTCGACGCTCAAAAGACTGCTGTGCTGATTCTTGCGGCGCTTCATGGAGGCAGCACTCTGAGTCAGCTTGCACAAAACCCTCGGCCCCTCAACGCCGCACTCGACCTCGCGCTCGTGTCTTTTGAGGCAGTCGAGGACACCACTCCCCCAAGGACGGGAACGAGCAGCTCGATAAGTAAACTGGACTTGTGATGACAACCGTTGACTCGCGCAATGGCAGGCGCCTGACGGCGCGCGGTGAAAAGACGCGGGCAAAGATCGTCGCCGCAGCGGCCGACCTGATGTATGTCCAGGGCGTTGGGGCTACCACGCTCGACGACGTTCTAATGGCCAGTGGAGTGAGCAAGTCGCAGTTGTACCACCACTTCGCAGGCAAAGACGAGCTCGTGCGGGCCGTCATCGATCATGTCGGCGAACGCATCCTCGAGCGTGAGCGCGATGCCCTCGGTCATGTCGCGACGATCCCAGGCCTGCGACGCTGGCGTGATGCGTTGGTACAGAACAACGCCTTACGGCACGGCGCCTACGGCTGTGCGCTCGGTTCGCTGGCCTCTGAGGTCTCCGATCAAGACGATGCCGCCCGCAGGGCCGTGTCTCAGCTCTTCATTGAATGGCAGGGGCTGCTGGCAGGCGTGTTGCGCAGGCTTCAGGACGGTGGTGCGCTTCCGCCGGAGGCATCGATCGACCAGCTCGCGACCGGACTCATGGGTGCAGTCCAGGGAGGGTACATGCTGGCACAGACCGCGCGGGATGTCACACCCATGGCAACATCAATTGACATGGCGCTTGCGCATATCGAGAGCTTGTCTACTGACTGAGTTTCACTTCCGACCAGGCAACAGGTAGGGCTGAAAATCTCGCCCGGGATTCGGTTTGAGCTCACGCGTGGCCTACCGCATCTGAGTCATAGGGTAGAGCGCAGTAGCCGACGTAACAGTGCCGCAGCGGCATCCACTGCAGGGAAGTGCGATGTCGGTCCGGGGTGGTACCCCGGCAGCATCGGCTTCGGCCTTCAGCAGGTGGACATAGACCTGAAGAACAGTCATCGCCTCATCACACCACCTGACGTCATGCGGGTAAGTGTCCGCGACCTGCTCGAGCAACTCACGCCACCTGGACATGAGCTTCCACGTTCGCCCGTTCAATAGGGCGGGCAGTCGTCTGCTCCCCTTCCAGGTATCCGTTAGCGATCAGGTAGGCGCGGATTTTGCGCCGTGCATCGAAAACTGTTTTGTATATCGCGCCCCGATTCGAGCCGGACCGAGACACCATGGCGTCCATGGACACGCCGTTGACTACGATGGCGACGAAGACATGGCGCTGGTGATCGGTCAATGTCTCGTTCATTGCCCGCTGCACGGCCCTGATCAGTTCCCGCTGCTGTGTCTGAGCGAGTGGGTCGGTAGCTGTCAGCGCAGGGAGTTGTTCCCAGTCTTCGGCGTCCAGGGACACCGATGGCTGGCGCCATAAATGGCGGCCGAATTTGTTGGAGACCTCCAGCGCGACAAAGCGGTACGCCCAGGTCGTGAATCTGCTCTCCCCGCGAAAGGTGTCGAGTTTGTCCAGGAGGGAAACCATCGCATCATTGGCCGCCTGATGTGCAAGGTCGTCGAGTTCCGGCCCGTCGATACGGAAGCCGGGTCCACGTCGATACGTCTCATGGAAGGCGATCCTCAGCAACATCTTATGCAGGCGGCCCAACGCCGCGTCCCGTTGGGTTCCGGCGTCGCCAAGTGCGGTCAGCCACGATGAGGAGTCCATGTCCATGTCGTAAATCCCAATTCGGTGAGTGCGCCGTCTGTCGTCAGTGGTTCAGCACCGACACGGTCGGTGCTGCGGCTGACAGCTCCTGCGGCTCGGCGTCGAGTTGCGGAGCGCGGTTTGCCGCTGAGGTCCAGTCGATCCTCCGACCACGAAAACAGAACTATTTAGTCCAGAATAGTCCCCCGCCGCCCCAGCGGCAAGCCCCCCATTTACTCTTGCTGGCTGGGCTTGGCCGCACTCGTGAGCGCGTAATCCCGAGCACGGTAGGTGAGTCTGCGGGTTTGCTTCTACGGGCATGGACTATCGCCACAGGCCTTCCGTAGAACCTCCGAAACCTCTTCTGGACTAAAGGGTCCAAATAGGAGTAAAACTGTAAGAGTGTTTCGACAGCCGATTCGAGCACGCAGGGCTTTGCCCCGGCGCGGCCGGGGTCATTTGACAAGGGAGTCAGCATGTCTGAGAACCGCTTTATCAGCGACGCCATCAACGCCAGCGCAGAGACCGCCGAGGACCGTGTGAGGCTGACCGAAATGGTCGGCCAAACCGCGACCAGCGCGCCACCGGCTGCGACAGTCGAGGACGGGCCCAGCGATGCCTCGATCCTGAACTTCGCGCTCAACCTTGAGTACCTTGAAGCCGAGTTCTACCTTCGTGGCACAACGGGGCAGGGACTTCCCTCGGACATGGTCGGAGGGATCGGGACACCCGGCCAGGTGTACGGTGGCCGGCAGGTCGATTTCCGCAGTCCCTTGATCAAGAACATCGCCCGGGAAATCGCCATGGACGAGCGCGCCCACGTCGCGTTCCTCCGGGGCGCACTCGGAGATGCGGCCGTTGCACGCCCACGGATCTCCCTCGATCACAGTTTCACTGCCGCAGCCACCGCTGCCGGGTTGATCAAGCCCGGGCAAACCTTCGACGCCTACGCCAATGACCGCAACTTCCTCTTCGCCGCCTTCCTCTTCGAAGACGTGGGAGTCACCGCTTTCAAGGGCGCGGCGCCGTTCATCTCCAACAAGACTTATTTGGACGCAGCAGCAGGTCTGCTGGCCACAGAGGCCTACCACGCCGGGATCGTGCGGGCCACGCTGTTCAGTGAAGGGCTCGCGGACGACTCCGTGTTCGACGTCGTGCACAAGATCTCCGCGGTCCGCAACGCAGTCAGCGGCCCCGCAGACGATGACCAGGACCTCGGCACCAGGGACGTGGCCAACCTCGTTCCCACCGACGAATACGGCCGGACCTTTGGCCGGAGCGCCGCGCAGATCCTCAACATCGTCTACCTCGACCCCCAATCAGGCACCTCCGGCGGCTTCTACCCGGATGGGCTCAACGGAAACATCGTTCACGGCACCGGGCCGACCGCGGACTAAATGGCTGCCCTCGCCAAGCAGCGGTGCCGGCGAGCTACCTCATCGAGTGACCGGTGCAACGGCCGGCCGGCCTGGATGCCCCAGAGCGACACAGCATTCGAAGGGACCATGACATGTCAAACACTGCGAGGCCTGCAGCCAAAAGCGGAGACCGCATTGACGCAGGCGACATAGCGGAAGCGCTGACAAGAGCACCATTCACCTACACGGACGGGGCAACCCAAGTGTTCGCTCGTGACGGCCGCACCACCTACACCGAGGATGGGCACCCCATGCCCGGAAAATGGGGAGTCGACGATCAGGGGTGCTTCTGGTCCTTCTGGCCACCAACCTATCGCGCAACCTATGACGTCTTCTGGATTACTGATGCAGATGGCGACGCCGTCGGCATCCGGTTCACCGACCTCAATCACGGAGCGAGCTCTGAAGGACGATACACCTCCCAGCCCACCCCATCTCCTCGTTGATTGCCCCCAACAGGCCGCTCTGATCGATCATGCCCATTCTTGGGCTTCAGTCCCGATCTGGAGAACACTCCCAGAGAAAAGAAGGAACCAATGTCCACCCCCGATTACCGCAAAGATCCCGACAATGTTGCGGAACTCACCCCGGAGCAGTACGACGTCACCCAGAAAGCGGCGACGGAGCCGGCGTTCCGCAACGAGTACTGGGACAACCATGATGCCGGCCTGTATGTCGATATCGTCTCCGGAGAGCCGCTGTTCACGTCGCTCCACAAATTCGACAGCCGCACCGGTTGGCCCAGCTTCACGGTGCCGGTCGACCGCAGCAATATCGTCCTCAGCGAGGACCGCAGCTACGGCATAGTCCGAACCGAGGTGCGTTCCAAGCACGGTGACAGCCACCTCGGCCACCTGTTCAATGACGGCCCAGCCGCCGACGGTGGCTGGCGTTACTGTATCAACTCGGCCGCGTTGCGCTTCATACCTTTAGACCAGCTCGAGTCCGCCGGATACGGGCAGTTCCACGTACTCTTCGCCACGGAGGCAAAATCATGAGCCGCGAGCACGCGATACTGGCCAGCGGCTGCTTCTGGGGCGCCCAGGAGCTGCTTCGAAAGAAGCCGGGCGTGATCTCCACCCGCGCCGGATACTCGGGCGGCAACACACCAAACGCCACCTACCGTAATCACGGTGACCACGCCGAAAGCGTCGAGATCGTCTTCGATCCAGACATCCTCTCCTTCCGGGATCTGCTCGAGTTCTTCTTCCAGATCCATGACCCTTCGACCCGGGACCGGCAGGGCTACGACATCGGCCGCAGCTACCGGTCCGCGATCTTCTACACCAGTGAGGAGCAGAAACAGACCGCCCTGGACACCATCACGGATGTCGACGCGTCCGGACTTTGGCCCGGGAAGGTCGTCACTGAGGTCGAACCGGCCGGAGATTTCTGGGAAGCCGAGGAAGTACACCAGGACTACCTCCAGAAGTACCCCGACGGCTACACGTGCCACTACGCCCGCCCAGGATGGAAGCTCCCCCAGCGTGAGAGCCAGACCGCGTAAACCCGGTCCCCGGCCAGCAGGCCGTGAGATCCACGTGCCGATCCGTTGAAGGAGAAATGATGGCAGTTTTCGGAGGTCGCCGCCTCGACAACCCCGCGCTCCCGCCCGGGCAGTACCTGACGGAGTCGTTCCCTGTGCTGTCGGCAGGCCCGACCCCGTCGATCGATGAACGGAACTGGGAGTTCTTCATCCACACCGAAACCGAGCAGACCCACCGGTGGACCTGGGATCAGTTCATTGCCCTCCCGTCCGAGGACATCACAGTAGATATCCATTGCGTGACCAGCTGGTCCAAGTTGGGCACGGGCTGGAGAGGAGTGTCACTGAACACCCTGTTCGCTGAGGTCGAGACTGGTTTCGAATTCGTGATGGCCCACTCCTACGGCGGTTACACCACCAACCTTCCGCTGGAGGAGCTCCTCAACGGTCGGGCCTGGATCGCCTATGAGTACGACGGCGGCGAACTCGAACCCGAACACGGGGGCCCGGCACGCCTCCTGGTGCCCCACCTTTATTTCTGGAAGAGCGCCAAGTGGATACGAGGACTTGTCATGCAAAGCGAGGACAACCCCGGCTTCTGGGAAGAGAACGGCTACAACCTGCACGGTGATCCTTGGCGGGAAGAGCGCTACGCGTGACCCGCAGGGCCAACGGCTGGCTCACCGGCAGCCTCGCACGTGCACAGCGGCTGACATCCTCCGCCCGCAGCATCACCTTCACCGTGCCCGGCTGGCCAGGTAACGACGCAGGGCAGCACGTCGATGTCCGGCTCACCGCACCGGACGGGTATCAGGCTGTCCGCTCCTACTCAGTCGCCAGCACCGGCACCGGTGAGGAGATTGAACTGGCCATCGACCGGCTGCCGGACGGTGAGGTCTCGCCCTTCCTCGTCGACGACCTCGAACTCGGTGACAAGGTCGAACTCCGCGGCCCCCTCGGTGGATGGTTCGTGTGGCGCCCGGAACAAACCCAACCCGTCCAACTGATCGCCGGCGGCTCCGGTGTCGTCCCATTCATCGCGATGTTGCGCGCCCACCACCATGCCGGCAGCACGGTGCCCATGCAGCTGCTCTATTCGCTCCGCACACCCGGTGACGCGTTTTTCCGTGACGAACTGTCCCAGCCCTCAGCGACCGCGCGGACCATCTGGCACTACACCCGCACCGTACCGCCGGGATGGTCGCGCTCAGCCGGACGGCTCACCGCTGAAGACCTGAAGAGCGAGACTCTGCCGCCGGAACAAGTACCACTCACCTACATTTGCGGCCCCACCGGATTCGTCGAAACAGTCTCTCGCGCCCTCATCAGCCTTGGGCACGCAGCCGACAACATCCGCACGGAACGATTCGGAGGAACTTGATGGACCACCTCGACGGGAACGTTCTCGCGGGCCCGAGCACGGATCTTTTCGCTTTCGACCCGACCACGACACAGTGCCAATGCCAGTCCTGTGCAGATATCGCAACACTGGGCCAAGCCATGGTCTACGGCCAACCCATGGGATTCGTGGCCCGCTGCCGCTACTGCGACAACGTACTCGTCGTGATCGTCGAACACGACGGGCAGAAATCCCTCAACATGCGAGGGCTCCGCTGGCTACGGGTCACCGACCAAGCAAGCGACGACCGAATCTCAGCCGAAGCTTAAGAGGAGATCCAAGTGCGCCGGACAATAATACTCATCGGCTCCGCTCCTGCCGAATATACAAGCGCGATCGACGCCGGCCGCGCCCGCCTCGATCCTTTATTCGCCGCAAGCCCAGTAGAAGCTGACGACAAACTGCTTAGGCCTACGGAGGCCGAGAACTTTACCGGGTTCCCAGGCGGAGCCCTTGGCCTCAACCTCATAGTCAAGACGGAGCAGCATTGAGAGATTTAAGCAATCGCCGAAAGGTCGCCGTGTCCTCGGCAGCGCTGACGGATGCGCTCGGCCGCCTTTCTACCCATCGGGCGCATATTCTGGACCTGGTGTCGCCCACGCCGGGGCGCGTATTGCAGGGAACAGCTGTGACCATCCGGTTTGTCCCCTTTCGGCAGGACGTTTTCAACGCACAGGTCAACAATTTCGCCCGGCTCTTCTATGAGGCGGTTCCCGCTCATCCTGAGGATACTGTGCTGGTTCTAGCCAGCGGCGGTCATCCCGGTACTTCGGTGGGTGGCGGAACGAAATTTTCCCGATTACAGAATCAGAAACTTGCCGGGCTCCTTACAGACGGCCGGCTTCGGGATTTCGGTGAGCTTGAACGATACGAGCCTGTCTTCTACTGCAGCGGCGAGACCGTGAAGGCAGGCACGGCTGATCTGATGCCCATTGCTGCGAATGTGCCCGTAGTTATTGGAGGTGTAACTGTACTTCCCGGCGACTTCGTGTACGCAGACGCTGCAGCTTCGGTGATTATTCCATCCACGCTCGTAGACGAAACATTTCAGCTCGCAGCCAGGATTGAACAGGAGGACGCTGCCTTCCTGACGAGTATCCGTGGCGAAGACCCCCGTGAGATTCGTATTAGCGGGGCACAGGAATCCTGAGGTGCCCTCCCCGTTTCGGTGGAAACCAGAACATGAGCCCTCACGCAGGGGGGCGCAGCAGAAGCCGCTCGCGCTGCGAAACAGCAATCGGGGCGGTGATCTATAGAAGTCCGACAGCGTGTCCGGGAACCTCAGTGAGCAGTCCGAACCATCATCGCTTCCGGCCCCAGGGTGATGGGACCTGGAGCCTTGAGAATCAGATGCCAAGGGTCTGAATCGGTAAACTGAAACGCAAAGAACTGCATGACCTTTCCAGCCGGACCTCACACGGTCTGCCAAAATCGACGAGGACGATGTCGTTGTCCTTGATGGTGCTCACGAAATTTCGTCCATGAAGGTCACTGGTCGTCGGGAGTTCTCTCCTCAATGCCGTGGTCATCTGAGCGTCCTTAACCTCCGACGGTCGCGTACCCGGACATGATGACGGGTGCACTGACGTGCCCGCGCCTACCCTTTGGTGATAGGACCCGGCACAGCCGAATCAACAACATCCGCATACTCGGGATGTGCGCTGACGAATGCTGCCGCTAATGGACAGGATGCAGCGACGGACTCACCCTGCATCCGCAGCCTGTCAAGGACGCTGCCGAGGAGCCAGGCGGCGATCCCCTTGCCGGGGAAAACGGATGTCGCCCGCAGTGTCAGGCGGTTACCCGCTTTGCTGTAAACGACTCCAGCGACGGCCTCACCCCCAGATACGGCCTCGTAGATACCGCCCTCGCTGTTTTCGGTGATGACGAGGTCTACTGCATGGGGCGTTATCATTGCGGGCCGGTTCACCTCAGCGTCGTACTGTTCGATGCCGGTCAATCTGACCATGCCCTCAGCCTTTCCTGCCATGCCGCCTCCTAATCATTTCTCCTATCGGCCCTCGGGAGCGCCCGAACGCCGGATCAAGCGCTTCTTCTCCTACTCGACGACGATCTCGAGCAGAGCATTGGCAGATCCTGCTGAGTGACCGGACCCCCAGAGCCGTACCTGCTGACGAAGCCGCCGCAGGCCAGCATCTATGCCTTGCGGATCCTGACTATGGTCCACCCCGCGCGGCCTTATGGACACCCCCCTGCCGTCCTGTTCGGCCGCGAGATCGCGACCGTGGACTTCGAGAGCCGCTTTTCGTGGCCGCGGCATTACCGCCGACCATCGAGCGGGGGTGGCCCACGACGCTCGACGAAACGGAGCAATGACCTTGGTCTCAAATGTTTGCCTTAACTGTTTGGGTTGACTGTGGCGCTGGCACCGAGGGGTTCGACAGTGGCCGCCTTGCTCACAGCCCGCGTTCGTTCTGCGAGATCGTCTCGGTGCCGTTGCCTTGCTGCCAGGCGGTAAAATCGGCCAGCGACATAAAGCAGTAGTAGTCGCAGTACCGGGCCTGCTGCCGCTCCTCGTGGCTCATTCCGTCCCACCCAGCTGCTCACAGCGCATGCAGGAGCAGTTCCCAACCCAGGCGCCAATGATGGCCGAGGCGCGCCCCCGCATACGGTCCGCCGTAGCCGATGGTGCTGGGAACCTCGTACCAAAATATGAGGTCACAGTCTTCGGGGTTGTGGGCCGCCGTGACGGCCTCTTCCAGATCGTTCCATGCACCGGCGGAACGTTATTGATCAGAACATGGGTCGGACCGCCTGACAGCATGTCGCAACCAGCGATGGTGTGTTCTATGTCATCGGTCAGATCGGCAGTCATCACACAAACCTCAACACGCGGCGCACAGGCCCTGATGGGGTTGCCGGTCTCGTCGAGCTGGTCGGCAGTACGGGCGAGAAGAATCACATTGGCTCCGACCTTGGCTGGCGCCGGTACGATCGCTGCGCCGGTGTCCCGGCCAGCACCGGTGATCAGTGCGTTCCTGCTAACAAATCCAGCTGTCACTTGACGGTTCCTTTCACGCGATGTGTGCACCCCCTCACCCTGCACCTACATCATCTGTGTCAATCTTTCGCGCCGTCTTACCAACAACCTCAAGTGAGTAGTGCTCGCCGAACAGGTGTGCGAAACCTTGCCGCCAGCCTTGTAAGACGACGTGGTTTGGCGCCGCTAACTCGTCGAGAACTTGATGAGAGGCGAGCGACTATGACCAACACCGATGGTGGCGACAACTTCGAGAATCAGGCCGAGAATTTCGGCTTGCTTCCGCCCGACGAGAGCCTCGACACCGATGAACTGGGCGACGATATAGACGAAACCGGGTACTCCCCGTTGGATTGGCGGCCTGCCGACCTCTCCTGGGGCTTCACACTGCGCGAAGCGCGGTCCCGAGCGCCTCTATCCGCCCGGCTTGCCCGAGAGATTCCCGACGGGACAGAAGAAGTTCTCGGAGACGGTATTGGAGACACCACGGACACAGACGGCGAGGTTATCGACGATCAGGTCGGTTCAGTCCGAGCTGGCCGACTGACGTGGGCCTCCCCAGAGAGCTTCGACCCGGCAACGGATTACTGGGCGGACGACAACGGCATTGACGGTGCCGGTGCATCAGCGGAGGAAGCAGCAGTCCACATCGTCCTGGATCAAGAGGATCGGCGCTGGCCGTGAACAATGGGCCGAACAGGAGAAAAAACGCTTCATCCGGCTGTCTGGGCGCTCCCGACGGCCGACAGGACGAATGGTTGGGAGGCAGCATGGCAGGAAACGCCGAGGGCTCCGTGCCCCAGGTCCGCTCCGAGCACCCGGGACTGGACCTCCACCACCCCGAAGTGTCCCCGGCATGCATGGCGCCGGCCGTAGCCATTCAACGGCGGCGCGTGGGACCGGGAAGACCGGTGATGCAGACACCGGGTCCGCCCCGCCGTCCGGGATACCGGCCTATGAATGCGCCCCAGATGCGCGCCAAGCCGGAGGCCATAATGGCGCTATCAGAAACACGAGAAGGTTGTACTCGAGCATCTCGAACAGCAGTTCAGAATGGAAGACCCAAAGCTGACTGACTCCATGGAATCGGCCCCTTTCAGGTCCACCTGCCACATCGTTATCGGTGTGGCAGGCATCGTAGCCGGCTTGCTACTCGTGCTGCTAGGTGCAGTACTTCAAGGCCTGGTTCCGAACATCCTTGTCGGGGTCCTTGGATTTGCCATAACGATCATCGGAGGGCGTGTCACCTTGCACCACACCTCGGGAGGCAGTAACAAGGCAGCTGACCCCGCCGTTGCGCGGGCGGACGAAGAGCCAGATGCGCAGTCTCGATATCGCCGATAAGGGCACTATGGAGCTAGCTGACGGATTCCTGCGGCTGCGGTGGAGAGAAGGCGCGACAGTAGGAGCGGACGAAGCTCAAGCAGCACTGGCTGCCATCGAGGCGCTGGACCAGGGCGCGAGCCTTCCGATGCTCATCCATATTCAAGGAGTCAATTTCTCACGAGCTGCGCGGCGAATCCTTCCTTCAGCCTCGCAGATTTCCCGGATTGCCCTCGTGGGGTCATCCGCGGTGGATTACGTCATGGCCCTTTTCGTTTTGCATGTGGTCCCGTTGCCATTCCCCAGCAGGTACTTCACTTCCTCCCAAGAAGCAATAACATGGCTTCGCAAGCCTCCCGAATGACCAGCTGCGCCTGCGATGACTAGGCTGTGGGAGGAACCTGTGGAACGAGTTCGTGCTTCCACAATCGCTGCCATAAGCACCTGTTGTCGGTGACGGTCGAAAAGTGAGCCATTGTGACGGTTGAAAACTGAGCCACCCGTTCCAAACGATTGGGTGGGTGATCACAGTGGAGGATTGGGCG
>NZ_JBNHFL010000029.1:0-68691 GCF_059090205.1 Arthrobacter sp. CMU6
CCGGCCAACCCTCAACCTCGAGACCCCAGCCAACCGGCTCAACCAGCTGCTACAAGCGGCATAACCCCCCGCGTTGCACCGACCAGTTGATTTTGCCCAGCCTTATCCCGCGGTATCTGGACAAAAACTCCAATCCGGGCGGGGTTAGCCGAGCTGCTTGGTGATCTCGGCGGCGCGGTCCGCTGCGGCGCGTGCGCCCGCGGCGATGATGGCCGGCATTCCGCGGTCATCGAACGTGGCGATGGCGCGTTCGGTGGTGCCGTTGGGGCTCGTGACCGCTTTGCGCAGGGCGGCGGGTTCGGCACCGGGTTCCGCCAGCATAAGGCCGGCTCCGGCAACAGTTTCGCGTGCCAGCAGGAGTGCCAGCTCTTCGTCCAGGCCGAGTTCGACGCCGGCGGCGGCCATGGCCTCGGCCAGGTAGAACGCATAGGCCGGACCGGAACCGCTGATGGCGCCGAGCGCGTCAACCTGCTCTTCGGGAATTTCGACGACGGTTCCCACCGCGCCGAAAATGTCTTTGGCCCGCTGGAGCTGCTCGGGTGAGCAGCTGGTGCCTGCGGACACGGAGACCACGCCGCGGCCCAGCTTCGCCGGGGTGTTGGGCATGGTCCGGATCACCGGCTGGCCCGCGGGCAGGGCGGCTTCGAGCTGGGCAATGGAAACGGCTGCAGCAACGCTGATGACGATCGCATCCGGGGAAAGGGATCCGCTGATTTCCCGGGCCAGTTCGGCGATGCCCACGGGCTTCACGCCGAGAATCACGATGCCGGCACCCTTCGCCGCCTGCTTGTTGTTGTCCGGTTCTTCGCTGCCGGCGATGGCCGTGATGCCGGCGTGCCGTTCTGCCAGCTCCGCAGCCCGCTCCGCGCGGCGGACGGTGGCCACGATCTCCATGGGGTCGGTGCCGCCTTCCAGCAGGCCGCCCAGAATGGCCTCGTTCATTGATCCACAGCCAAGGAATGCGATTCGGTTGCTCATTGCTCCATCATTGCAGTTCATCGCGCCGGATGCAGACCGTGCCCATTCACAGGTGGCTCACATGTTGGTCGGAGGATTCACACACCTTCGGCGCCTAACTTAGGTATTACCTCATTGAGGGTGCGAGTGATGAAGCAAGCATGGGGATGCTTGTCTGGCACCGACGGTCTGCAGTGGTTTTGCCCATTTTTCCGCAGCAGGCCGTCGGTGCCTTTGCCTTTTAAGCTTGCGCTCGGCTGCCGACGGATTCCCAGCCGGCTTTCAGGTAAATCCCCCAGAACACCCATACTCCCTCGCTAGAGTCATAAACGCCTCACAGGTGCGAGTGATGGAGCCGGTCCTTCGGGACGGGCGTGGCGCCGGTCGGTTGCAGAAGTGTTCCCCCCAGCTTCTTCTGCGTAACCGGCCGGCGCTTACTCGTTTCAAAGCCGATTAAAGCCAAACCCACAGGGCAGCGCTATGCCCCCTGGCCGGCAGGCAGGACCCTAGATGGCCGGCAGGGCAGAGACCTGGGGAGCCCCAACGTGCGGTGCCGGCTCCAGCGGGCCGTCGAAAACCAGCTGGTCCAGCCGCCGGAGGATGAGGCCCTCGCGCAGCGCCCACGGGCAGATCTTGATTTTCTTGTACTCAAAGAGCTCCAGGGCCGCTTCAGCCACGAGGGCCCCGGCGAGGAGCTGGTTGGCACGCGCCTCGGAGACGCCCGGCAAGTGCAGCCTGTCCTCGGACTTCATGGCGGAGATGCGCTGCGCCCAGATGCCGAGGTCCGCGCGGTTCAGGTCGCGCTTAACGTACGGGCCCGCGGCGCTGGGGGCTGCCCCGGCGATCCGCGCGAGGGAACGGAAGGTCTTGGAGGTGCCTGCCAGGACATTCGCCCTGCCCACCTCGTTGAAGCTGCGGACCACCGGCTTGAGGGTGGTCCGGATGTAGCGGCGCAGTTCCTTGACGCTCTTCGCGGAAGGCGGATCCTCGTGCAGCCAGTCGCGGGTCAGCCGGCTTGCACCCAGGGGTACCGAGGTTGCAAGCTCCGGCAGCTCATCCTGCCCCAGCGCCATTTCGAAGGAACCGCCGCCGATGTCGAAATTCAGGACGGTGCCGGCGCCCCAGCCGTACCAGCGGCGGACGGCGAAGAACGTCATGGACGCTTCCTCGCTGCCGGTGAGCTCCTGCAGCGTCACGGTGGTCTCGTGCTTCACCCGGGCCAGCACCGCAGGTCCGTTGGTGGCCTCACGAATGGCCGACGTACAAAAGGCCAGCAGGTCGTCGGCCTTGTGCCGCGCAGCGAACTCCCAGGCTTCGAGCACGAACTCGGTGAGCTCGTGCTGGCCCGCGTCGGTGATGTTGCCGTCCCCGTCGAGGTACTGCACCAGCGAAAGAGGGCGCTTATGCGAGGCGAACGGCACCGGCCGTGCGCCGGGGTGGGCATCCACCAGCAGGAGGTGGACAGTGTTTGAACCGATGTCGAGGACGCCTAGCCGCATCCTGCCATTATTCCCCCCGCCGGCGCAGCGGACGAAACCCGCCGCCTACATTGCGGGCGTTGTTTTGCGGCGAGCCGCGAGGGGTTACTCGCCTTCGAGGCCCGCGGGGTTGGGGTCGACTTCATCGGCGCGCTTGAAGTCGCGCTTGATGTTGGCGATACCCTCGGGGTTGATCTCGAAGCCGTAGGCCGCGCCCGGGTTGATGACCATCCCCAGCTCATCGCCGATGTTGGCGATGATCGCCGCGCCCTGTGTGCCCAGCACGTTGGGAGCGGCCTCCAGGTACTGCGCGTCCACCCGGCTGGGGTGCGAGAACACGGCGAGGACCGGCTGGCCGTCCGCGTTGCCCAGCACCAGGGGCTCAACCTGCGAGTCCTCGCCCTCGAGCGCGTCGGAGCTGATGATGTAGACCTCGTTGTTGAGGAACGACAGGATCACGTCCACCGGATCGGCGTCGGGCTGGCCGCCCCGGGCCAGCTTCTCTTCCAGGTCGTTCAGCGGCGTGGTGTCTGCGGGTTCCGGCTGTTCAGTCATGCATCTACTCGATCACGTCGCAGGGCACGACGCAATTCTTGCGGCGGGGGAGCTTGTTAAGACCCGTGGGCCCAAGCTCCACCCGCGGCTAGGGCACTACTTCTTCGCGGCAGCCTTCTTGGCGGGAGCCTTGCGCGTGGTGGTCCGCTTGACCGGACCCTTGGCCCGCTTTTCCGCCAGCAGCTCCACGGCCTGTTCCCGGGTCAGCTCCTCCAGCGAGGTGCTGCGCGGCACGGTGATGTTGGTGATGCCATCGGTGATGTACGGGCCGAAGCGGCCCTCCTTCACCACGATGTTCTTCTCCGACACGGGGTCCGGACCGAACTCGGCCAGCGGCGGCACAGCAGCGCGGGCACCACGCTGCTTGGGCTGGGAGTAAATTTCCAGCGCCTGCTCCAGCGTGATGGTGAAGATTTCCTCTTCCGAGCCGATGGACCGTGAGTCCGTGCCCTTCTTCAGGTACGGACCGAAGCGACCGTTCTGCACCGTGATCGGGTTGCCCTCGGTGTCCTGGCCGAGGACCCGCGGCAGGCTCATGAGCTGCAGCGCCTCATCCAGCGTCACGGATTCCACCGTCATCGACTTGAACAGCGAGCCGGTGCGGGGCTTGGCCTTGACAGGCTTCTTCGGCGGCTTGGGCTTGCCGTTCTTGTAGTACTCGACTGGCAGGTTGGCCAGCTGCTCCTCCGTCATCTCCGGGATGATCTCGGTGACGTAGGCGCCGTACCGGCCGTTCTTGGCAACGACCGTGTGGCCGGTGTGGGGATCGGTGCCCAGGACCCGCTCCTCGGGAGCCGCCGTTTCCATGAGCTCCACAGCCTTCGCGGCGGTGAGCTCATCCGGGGCGAGGTCCTCCGGGACGTTGGCGCGGGCGGACTCCACCACTTCGCCGGTCTTGGGGTCCACCGTGGGCAGCGAGCTCTCCAGGTAGGGCCCGAACTTGCCGACGCGCAGCGTGATGCCGTCCGCGATGGGCACGGAGTTGATCTCGCGGGCGTCGATCTCACCCAGGTTGTTCACGATGCTGAGCAAGCCGGGATCGGCATCTTCACCGTAGTAGAAGTGCTTGAGCCAGGCCGCGCCCACAGCCTGGCCGTTGGCGATCTTGTCCAGGTCGCCTTCCATGTCGGCCGTGAACTCGTAGTCCACGTAGTCCGTGAAGTGCTGTTCGAGGAGCCGCACCACGGAGAACGCGATCCAGCTCGGCACCAGCGCTGAGCCCTGTTTACGCACGTAGCCGCGGTCCTGGATGGTCGAGATGGTGGAGGCATACGTGGATGGGCGTCCGATGCCCTTCTTTTCCAGCTCGGCAGTCAGGGAAGCTTCCGTGTAGCGCGGCGGCGGCGAGGTTTCGTGGCCGACCGCGATGATCTCCGAGGCGGTCAGCCCGTCACCCTTTGCGACGTTCGGCAGGCGGCGGGCCTCGTCGGAATCGTCGTCGCCGCGGCTTTCGTCCTTGCCCTCTTCATAGGCGGCCAGGAAGCCGGGGAACGTGATGACCGTGCCGGAGGCGGAGAATTCGGCGTCGCGGCCGTCGGAGGCCACCGCGCCCAGGCGGATGGTGGCCGTGGAGCCCTTGGCGTCACCCATCTGCGAGGCGACGGTGCGCTTCCAGATCAGCTCGTACAGCCGGAACTCGTCGCCGCTCAGCTGCTTGGCAACCTGCGCCGGGGTGCGGAAAGAGTCGCCCGCGGGACGGATGGCCTCGTGGGCCTCCTGCGCGTTGGCTGCTTTGCTGGTGTAGACGCGGGGCGACTGCGGAACGTACTCGGGGCCGTACAGCTCTGCAGCCTGGCGGCGCGCGGCCGTGACGGCCTCGTCGCTCAGCGCCGAGGAGTCCGTACGCATATAAGTGATGTAGCCGTTCTCGTACAGCCGCTGGGCGATCTGCATGGTGCTCTTGGACGAGAACCGCAGCTTGCGGCCGGCCTCCTGCTGCAGCGTGGAGGTGGTGAAGGGCGCTGCGGGGCGGCGCGTGTACGGCTTGGTGTCCACCGAGCGGACGCGGAAATCGGCGTCCTGCAGGGCAGCGGCCAGCGAGGTGGCGAGTTCCTCGTTGAGGTGCGCAACATTGCGCGAGGTGAGTTCGCCGTCGTCGTTAAAGTCCCGGCCGGTGGCCACCTTGGCACCGTCAACGGCGGCGAGCTTGGCTTTGAAGGAGCCGGCATCGGCACCGAACTGCCCGGTCAGGTCCCAGTAGGACGCGGACCTGAACGCCATGCGCTCCCGTTCGCGGTCCACCACCATGCGCGTGACCACGGACTGCACACGGCCGGCGGACAGTCCGCGCGCCACCTTGCGCCACAGCACCGGGGAGATCTCGTAGCCGTAGAGGCGGTCCAGGATGCGGCGGGTTTCCTGCGCGTCAACCAGGGCGGCGTCGACGTCGCGCAGGTTGTCCATGGCCCGGTGGATGGCTTCCTTGGTGATCTCACCGAAGGTCATCCGGTAGACGGGGACCTTCGGCTTCAGGACCTCCAGGAGGTGCCACGCGATGGCTTCGCCCTCGCGGTCCCCATCGGTTGCGAGGTAGAGCGCGTCGGCGTCTTTGAGCTGGGCCTTGAGCTCGGCCACCTTTTTCTTCTTGTCCGGGGAGACCACGTAGTAGGGCTTGAAGTCGTTTTCGACGTCGACGGCGAACTTGCCGAGGGAGGTCTTCTTCAGGTCCGCGGGGAGCTCGGACGGCTGCGGCAGGTCGCGGATGTGACCGATGGAGGCCTCAACAATGAAGCCCTCGCCCAGGTACTTGGCGATGGTCTTGCTCTTGGCCGGAGACTCCACAATCACGAGTTTCTTGCCGGTTTTGGCCTTGCTTGGCACAGTGCTCCTACAGAAAAAGGTTGCTCGGGCAGATCAGCCCATATTGGCCTAGTTCACCATATTTTGCAGAATTCTGCGCTGTCATGTGGAAAACGGTGGCCCCCATCACGGCCGGAACCGCCGGCCGCCCGGCCGGGTCCCGGCGGGGCAGCATAGGCCGGTCCCCCCGCACCCGTCAGGTGCCGCCGTGGCCGCCGGATGCCCCCGGCAGGGTGCGGTCGTCCGGAATCATGGACCACATGGTGGCGATCCGCTCGGCACCCGGCGGGATGTGGTTGGGATCGTCCAGCTCATAGTTCCGGAGCAGCTCAAACACCCTTTCGGTCAGCTCTCCGCGCTGCTCGGGAGTGAGGTAAAGAAGGTTGCTGGCGAGCAGCACCGCCGGCGGCGGCTCCCCGGACTCACCGCTTTGCCGCTGTTCTTCCCGGGCACGGGCGTAGGCGCTGGCGCGGCGGCGGAACGCATCCAATTCGAGGTCGATCACCGCAAAGTCCGGGCCGGCCACTGCCCCGCCCGAGTTGATTGCAAAATCAGTGCCCGCCGCCTTCCACCGGCGTTCCCGGGCGTCGGCCGACGCCTCGGCCGGAACCACGATGCCCCATTTCTGCAGCGCCCGCAGGTGGTAGCTCATCGCGCTGGGGGTGAGTCCTGTCTGCTGGGCCAGTTCCGTGGCCGTGCGGCTGGACTGTGTGGAGTACAGCTCGGAAATGACCTCCAGCCGAGCGGCGTGGGCCAGGGCCCGGATCGCCTTGGGATCGGTGATTTCCACCTTCTTTTCCGGCCGGTTCCTGCGCCGCGCCCCGGCTTCCGGCGGCTTCGCGGCGGCTGCCGCCGGCGGGGTTTCCGCTGGTTCCGGCGACGGCGTATCAGTGCTCACTTCATCAGTCTACGCAGCACGGATGAACTTCTGAAAGGAGTGTTTGATATCCCCGGTGCCGGGCAGCCGGCTTGCCTAGGAAATAGTAAGCATGCTTTGCTTACTTCCGTAAACAGACCTCCCGCAAGCAGTTCGCGGCGGGGCCGCCAGCGTTGGCGGTCCCGTGAGAAGCCCAAAGGATGACCATGATTACCCTCGACGAAGACGCTTTGACCCCGGCAGCCCAGACTGCCGGCCACTGGACGGGTGGAAACCCGGATAGCGGCACCGCCATCTCTGGCTCGCTGCTGGGGGCAACCGGTGCCCCGCAGCACTGCCGGCGGCCGATGAAGCGCCTGGATCAGGAGTTTTCCCTGGAGATGGCCATCAGGGTGGACGGCCAGCGCCTGATCCGCTCCGTAAAGGCCGTTAGTGCTGCCGATGCTGTGACCTACCGCTGCATGTGCGGCTTCACCATGGACGTCCCAGCCCCCGGGATGGACCGGGCCGCAGCCAACTGACAGCACCTCCGCGTTCCCAAAGCGAACGTACACTTGAGCACCCCCGCCGGGGCCGGAAGTGTCCGTTCGCGCTTCGCGTCGGGCGGGTCAGTCCGGATCCGCAGGCAGCAGGAATCCGTCCCGGACCAGATTGGCCACTTCGGTGAGCAGGCCGCTGCGGAAAGCATCGCCGTCGAACCCCTCCGTCCCGCCCAGCAGCGCCTCAAGGGCGCCAATAATCTGTCCGGCGGTCAGGTCGCCGTCGCACGCGGAGACAAAGCCCGCCAGTTCGGTGCTCAGCAGGTTGGTGCGGCGGAGGCCGGCCCCCTGGCGCAGCAGGATGACGCCGGGGTGTTCGGCGCCGGGGCGCTGGTGGCGCTCCTCGGTGACGTCCTCGGCCACGAGCAGGTGGGCGGCGGAGATGTCGTGGGCCGCCAGCCAGTCGGCGCGTTCCACCGCTGCCCCGAGATGCGGCCCCACCGGCTGTTCAATCGGATAGGTGATCTCCTCAAACCGGCGGATCCGCCGCCCACCGGCCGGCCGGCGCAGGAAGACCATGCCAAAGCCGATCCCGCCGACATTCCGCGACGCGAAGTCCGCCAGGTACGCGGCATAGGCCTCCTGGTAGCGCCGGCGGTCACGGGTTTCCGAGGCATCCTGCAGCCAGGTCTCGGCGTACTGTTCCGGCCCCACCTGTTCGCGCTGGATGAACCACGCGTCCGTGTCCGGACCGGCCCAGCTTTGCGGCCGCTCATCCCACGCCGAGCCCTCCGGGATCTCCCAGTTGCCCAAAAGCTGGGCCGTTCCGCCGGGGACGAGCACATCAGGCAGGGTGCGGATGAGCGAGGCCACGATGTCGTCCCCCGGCAGGCCGCCGTCGCGGTACGTGAACTGGCTGGCCGCGGCCTCACCCGCGGTGCGCGGCGTGATGACGAACGGCGGGTTGGACACGACGAGGTCAAAAGCCTCGCCGGCAACAGGCTCGAGGAGCGACCCGAGCCTCAGGCTCACCCGCTCTGCAGGCCGCGCCGGATCAATGGCCAGGGCCTCGGCATTGAGCAGGAGGTTGAAGCGTGTGAACGCGAGGGCGCGCTCCGAGATGTCCGTGGCGGTGACGTGGCCGCAGTGCTGTAAAAGATGGAAGGTCTGAATGCCGCAGCCGGTGCCCAGGTCCAATGCCCGTTTGACCTGACGGCGGATGGCGGTCTGGACAAGGGTGGTGGATGCCTGCCCGATGCCCAGCACGTGGTCGTGCCTGAGGACGCCGGGCCGCTGGTGAGCAGCGAGGTCGCTGGCCACCCAGATCTCCACCCCGCCATTCCCGTCCGCGTCCCAGCCGTAGGGGCGCAGGTCCGCTTCGGCGGCAACGCCGGTCCCCGTGACCCTCGCCAACCCAAGCGCCGCCAGGCCTTCGGCGCGGGTCCGCGGCAGCGCGCCGTCGAGCACCGCGGCTTCCTGCGGAACGGCCAAGAGCCAGAAACGCACGACGGCGGCCAACGCTGCGGTGCGCGGCTCGCCGGCGGCTGCTGCTTCCGTCGCGATCAATGCAGGGATGAGCTGGTCCCGGTTCAGGGCCGCGTACGCGGATGCCCCCAGCAGTTCCGCGACCCCCTCCAGGGTGTAGCCCACCTCGCGGAGGTCCGCGGCCAGGGCCTGCAGGAGGTCGGGCAGGTCGCTGCGGGGCGCGTCGGGAGTGTTGCCGGCGGTGAAGTGCGTTGGTTCGGTCACCGGCCAAGTCTATTTCCCGGCCATGCGTGCGTGCCGGTCCTTTCCGTCTCCTCCGGATCCGGACTACGCCGGCATGGCGTGTGCGGCCCCGTTACCGCCGATGCCTGATTATTGTCCCTGCCTGAAGCTACAGTGGGGCCATGCTCGGAACCCAGGCGGTGGTGGCCGATCCCGATTGGCTGCGGTACGCGGCGGCCTTCGCACCGCTGCTTGCCGCCGTCATTGCTGCCTGGATCGCGTGGCGCACACTCGCACAGCGCCGCGAGGCGGACCGGCGGGACCAGTGGTGGCAGCGGACGCAATGGGCCATCGACCTTGCCATGGACCGGGACTTCAGCAGGGCCATTGTTGGCCTGGTTGCGCTGAAGCACCTGGCGGCCAGCGATCTGTGCACCGACGAGGACTACGAGATGCTGGACAAGATCGGAGGCGCCAAGATCGATGCCCTGACCCTGTCCGAGGAGAGCGCCCGGCGGGAGGCCCCGAAACCGCAGCCCACGGAATCTCGGGCCCCACATCATGAAGCTGCGGCACCGCGGGCCACGCAGCAGGGAACGGCCGTGCCGCCCGACGCCGCGGCACGGACCATTCCCGTGACCCTGAAGTCCCGGGGCGAGCGGGTGCTGGCGACCTCCGCAGGCATGGCCAAGGCGCTGGCTGAGGCGGACAGACTTGTCTCTTTTGTGGCCACGCTGCGGAGCGGGAGCAGGGGGACGGAACCCGGCGGCACCTCAAACAGGTAAGTTTGAAGTCATGGCTGAACGTTGTCCCTTGATTTCCCGTGCCTTCGGCGGGGCGGCGGCGTCCGCCGTCATGCTGCTGGCGGCTACTGCCTGCTCCCCCGTAGTGTCGATCGAAAATGCCGATGTTCCGCAGTGGCGGGCCACCGCGCTGCCCTCCGACGGCCGAGCAGTGCTGGAGGACTCCGGCAAGATCCTCAGCCGGGACAGGACCATCCAGGCGGCGGCCAGCGTCCCGGCGGGTGACTACACACTGACTATTACCTGCGACGGCGGCGGCAAGGCCTTCTTCGCCGTGACGCTCGCCGGCAAGGAACTGACGGAAGCCGGAGCGGCATGCAACGGCAGCCGCGAAACCGCGGCGATCACCGTATCGAAGGCCGGGCCGATGGAGATCAGCGCCTCCAGCGTGGACGCACCGCTCCTGTACGCCTACCACCTGGTTCCGGCGCCTTAACGGCGCGCCAAAACGGGCCACAAGGGCGGCGAAGGCTCCCGGATCTCGCGGCTCCGGGCCGGCCGGGGAATTTTTTCCCGACGGATTGCCATCTGTACCGGTGCCACCGGCAGGCTTAAAGTCGGGGTATGCCCATGGTGCGGATCGCCTCCGCGCATTTTTTCCTGGGGCGCGCGCAGCGCACGCTTTGGCTGCGGGCGCCGGCAGCCGCCGCCGTGCCCTTCTTTGTGCTGGCGGCAGCCGTTCTGGGCGGCTGCGAATACAGCTACGACGACGGGCGGGGCGAGCTTCCGGCTGCTGCCCCTGTGGTGACGGATCCCGTGCTGCCGCGCGATCCGCTGGAGAACGAGCCGGTGTCGGGTCACGAGCTCACGGAGTGGGCGAAGGACGTCCTGCCCGACGCCGAGGGACAGGTCTTCCACACAAGCTACGGCAGCGTTGCCAGGGGCCGAAGCAAGACAGAATCCACCAGGCAGCTGCCGGACGGCACGTACTCCCTCACCCTCGCGTGCCGGAGCGAGCGGCGGGTCTCGTTCACAGTCCGCGACGCAGAGTTCGCCCTCGTGGACCTGAGCCTCCGGTGCGGCACATCGCGCGCCAACGTGGTGCACCTGTCCGAGGACTCCGTGCTTAAGGTGACGGTGGAGGCACGGTCGGACGCCAACTTCGCCTACCGGATCAGCCGGATCTGACGCTGCGGCCAACACGCCGCCAGGCCTGGACTGCGGGGGCAGCCGTTCCTTCTGTTCAGCCGGCAGCCGCTAAGGCTCCTGCTCAGGCGGCGGCGCAGCCGTCAGGGCAGCGCAGGGTTTCGGGATCGGCCGCGCACGCCGCGCAATACAGCGTGAGCGTGCGGCAGCTGGGGTTCGAGCAGTTCTCGAACTTGTTCGTGGGCGCCTCGCACCGGACGCACTGGCCGATGGTCTTGGCGTCCTCACTGAACTCGAGGTGCATGCGCTTGTCGAAAACGTAGAGGGACCCTTCCCAGAGGCCCTGGTCCTTGAACTTTTCCCCGTAGCGCACGATGCCGCCGTCCAGCTGGTACACCTCTTTGAAGCCGCGGTTCACCATGAGGCTGGACAGCACCTCGCAGCGGATGCCTCCGGTGCAGTAGGTGACGACCGGCTGGTCCTTCAGATGGTCGTACTTGCCGGAGTCGAGTTCGGTGATGAAGTCGTGGGTGGTGGCGACGTCAGGGACAACGGCGTCCCTGAACTTGCCGATCTGTGCTTCAAACGCGTTGCGGCCGTCAAAGAACACGACGTCCTGGCCGCTGGCCTTCTTCGCGTCGACGAGGTCGTGGAGTTCCTCGGGCTTGAGATGGGTGCCGCCTCCCACAACGCCTTTCTCGTCTACCTTCAGCTCACCGGGCGCACCGAACGAAACGATCTCGTCGCGGACCTTGACGCTCAGGCGGGGGAAGTCCTCGGCGCCCCCATCGGACCATTTGACGTCGACGCCATGGAAGCCCTTGTATTCACGGGTGGTTTTCACGTACTGCTTCACGGCCCCGATCTCCCCGCCGACGGTGGCGTTGATGCCGTCCCTGGAGATGAGGATCCGCCCGGTCAGGCCGAGCTTTTCGCATAGAGCTCGCTGCCAGAGCCGGACAGCGTCCGGGTCTGCGATGGGGGTAAAGCCGTAAAAGAGTACGATTCGGTTCAAAGCCACGTATTTAAGGGTACTTGGTGGCCGCCGGGGACGGATTCGTGCCGGGGAACAGCCTCCTATCACAATTGCATAAGCAAGCCCCAAAGCCCTGTTGCTTATGACAGCGCTGGAATACTCTCATCACATGACGCCAGAAGCCATGGTTGGAGACATCACTCATCTGCTTGAAGTCTGGGTAGCCGGCTGGGCTGCCTGCCGGGGCTATGAGACGCGCACCGAGGGACGGTTCCCCGCAGCCTTGCGTGCGGACACGACCGGGGACTGGGAATACTTCGCCTCCGATCCGACGGACGCGGAATTCGCTGACCTGGCGGCAAAGACTGCCGAGGCCCCCAAACGCGTCCTGACAATCCTGACCAATGATGTGGGCCGCTACAAGCTCTTGGCTGAGCAACACAACCTCAACGCCACGTCAGCGACCCAGACCATGATGGTCGTGGACATGGAAACCCAGGACTCCGAGGACCCGTGGCTCTCGGACGACGACCTGTCCCTGAAAACGTGGGAGTCCGACGGTGTCCACTTCGCCGAAGTGCGCTCGGGCGACACCCTGGCGGTGAGCGGCCGCGTGGTGGTCATTAACGGCACCGCGGTGTTCGACAAGATCGTCACCGAACCCTCCTTCCAGCGCCGGGGCCTGGGTAGCTTCATCATGAAGGCGCTGGCGGCGCAGGCGTTCTCCCACGATGTGGAGGACGGACTTCTGCTGGCCTCCCTCGACGGACAGAAGCTGTACTCGCATCTGGGCTGGTCCTCGGTGTGTCACGTGCTGATGCTCTCCGCCTCCGACGAGGGCTCCGACCTCTCCGTGGTCTGACCCTTCCGGCCTTCCTCCTCCCGGGTTCCGTAGCCGGTCAGCTGTTCTGTGCCGTTCGCTGTTCTGTGCCGTTCAGGTGTTCTGTGCCGTTCGCTATTCTGTCGCCGTTCAGTTGTTCTGTGCCGGCGATTTTTGCCCGGATGAAAGAATGTTGGGGTGAACCCCCATGACTCGCTGATTCCGTTGCTGGGCCGCGGCCCGGACCCGGAGCAGCTCCGGCATGTGCGGACTATTCCAGCGCGCGCCGCCGTGCACGAACCATGGCCGGACTGGGCCCACCCGGATCTGGTCGCGGCCTACGGCAAACTCGGCATCCACCAGCCCTACCAGCACCAGATCAAGGCAGCAGCCATCGCCCACGGCGGCAGTCACGTGGTGATCGCCACCGGCACGGCATCCGGAAAATCCCTGGCCTACCAGTTGCCGGCGCTCGACGCGATTCACCGGTCAGAGCTCCGCGTCATGGCGGACCCCGGAAAAATCCACGACGACGGCGCCGTGACGCTGTACCTGTCGCCCACCAAGGCGCTGGCGGCAGACCAGCTCGCAGCCATTAGGTCCCTGAACCTGCCAACCGTCCGGGCCGAAACCTACGACGGCGACACCGATCAGGCCTCCCGCCGCTGGATCCGCGACCACGCGAACTTCATTCTGGCCAACCCCGACATGCTGCACTTCGGCATCCTGCCCAACCACGCCTGGTGGGCCGGGTTCTTCCGGCGCCTGCGCTACGTGATCGTGGACGAGGCCCACAGCTACCGCGGCGTTTTCGGCTCCCACGTGGCCAACTTGATGCGCCGGCTGCGGCGCATCTGCGCCTACTACGCGGCCGATGGCAACAGTGCCGGACCGGTCTTCATTGCTGCGTCCGCCACCGCTTCCGAGCCAGAGAAGTCCTTTGGCCGGCTCATTGGCGCCGCGGTCCAAGGAGTCTCGGAAGACTCCTCGCCGCACGGATCCACGACAGTGGCATTCTGGGAACCGGCGCTCAGCGAGGTGCGCGGTGAAAACGGCGCCAAGGAACGCAGGACGGCGGTGGCCGAGACCGCCGACCTTCTCGCGAACCTTGTCTCGTCACGGGTCCGGACCATCGCGTTCATCAAGTCCAGGCGTGGCGCCGAAACCATCTCTTCCATCACCAAACGGCTTCTTGACGAAGTCGACCCCAGCCTGCCGCAACGCGTGGCGGCCTACCGTTCAGGATACCTCCCGGAGGAACGCCGTGCTCTGGAAAGGGCACTGCGGACCGGCCAGTTGCTTGGCATATCCAGCACTTCGGCCCTTGAACTGGGGATCGACATCTCTGGGCTCGACGCGGTGCTGGTGGCTGGCTGGCCCGGCACCCGGGCGTCCCTCTTCCAGCAGATCGGCCGCGCGGGCCGCGCCGGACAGGACGCCATCGCCGCCTTCGTGGCCAGCGACGATCCCCTGGACACGTACCTGGTCAATCATCCGGAGGCCATCTTCGACGTGTCCGTCGAGGCCACGGTCTTTGATCCGTCCAATCCCTATGTGCTTGGCCCGCACCTCTGTGCAGCTGCCGCCGAGCTGCCGCTTGGCGTGGCCGAGCTGCCGCTGTTCGGAGCCACTGCAGAGAAACTCCTGGGGCAGCTGGTGACACAGGGGTACCTGCGGCGGCGCCCTGCCGGCTGGTTCTGGACACACCCGCAGAGCGCGGCCGCCATGGTGAACTTGCGGGCCGACGGCGGCGGACCAGTCAGCATTGTGGATGCCGACACCGGCTCGCTGCTGGGAACCATGGGTTCGCCGCAGACGCACTATCAGGCCCATACCGGGGCAGTGTATGTCCACCAGGGTGACAGTTACGTGGTGGAGGATCTGAACGAGGACGACCACTGCGTGGTGGTACGCCGGGCCAACCCCGACTACTACACCACAGCCCGGGACGTCACGCAGATCGAGGTCCTCGAGACGCAGCGGACTGCGCAGTGGGGCGATGTCGCTGTCCACTTCGGCGACGTCAAGGTCACTACTCAAGTCGTCTCTTTTCAGCGGAAGGCCCTGATTTCCAATGAAGTCCTGGGTGAGGAACCGCTCGATCTGGGAGCCCGGGACCTGTTTACAAAGGCCGTGTGGTTTGTGGTGGAAAACCGGTCACTCACAGGCGCCGGACTCATCGAAGCCCAGTTCCCCGGCGCCCTCCACGCGGCAGAGCACGCCGCCATCGGACTGCTGCCGCTTGTTGCCTCGAGCGACCGCTGGGACATCGGCGGGGTCTCAACCGCAATCCATGCCGACACCGGCGTGCCGACGATTTTCGTGTACGACGGGCACCCAGGCGGTGCCGGTTTTGCCGAGCGGGGCTTCGAGAAAGCCAAGGTGTGGCTCTCAGCCACGCGAGACGCGATCGAGGCCTGCGAGTGCGAATCCGGATGCCCCTCCTGTGTCCAGTCGCCGAAATGCGGCAACAAGAACAACCCGTTGGACAAGGACGCGGCGGTCACGCTGATAGATGTCCTGCTGAGGGATGCGCCGGACGCGCCGGCGCCACAGGATTCCACGGCGGTCGCACCGGCACCGGCACCGGCACCGGCACCGGCACCGGCACCGGCACCGGCACCGGCACCGAACGCAGTTTAGGGTGCAAGCGCCGACCTGATGACGCCGGGGCGGGCGAGGAACCGGTCCCCGAACAGTGAAGCTCAGCTGCCTACTAACCGTGTGGCCTTTTGGAGTTCCGTGCTCTTTTGGAGCTCCGCCCTTCCATGAACCTTGAGGAGCCCCCGCCGGGTCTAGGGCGGCGGCGGGCCCGCCCTGGCGCGGCCGGTGGCGACGCCCAGGAGCGGCCCAGCGGACAACTCAGTGCTGACTTCGACGGACTGGTCGCCTCCCGCGGTGCAGCTGACGAGCGTTGCCTTGTGGCGGGCGGCCACAGCGGCGGCCACAACGCAAGGCTCCCCGGCTGAAACACCACGGAGCGCATCAGCGGCGGCCAGAGCAGCGAGGTCGGCGGATGCAGCGGCCCTCGACGCCCCAGCCGACGCCTGCGCCAGCAACAGGAGCAGCGACATGACCATGACAACCACCATGCCCAGCCCCACGGCCAGCACAGTGCCCGATCCGCGTTCGGATTCATCTCCGGACCACGCACTTCTGCGCTGGCCGTGGAGACGTTGACGCTGCCGGCTCACAGTGGCCTCCCGGCGGTCATGGTGTCTCGATCCCCTGCCAGTGCCGCTTGCGCCGGGGGGTCCGTTTCCGAAAGCGGCGCCGATGATGCCGTTTCGCTGCGTGCTTCTGCCCTGGCTGTCAGCGTCCACGGCACCATGCGGCCCAGCGGTCCCGCGGCCCGGTCCGACACTGTGACACTCATCCATTCGCCGCCGGGCACCACCGCCGACGAGGCTGAGGGGCCCGCCAGCTTCCGGACGATACCGCTGACGGCGGCGGGGTCTTCACCCCTCGCGAGTGCCCTGGCGCCAGCCCGGGCCGCATCCTCCAGCCGCAGCTGGGTGATTCCCGCCGCAGACCCCGCCAGCAGCATCGCCAGAAGCATCAGGACCGCCGGAAGAGCCACCGCAATTTCCGCGGTCACTGCGCCGCGGCTGTTTCCGTGGTGGTTCCCGGCGCCGCGGGCCTTCCCCTGACCCCGGCTGCCGGCCTTGCGTCCGGATGAGTTCCCGTGCTGCCGGCAGGACTCAAGTCCGGCCGCCGTAAGGGTCCGCGGAGCGGGTTTCACGGCAGGGCCAGCGCCGTACGAATCAGGTTGAGCAGGAAGCCACGGACTTCGTCGCTGCGAAGGATGAACACCAGGAGCCCGGCGAAGCCCACCGCCGCCAGCGTGGCGATGGCGTATTCGGCGGTCGCCATGCCGGCTTCCGTCCCCATGAGACGCCTGCGTGACCGGGGTTTCACCCGTGGCGCCATGCTGGCGCCGGGGTAGATCTCCCGCACGTCGGCTTCTTCGAAGTCCTGGCGCAGGGGCCGGGCGGCTTCGCCCGGACGGTGTTGGTTCAGCGACATGAATCTTCCTTTCTGGAGTTCCGGCGAACTGCCGGTGCATTCGACTCTCCCGTCCGCCGTCCGGACCGGTAAGGCCTGAACATGCCTAAGTGGAAAAGCAGACCGACCGGCCGCTTGTGGAGGGAAAGTGCCGGTGTATCCGCAGCGGTCGCGCCGGCGTGGCTGCGCACATGCGCCCTGAAAAAGTGCCAGCTGCAAAGGCATGGCGGTGCGAAGAGCTTGCGGTGGGGACCGGTCTTGGCGGGGGGAAAAGGTGCCAGCCCGCCAGGTCCTGCGACCGGAAAAGGACGTGCGGGAAACACGCGTGGGGGAAACGGACAATGCGGGAAACGCACGTGCCGGAGACGGTCCGGGATACACACGTGAGGGAAACGGACACACGAGAAAGGGGCAGGCTTCAGGAAACGAGGTGCCAACCCACGAACCTGCGGCGCAGGAGAATGCGGTGCAGGCACCCGGGTCACCAAGGCTCAGCTGTCCGGAGCGACTCAACTGTTTGTGGATCTCAGCGGTTCGAGAAAATCAACTGCCCGAAGGAATCAGGGCAAGCAGCACTGGAACGACCCCCAGGCATATGAAGGCGGGCAGTGAACAAAGCCCCAACGGAACCACCAGTTTGACCCCGAGGGAAGCCGCGCGCTTCTCCGCGGCCCGGAAGCGTTCCCGCCTCATTCTGGCGGCCTGGGCATAAAGGATGGACGACGAAGGCGCACCGGTCAGCGCGGCGAAACCCAAAGCGTCCCGGAGGGCCAATATTTCCGGTGAGCGTACGTCCGAGCTCCGCCAGGCCGTCTCCCAGTCGGCACCAATGGACAAGGCGCCCACAACGGGCCGCAGGGCACGACCATGTTCGGGTGAGGCCACGGACGCCACCAGCTCCAGCGCTCGTCCGATACCCGCACCTGCATGGAGCATGGCGGCAATCAGCTCCAGCATCATGGCAGTATCCCGCAATCCCGGTGACTGCCCGGAGCGGCCCTGAGAGGGGTCGTCGTTTCCATCCGCGCCGCTGCCCGCTGCCAGGCGGCTCCGGCGCAGGAGCCCTGATCTCGCCTGAGCGGTTCCGCCAAAGACAAGGCCTGCGGCGGCCGCAAGCGCCAGGGAGATGAGGACGGCAGCAAAAACCGACCCGCTCATTGGCCTGATCCGGTCGTGCATATGCGGCCCTGCCGGCAGGCCCCCACGCCGGGGCAACCCTGCCGACAGGCCTTCATGCCGGGGCAACCCGGCCGGCGCGCACTCATGGCGCAGCCGCGCTGCCCGCTGCCCGCACGAGCCTTGCGGACCAGATGCGGCCGGCAGCGGTCAGTCCTATGCCGGCGACGAGCGCCGCCACCCCGATCGGTGTGCCCAGCAACACTGCCAGCGGGTCCACGCCGAGGCAGACACCCAGTCCCAGTCCCAGCAGGGGAAGCCAGGTCAGCAGCGCGACCGTTGCCTTTGGGCCGGCGAGCGCCGTCTGCCTGGCTGCTTCGGCGTCGTCTTCAACCTCAAGCTGGGCCGCAAAGCGCGTCAGGACATCGGCCAGCGGACAGCCGCTCGCTGCAGCGATCTCGAAGCAGGCTGCCAGCTCGGCCCAGATTCGCGGCTCACGGCCGCCCGCTCCCAAACGCGGGGATGAACAGGCCAACCGCATAGCCTCGGCTACCGGCGCTCCCCGCAGGGCCGCTCCACGGGCGGCTGACAGGACAGCCGCCGATCCGGGGCTGAGCCGTTGCCGGCGGGGGTCATCATCTGCGGAGGCCTGCTCCACGTAGAGCTGCCACAGTTCGTCCCACAGCCGGGAAGGGGACCGCCCGCCCTTCAACAGGGCAGCCAGTTGCTGAACCACAACTGTCAGGGATACGAAGGCCTCCCGGCGGCGGCCACCGGCGAGGCCAAACCTGCCGCGGTCCGTCGTGGCGCACCGGCTGTTCCGGCGAACACGTCCACCGGCCAAACCGCTGACGCCGAGGGCAATGCGTGCGCGCCGAACCGGCCCCCGCGTCGGTCTCAGTATCAGCCACGCGGCAAGCAGCAGGGCACCGACAAGGGCCGCGGTCATGCTGCTGCCCTGCGGGCCCCGCGTTTTTCATCCGTGTTCCCCGAACCGTGCCGTGCGGCTGACACGGCTCTCCCGCCGGACTGGGCCAGCTCTGAACCGCATGCTGCTGACCCGGCCAGGCCCGCAGTGGGGACGGGGCCTGCCTCCAGTGCCACGTCGGGATCGAGGGCCAGGCGCTCGGCGAGGGCAGCCCACGCAGGCCCGGGCACCGGACTGCCGGTTGAAATGTCCAGGGCCACAACGACGTCGAGGCCAGCGGGCCGCTCTGTCAGGATGCCGATGCACGCGACGTAGCGTCCGTGCCTCGACCGTGCCACATGCACCACCACATCAAGGGCGCTGGCAACCTGGAGGCGGACCGCCTCCTGCCCAAGGCCGGCGAGGGCTCCGAGAGCGGTGAGACGGGCCGGAACCGCGCCGGCGGCGTTGGCGTGGATGGTTCCGCCGCCTCCCGTGTGGCCGGTGTTCATGGCTGTCAGGAGTTCGCGCACCTCGGAACCCCGGCACTCCCCCACAATCAGCCGGTCCGGCCGCATCCTCAGGGCCTGGCGGACGAGTTCCCCGAGGTCCACTGTGCCGCCTCCCTCAAGGTTTCCGTGCCGTGATTCCAGCGAAACCACATGCGGGTGTACGGGGTTCAGCTCCGAGGCGTCCTCGATCAGGACCAGCCGCTCCCCCGGATGGCAAAGCCCCAGCAAAGTGGACAGTAGGGTGGTCTTTCCCGAGCCGGTGGCCCCGCTGACCAGGAAACTCAGCCGCTGCTCCACCATGCGCTCCAGAACGCATTGGACCAGTGGCCCGAACATGCCGCCGGCCCGGAGCTCGTCCATGGTGAAGACCTGTTCCCGCCGGATCCTGATGCTGAGCAGCGTGCCCGCCGACGAGATGGGCGGCAGGACGGCATGGACCCGGTAACCACCCTCCAACCGCACATCCACGCAAGGCGATCCGTCATCCAGCCGCCTACCGCCTGATGCCACCAGCCTGGCGGCAAGTGCCCTGAGCTGTGCCTCCCCCGCGAAGGTCACGGATGTCCGTTCGATGCCGCGGCCCCTGTCCAGCCAGACGGAGTCCGGGGCATTCACGAAGATGTCCGTCACCAACGGATCCCGGACCAGGTGCTGTAGCGGCCCCAGGCCGTTGAGCTCAGCGCTGATGCGCTCAGCGGCGGCGAGGGAACCCGCTGTGCCCAGCAGTTTCCCGGTGGCCTGCACCGCGGCCGCCACCCTGGACGGGGTAACCGGCCCGGCTTCGGCCATGACCGACTCGCGGACTGTCTCAAGGAGCCCTGCGTCCAGGACTCGGGCCGCACGCCGCCGCCCTGCCGTCTCGGCCAGGGCCGCACGGGCAGCCGGTGTGCCAGGCAAACCAGACGCAGAACGGATACCGGCACCGGCTGAGGCCCCTCCCGACTGAGCACTCACCGGAGGTCCCCGGCCTGCAGATCGCCGGCGAGCAGACCCAGCACCGATGAAGCGAAACGCCGCACGCTCTTGCGCCTGCCTTGGTTGAGCAGGCGGCCAAGCTCGGTGGCTGAGGCCGTGCCCCGCACCTCGGGCATCACGCCGTGCAGGGGGAGCCCCACGGATTCGACCACCAGCGCGGCATCCAGCGCAACCCCGGCCTTTCCCCTGATGACCAGGGCGGATTCGACGGGCGGAAGTTCCTGCAACAGCCGCGCGGCTGCGACTGCAGCCTTCAACTGGGTGGGCACGACAACCAACAGGCGGTCGCAATCCCATGCGAATGTGCGCAGCGGCTCGGCGGTGCGGCCGATATCGACGATCACCACCTCATAGCCCCGCCGCGCGGCGTCGAGCACGCCTCCCACGGTGACCGGGTCCACGAGGGGTGGCCGTTCCCTGCTTCCGGGCCACGACAGAAACGAGAACCCGCCGGCGACGGGCAAGGCGTCCGCGAGCTGCTGCGGGTCAATGCTGCCACTGGCGTCGGCCAAATCCGGCCAGCGGAGCCCCGGGGATTCCTCGGCGGCCAGAGCCAGTTCGAGCCCGCCGCCCCAGGGATCGGCGTCCACGAGCAGGACCCGTGCACCGAGTTCAGCGGCTGCCTGCGCAAGCCATGCCGCCGCTGTGGTGGCACCCGCACCTCCGCAGCCGCCGGTGACACCGAGCACCAAGCCTCCGGCCTCGGGTGAGCGGGACCGGTTAAGGTACTCGGCCAGCCAGGCGGCGGCGTCGGGAAGGACGGCGACGCGTTGTGCACCCAAGGCAGCGCCCAGGTGCCAGAGCGTATCCCCTTCCCCGTTCAGGCCGACCAGTACCGCCGGCGCGCGGCGCCGGGGCGGCAGTTCACGCACATCGCTGCCGACGAGAACGTCGGCGGCGGAATCCCAGAATGGCGCGGCCTCCGCAATATCGTCCACCACCCGGAGCCGTCCCCCGGCGGCCGCGACAATCCGTTCCACTTCGCTCCTCAGGAACTCGAAGCCCGTGACGAGCAGGACGTCGCCTCCGTCAGCAGGGAGCCAGGTTCCGGGTTCAGAACCGGGCGACAGCCCCACCGGAGCTGGCCTGCGCCGTTCATCAGGCACGGCAGCATTCGGCAGCGGACTGTCCGGCAGCGCGCTGTCCGGGTCTGATGGAAGTCGCCGGTTCCGGGCGTGGTGCCTGCTCATGCAGCAACTGTGCCCAACGGAACGGCCAGGCGTCTGGGTCGAATGGCTGTATGTGGAAAACTGGCCGCTGGGCGCCTTGTGGAGGACAGGAGCGGCAAGGCTCCGCAGACACAAAGGCTTTGCAAACACGACGCTTCGGCAGACGCAAGGCCGCAGACAATCACGTGGCGCGGAAGAAGAGGACCGCGATACCGAACGGCACGGCGGCAGGGCAGAATTGGACACATGTATCTGCTGCTCGCCGCCCACCCCGACGGCGCAGCCATACAGGAACTCACGGCGGCAGGCCTCCCCCATCCCGACAATCCGGAACCCTTGATCGTCAGCCCTGCCCCGCCGGCTACGCGCCCCGGGGCTGCCGCCAGTCCCCAAACCGAGCCCGACGACGGAACCGGGCTCGCCGCCGTCGTCCGCGACCTAGAGAGGCGGCGCCCGCGGTGGATCTGGCACCGCACCCAGGACTGGTACCCGTCACTGCTGGCGGCGGGTGTCGACGTGGAGCGCTGCTACGACCTTTCCCTGTGCGGCGCCATCCTGGCCCACTCCGAATTCACAGCACACACCCCCTACGCCCGGAACGCCGAGAAATTCACGCAGGACGACGACCTGCAGCCGCCGCGGCTGCTTCAGCCGCCTCCTCCGCCCGCGGACCAGGGGGCGCTCTTCGACGACCCGGGCGCGGCCACCGAACCGCGGCAGACCCTGGCCGAACTGCGTGCCGAATATGCTGCCCAGCAGGATGCCCTCGCAGCCGCCGCAGCGGGAGCCACCGGAGAAGCAGCCGCGGGAGCCGGGGAACCCGTTGGAGCAGCAGCCGCAGGGCACGGCAACCGGCGGCAGCGGCTCCAGCTGCTCCTCGCCGCCGAGTCGGCCAGCGCCTTGGTGGCGGCGGAAATGCAGCATGCCGGCGTGCCCTGGCGCGAGGAGCTGCACGAGCACATCCTGGCCGAGCATCTGGGACCGCGCCCTCCGCTGGGGCACCGCCCGGCCAAACTCGAGGCCCTCAACACAGAACTGCGGGGCCTGCTGAATGCGCCGGCACTGAACCCGGACTCGCCACAGGAGCTGATGCGCGCCCTGCACCGCAACGGGATCGAGGTGAAGTCCACACGGCAGTGGGAACTGAAGGGATCCAGCCATCCGGCCATCGCACCCCTGCTGAACTATAAGAAGCTGTCGCGGCTGCACACCGCCAACGGTTGGACGTGGCTGGACGCCTGGGTGCGGGACGGCAGGTTCCGGCCCGAATACGTGGTGGGCGGAGTGGTGTCCGGCCGCTGGGCATCACGCGGAGGCGGGGCTTTGCAGATCCCCCGCCAGATCCGCGGCGCCGTGCATGCAGACCCGGGGCACAAGCTCATCGTGGCGGACGCATCCCAGCTGGAGCCCCGTGTCCTGGCCGCCCTCGCGCAGGACTCGACCATGGCCGAGGCAGCCCGGGACCAGGACCTCTACGCGGGAATCGCCGCCAAGGGATTCGGCGGCGACCGCAGCAAGGCAAAGATGGCCCTGCTGGGGGCCATGTATGGCGCCACTTCCGGCGAGGCGGGCCGCCTGATGCCGCAGCTGGCCCGGACCTACCCGCGTGCCGTGGGCTTCGTCGAGCGCGCTGCCCGCGACGGCGAAGCCGGCAGGACCGTCACCTCGCGCCTGGGACGCAGCAGCCCGCCGCCGTCGGAACGGTGGTTCCTCAGCCAGCGGTCCACCTCCGCGGAGGAGCAGCGCCGCGCCGACGCCGTCGCCCGTTCCCGGGGACGGTTCACCCGCAACTTCGTCGTCCAGGGTTCAGCGGCAGACTGGGCCGCCTGCTGGCTGGCGGAATTACGACGGCGGCTGCGGACCATGCGTGCCGAAGGTTCAGCATCCGGGGAACTTGTGTTTTTCCTGCACGACGAGGTCATGGTCCACGCCCCAGATTCCGCGGTGGACGCCTGCATCCGCGCCATCGAGGAAGCCGCCAACGCAGCCAAGGAGCTGCTGTTTGGCCCCATTCCGGTCGAGTTCCCGGTGAGCGTTGCCGTCGTCGATTCCTACGACAACGCAAAGTAATCCGGCCCCCCAATGGGGCCGGACAATAGTCCCTCCCCACAGGAAACAAAAGTCACATCCGCCGCTCACGGAATAAGCGGTTGTACTGAGTAATGTACCGGCGGGTAGTTCGCATCATGTGGCGTGGGCCACTAAGCTCGATGGTGGCCGGGCAGTGGCAATGAGTTGGCCCGGCACATGCGACGAAGCATCAGCAGGGGGTTTCCACGCCAATGGCGGGCAAGTTTGAAGTTCACCAGGATAGCGATCAGTCCTACAAGTTCCGGCTCATGGATGGGGACGGCAACATCGTGGCAGAGTCGCCACGGTTTAAGAGCGTCTCGGGAGTAGTGGCGGGCATCAACGCATTGCGCGAAAACGCCGCCACCGGCCTGGTGGTGGATCTGCGGAAATCGCAGCACTGACCCTGCCGGGATAGCCGGCCGAACCACCGGCCGCGGGACGGCCAGCCAGCCGGCAGCGCCGTCAGAGGTCCAGCGGGTGAAGCCTGGTCCTGTCCCATGGAACGGCCCAGGCCAGCTGGTCGAACAGTTCGTTCAGGATCATGCCGGTAAAGCCCCAGACAACAAGGCTGTTCACCGTGAACGCCGGGCTCTGAAATGTCTGGTTCATGCGGGTCACGGCTGCCATGGTGCGGTTCTCGGGGTCCAACAGATCGCGGACCGGTACCCGGAAGACCTGGGCGGACTCGCCGTAGTCCACCACCCGGACCGGCGACGGCGAGGCCCACCAGGCCAAGACCGGTGTCACCAGGAAGTTCCCGCGCGGAAGGGCCAGTTCCGGAAGGGCGCCCAGCACTTCGATGCCGGAGGGGTCCACACCGGTCTCCTCCTTCGCTTCCCTCAGCGCGGCCTCCACCGGGGTCTCACCCACATGGATGCCGCCGCCTGGAAACGCCACCTGGCCGGGATGGTCGTCGAGGGTGTGGGCGCGTTCCAGGAGCAGGACGTCGAGGTCGGCTGCCACGAGCGGCTTGCCGGAGGCTGCGGGAACATCGTCCAGGGCCCCGAAGAGGATCAGAACGGCCGCTTTGCGGGCAACGGACTCGTCAACGGTGAGCTTGCGCCAGTAGGGATTCCGGGCCGGACCGGTTCCCGCCCGGATTGAATCGACGAGGTCCACCAGATCCTGGCGCGCTGTCATTGAGTCCTCCGCTGCGATTCCATCCGGATTTCGGCCGCGCGGTGCGTCTCGGTCAGCAGCTTCGCCAGGAGCTCCTCGTTTCCGGGCGCCAGTTCGTACTTCAGCAACTTCGCGGCCTTGGCAGGGTTCGTCTCGCCGGCGCCAAAGCTGGGGCACCAGTTGGCCACGGCGCAGGCCCCGCACGCCGGCTTGCGGGAATGGCAGACCCGCCTGCCGTGAAAGACCACCCGGTGGGACAGCATGGTCCAGTCCCTGGGCTCGAACAGCTCCGCCACGTCGGACTCGATCCGGACGGGATCGTCCGACTCCGTCCAACCGAAGCGCCGGGCCAGCCGGCCGAAGTGGGTGTCCACCGTAATGCCCGGAATGCCGAACGCATTGCCCAGCACCACGTTCGCCGTTTTCCTTCCGACGCCGGGAAGCGTCACCAGGTCTTCCAGCCGGCCGGGCACCACGCCGTCGAACTCGTCCACTACCCGGTTCGCCAAGGCGAGCAGGTTCCGCGTCTTGGCGCGGAAAAACCCCGTCGGCTTGATGATGGCTTCAAGCTCCTCGGTGTCGGCCTCCGCCATGGCACGGGCGTCCGGGTAGCGGGAGAAGAGCAGCGGCGTGATCAGGTTGACCGTCACGTCAGTGGTCTGCGCGGAGAGCACCGTGGCCACGAGGAGTTCGAAGGGGTTCCGGAAGTCGAGCTCGGCGTGGGCATACGGGTACTGCTCGGCGAGGGCCCGGTTGATCCTGCGCGCCCGCCTCTTCAGTGCCAGCGGCGACTCGCCGGAACGGGCCGGCGGGCCGGCCGCCGCCCCGTTCTCGGTGGGGATGGCGCCTGGAGGGACTTCGGCGGCGACGTCCCCGCCGATCTCCGTTGGGGCATCCAACGGAACAACAGCGGCGGGAACCTCCACTGGAGCAGGTGCCACAGGGATGCCGTCCGGCGTGCCGCGCCGGCGCGAAGCGGAGTTGGCCATGGAGGCCGGCTAGCCGCGCTCGATGTTGCTGAGGTCGCGCAGGACGCCCACCCGGCCGTCCGTGTGCTGGACCAGGAACTCGTCCCCGCGGTCTTCGAGGGCCAGGACCCAGCCACCGGGCTCAATCCCGAACAGCGGTGCGCCGGTGCGCTCGTCAACGGCAGTGCGGTGCTGTGCGACAGCGAACCAGAAAGCCTCGTGGACCTGATCCTGTTCGGACTCCTCCGGCCGGCTCGCCGGGTCAACGGTGGCACCGATCGGTTCCTGGGACCTCGCCTGCTGCGCAATGTCCACCCTCGGGTGGACGGCGGTGGCAGGCGTGGCCGAGGCCGCCCGTGCCGCCTCCGCGTCACTGGCAGACGCGCCGGACGTGCTTTCGGCGACCGGGGCGTCCACTGCGGGCGCCTCCGTGGCTGCCGTCTCCCTGCCGGCTGGGTTTGCGGCGGCGGCCACAGGGGCGGCCGCGGCTGCGTCCAGTTGGGTCTGCTCGGCCTCGGGGGTCACCGGCTCCGCGCCGGCGGCGGCGCTGGCGGACGGCACTGTGCTCGTCTGTGCGGCGCCACCCGTCTGCGCGGACGGCACGACGGCGGCCGGTCCCGTTTCCGGCGAGGCGGCGGCGCTGCTGGCCGCGTTGGCGGCCGGCCATATTCCGGTCGCCGGCGCTGCACCGGCGCCGGCAGCCGTGGCTCCGGTGATTCCAGCGCCGGCAACTGCTGCGCCGGCGGTTCCGGCGCCGGTGGCCCCGGCCTGGGCCGGGCCACGCCCCGTCTGGCCGACCGCCGTCGCACCATGGGAAGTGGAGGCGTGGGACGCCGCGCCCTGGGAAATAGGCGCACCTGCGCCCGCAGCAGTGCCGGACAGAACACCGGCCGAGGCAGCACCCGCGGAAGCACCGGAAGCACCCGGCGTGGCAGCAGCAGCCTTCGGTTCTTTGGGTGCTTTGGGCTTGCGCACCGGAACGGCCGAGTCACGCGCCATGATGTGGGCCGGCACCTCGGCGCGGTCCAGGAAGTCGCTGGCGAAGAAGGGGATGTAGCGGGCCAGCACGGTGGCGGCCAGCAGCACAAGGGAACCGATCAGCGCCACCAGGAGGCTGGGCGTGTACGCTCCGGCGACGGACAGGAAGAAGAAGCCGACCGCAAACGAGGCAACCACCGAACCGAACTGGTCCACGGACAGGGATCCGATCCGGACCTTCGTGCCAGGGGCGAGCCGGCGGGCGGCAAACAGTGCCGCAACAATGAGCGGCAGCACCACGCCGAGCCCCAGGAAGAACAGGCTTCCGAGGTTCCACAGGTTGTAGCGCACGGCGAACATCGGAATCAGCGATGCAACAAAGAGAACCAGCGTGGCTGCGAAGACGGTCAGGTCACGGACGGTGAAGGGTCCGGCAACAGCTTCATTCCGCACGCCTTGCTGCTTCATGAAAGTCGGCGCGGCGCTGTGCGCTTCCGGCCGGCCGGACGTTCCCGTCCCGTGCGGTGCCTGGCCGGCGCCCTGCTGGGCCGTGCCCTGCTGGCCCGGCTGGCCCTGGCTTTGCTGATTCATTCTGTTCTCCTTAGCGTGGCGGCGCCCGGACTGGCGTCCGCTGCGTGATTCCGCCTTACGGCCGGAGCCTGACCACAAGCGGTCTGGCTGCCTCCGGCCACTGTCACGAGTCCATCTCAGCCTAGCCAAGTGGAGGGTGCTTCACTAGCTGACTGGCTGCGGTGCGGCGCGCTCACACAAGCCGCACAGCTCACCCAAAGGACCGTTCACCGCTAAATGGGCACCGCTCACGGCCCGTTGTGTGACGCGCCCCACGCGCCGAAGCCCGAGGCGCTAGTCTGGTTTCGGAACAGCTCTTTGCGGTGTGTCCGTGACGGGCCGTTGCCCGTCGGCGTGCCGCCGGGCAACGGCCGGGACCGGCGCGCCGCGCAGCAAAGATCGATGAATGATGAGGTTCACCATGTCCCAGGACACCCCCGGCTCGACGGCCACCGCTGCCACCCCCAGCCAGCAGGGCGATGCTCTTGAAAACCTGCTGCATGAGAACCGCAAGTTTGCCCCTTCCGAGGACTTCGCCGCCAACGCCGTGGTGGGCGCCGAAGTCTACGCCGAGGCCGAGGCCGACCGCCCCGCCTTCTGGGCCAAGCAGGCCCGGGAGCTGCTGACCTGGAGCAAGGATTTTGACCAAGCACTGGACTGGTCCAACCCGCCGTTCGCCAAGTGGTTCGTGGGCGGCGAGGTCAACGCCGCGTACAACGCGCTGGACCGGCACGTGGAAAACGGCCTGGGCGACCGCGTGGCGATCCACTTCGAGGGTGAGCCGGGAGATTCCCGCTCCTACACCTACGCCGAGCTCACCGACGAGGTGAAGCGGGCCGCGAACGCGTTCGAGTCCCTCGGCGTCATCAAGGGTGACCGGGTGGCCGTGTACCTGCCGATGATTCCCGAGGCCGTGATCACCCTGCTGGCCTGCGCCCGGATCGGCGCCGTCCATTCGGTGGTGTTCGGCGGTTTCTCCGCCGACGCGCTGCGGTCCAGGATCGAGGACGCCGAAGCCAAGCTTGTGGTCACTGCGGACGGGACCTACCGGCGCGGCAAGCCCAGCGCCCTGAAACCCGCCGTGGATGCCGCCCTGTCCCTTGAGGGAAACGGCAACGGGCACACGGTGCAGAACGTCGTGGTGGTCAAGCGCAACGGCCAGGACGTGGACTGGCACGAGGGCCGGGACCACTGGTGGGCGGACACCGTCGGGGCAGCGCCGGCCGAGCATACCGCCGTCGGGCACGACTCCGAGCACCCGCTGTTCATCCTTTACACATCCGGCACCACCGGAAAGCCCAAGGGCATTCTGCACACCACCGGCGGCTACCTCACCCAGACCGCCTACACCCACAAGGCGGTCTTCGACCTGCACCCGGAAACGGACGTGTACTGGTGCACGGCCGACGTCGGCTGGGTCACCGGGCACTCGTACGTCGCCTACGCGCCGCTCATCAACGGCGCCACCCAGGTCATGTATGAGGGCACCCCGGACTCCCCGCACCAGGGCCGCTGGTGGGAGATCGTGGAAAAGTACAAGGTCTCCATCCTCTACACCGCCCCCACCGCGATCCGCACCTTCATGAAGTGGGGCCGGGACATCCCGGACAAGTACGACCTCTCCTCCATCCGGGTGCTGGGCTCCGTGGGCGAACCCATCAACCCCGAGGCGTGGATGTGGTACCGCGACGTCATCGGCGGCAACAAAGCCCCCATCGTGGACACCTGGTGGCAGACCGAAACCGGCGCCCAGATGATTGCCCCGCTGCCCGGTGTGACCGCCACCAAACCCGGCTCGGCGCAGGTTCCGCTGCCGGGCATCGCGGTGGACGTCGTGGACGAGAACGGGGCGTCGGTGCCGGACGGGCACGGCGGCTTCCTGGTGATCCGCGAACCCTGGCCGGGCATGCTCCGCGGGATCTGGGGCGACCCCGAACGGTTCAAAGACACCTACTGGTCACGCTTCGAAGAGATGTACTTCGCCGGCGACGGCGCAAAGAAGGACGAGGACGGCGACATCTGGCTCCTCGGCCGGGTCGATGACGTCATGAACGTCTCCGGACACCGCCTCTCCACCACCGAAATCGAATCCGCACTGGTCTCCCACCCTGCGGTGGCCGAGGCCGCCGTCGTCGGCGCCACCGACGAAACCACCGGGCAGGCCGTCGTCGCGTTCGTCATCCTCCGCGGGGACGCCGTGGACTCCGGGGACGAGATCGTCCAGGACCTGCGCAACCACGTCGGCAAGGAAATCGGCCCGATCGCGAAACCCAAGACCATCCTCGTGGTGCCCGAACTGCCCAAGACCCGCTCCGGCAAGATCATGCGCCGCCTCCTCAAGGACGTCGCCGAGGGCCGCGACGTCGGAGACGCCACCACGCTCGCCGACAACACCGTCATGCAGCAGATCGCCGCGTCACTGAAGAAGTAGGCCAGCCCAGTAACGCAGGGCCCGTCCGGCAACACCGGGCGGGCCCTGCTTTTTGCCCCCATGGGGGTCCCGCCGTCGGGCATTCCCGGTGTTACTTAGCGATCTATCCTGTTCCCTTTTGCAAGGTTATAGTCAGTGATATGTGACACATGTCACAGACTCCACTCCCCGGGAGAGATCATGGCACCACATCCGGAAGCGTCCATCAGCGCCGGGCCAGCCCGGCGGACATTCCTCAGGACTCTCGGCGCGAGTGCCGCCGGCCTGGCCGGAGTACCACTGCTGGCGGCGTGTACCGGAGCCAGCGGACCCTCCGCCGGAGGTACCGAATCCTCCGGCCTGTCGTTCGGCTCCGGCTCCTCCGACGAAGTGCCCAAGAAGGCGTACCAGGCAGTCACGGACGCATTCACCCAGAAGACGGGCAAGACGGTCCGCACCAACGTCGTGCCGCACAACGACTTCCAGAACAAGATCAACTCCTACCTGCAGGGCTCGCCGGATGACGCCTTCACCTGGTTCGCCGGCTACAGGATGCAGTTCTATGCCGGCAAGGGGCTGCTGGCGCCGGTCGATGACGTCTGGGGCAAGATCGGCGGCAACTTCTCCGACGCCCTGAAGAAGGCATCGACCGGCCCGGACGGGAAGATGTACTTCGTCCCCAACTACAACTATCCGTGGGGCTTCTTCTACCGGAAGAGCCTGTGGGCCGACAAGGGATACGAGGTGCCGGAAACCTTCGATGCCCTCAAGACCCTGGTGGCCAGGATGAAGGCCGACGGCATCATTCCGATTGGTTTTGCGGACAAGGACGGCTGGCCCGCCATGGGCACGTTCGACTACATCAACATGCGGCTCAACGGTTACCGGTTCCACGTGGACCTGTGCGCCCACAAGGAGTCCTGGGACCAGAAGAAGGTGACGGATGTCTTCGACACCTGGTCGGCGTTGCTGCCGTTCCAGGATCCTGCAGCGCTCGGCCAGACATGGCAGGACGCCGCGAGGGCGCTGGCCGCCAAGAAGACGGGCATGTACCTGCTCGGCTCCTTCGTCACGCAGCAGTTCACGGATCCTGCCGTGCTGAAGGACATCGATTTCTTCGCGTTCCCGGAGATCGCCACCGAGGGGCGGGATGCGGTGGAGGCTCCCATCGACGGGCTGCTGCTGTCCACCAAGGGCGGCGGGAACGCGGCCGCGCACCAGTTCATGGAATTCATGGGCACACCCGAGGGCCAGGACATCTACGCCTCGGTGGACGCTTCGAACATCGCCACGGCCAAGGGCGCGGACACCTCCAAGTTCACGCCGCTGAACAAGAAATGCGCGGACACCATCGCGCAGGCAAAGTCCATCAGCCAGTTCTTTGACCGTGACGCCCTGCCCGCCATGGCCAACAACGTCATGATCCCGGCCCTGCAGACCTTCCTCAAGAACGGCAAGATGGACGTCAAGAACCTTGAGGCGCAGGCCAAGTCACTGTACGCGGCCCAGTAGCGGCCCGGGGACTTCCATGAGCGCAACAGCAAGAGACCTGGTCCCGCCGGAGTCCAGGGCACCCTCCGGGGCGCCGGCGAGGCGGGTCCGCAGCGGAAAGGTCCGCCGGCTCTCCAAACGGGACAAGGCTGTCCTGTCCCTCATGGTGGGCATACCCACCCTCATTCAGCTGGTGTTTGTGTGGCTGCCCACGCTGATGTCCGTGGGGCTGAGCTTCACACGCTGGAACGGACTCGCCCTGTCCGACATCAGGCCGGCAGGCGCCGACAACTACCAGTACATCTCCCAGGATTACCCGCCGTTCTGGCCTGCCATCCAGCACAACCTGCTGTGGCTGGCCTTCCTGGCCCTGGTGGCCACCCCGCTGGGCCTGCTGCTGGCGGTGCTGCTGGACCAGCAAATCCGCGGCAGCAGGATCTACCAAAGTATTTTCTTCGCGCCCGTGATGCTGTCGCTGGCGCTGATCGGCATCATCTGGCAGCTGTTCTACCAGCGGGACAATGGCCTGCTGAACTTCCTGCTCGGAACCTCGGGAACGCCGCAGGCCGTTGACTGGTTCGGGGACTCCTCGGTGAACATCTGGGCAGCCATGATCGCCGCCACGTGGCGGCACGCCGGCTATGTCATGCTGCTGTACCTGGCGGGCCTCAAGGGCGTGGACCCCAGCCTGAAGGAAGCCGCGGCGATCGACGGGGCCAACGCGGTCCAGACCTTCTTCCGCGTGGTGTTCCCCGCCATGCGGCCCATCAATATCGTCATCGTCGTCATCACCATCATCGAATCGCTGCGGGCGTTCGACGTCGTCTACGTCATCAACCGCGGCACCAACGGCCTCGAGCTGCTCAGCGCCCTGGTGATCCAGAACCTCGTGGGCGAAGGCCAGGTGATCGGCGTCGGCTCCGCCCTTGCGGTGGTCCTGCTGGTCATCTCCCTCGTCCCCATCGTGTTCTACCTCAGCCGCACCTTTGGAAGGGAGAACAGGGCGTGAGCGCCCCAGTCTCCCCCGGCACGGCCATGGCCGGGAGAACCCAACGCTCCGGCAGCAAGCCGAAGCGGCACTACGGCACCCACATCTTCCTGACAGCCATGGCGGTCATGTGGCTGGTCCCCCTGCTCTGGGCCGTGTTCACCGCCCTGCGGCCCATCGCCTCCACCAATGAGCACGGCTACTTCAGCGTGGCCGGCGACTTCAACTTCGACAACTTCATCCAGGCCTGGTCCCAGGGCGGCTTCGCCAAGTACCTCTGGAACTCGGTGATCATCTGCGTTCCGGCGGTACTGCTGGTGCTCTTTTTCGCTTCCATGATGGCGTTCGCCGTCAGCCGGGTGAACTGGAAGTTCAACGTCACGCTGCTCATCATGTTCACGGCGGGAAACCTGCTTCCGCCGCAGGTGCTGGCCGCCCCGCTGTTCGAGATGGCCAAGCACTTCCAGGTGCCCTACTCCTTCAGCGATTCAGGCAACATGCTGAACACGTACATCATCGTCATCGCCGTGAACATGGCGTTCCAGATGGGGTTCTGCACCTTCGTGCTGTCCAACTACATGAAGGCGCTGTCCCCGGACCTGACAAAGGCCGCACTCGTGGACGGTGCCGGCATCTGGCGCCAGTACCGGGAAATCATCATGCCGCTGTGCCGTCCGGCCTTCGCGGCCCTTGCCACGCTGGAAGTCATCTTCATCTACAACGACTTCTTCTGGCCCCTGCTGTTCATCCAGAGCGGCGACCGGCTGCCGGTCACCACGGCCATCAACAATCTCCAGGGCGAGTTCCTCAACAATTACAACCTGCTGGCCGCCGGTGCCGTCATTACGGTTATCCCCACCCTGGTGGTCTACCTGCTCCTGCAGCGGCAGTTTGTTGCGGGCCTGACTCTTGGTTCCAGCAAGGGCTAGGCGATGATGGGCAGTACGAGGTTTCATCCACTGAAAGGATCCCGATGCTTCCCGCGGCCCGTCACCAGTCCATAGTGGACGCCGTCAGGCGCGAGCGGGTGGTCCGCGTGTCGGACCTCGCGCAGCAGCTGGGGGTGTCCCTGATGACGGTGCGCCGCGACATCGAGATGCTGGAGGAAAGCGGCCAGGTGGAACGGATCCACGGCGGCGCCAAACTACCAGGGGATGCCAGCACGCACGAGCCCGGATTCGAACTGAAGTCCACCCAGCTGACCGCGCAGAAACGCGCCATCGCCCTGGAAGCCGCCGCGCTGGTCCACGAGGGCATGGCGGTTGCCCTGAGCGCGGGCACCACCACCTGGGCGCTGGCCAAGGAACTCGCCAACGGCCCCCGGATCACTGCGGTGACCAACTCAGTGAAGATCGCCGACCTTTTCCATCATGCCTCGGCGTCGGGGTCCGGGCGCCATGCCTCAACGGTGATTCTCATCGGCGGCGAGCGCACGCCGTCGGACGCCCTGGTGGGCCCCATCGCGACCGCAGCGCTGCGCCAACTGCACCTGGACCTGCTGTTCCTCGGCGTGCACGGGATGGATGCGGACGCCGGCTACACCACGCCCAACCTCCTGGAAGCCGAAACCAACCGGGCGTTCATCGCCGCCTCCCGCAAAGTGGTGGTCCTGGCGGACCATACCAAGTGGGGCACCCAGGGAATCAGCACCATCGCCCAACTTGAGGAAGCCGACGAGGTGATCTGCGATTCCGGCCTGTCCCCCGACGCCCAGCGGATCCTCCGCGACCGGGTGGGCCGGCTGAGGCTCGTTTAGGCTCCGGACGGGTCAGTCAGTAGCGCGGCCTCACGGGCAGCCGCAGGACTGCCTGACGAGGAGCTTCGTCGGAAACACTCGGTGCTGTGCAGGCTCGCCGCGGTCCGCTCCCACGAGCGCCCGGACGGCAGCCTCCGCCATGTCGCGCACGGGCTGCTCCACGGTGGTCAGCATCGGCCAGGAGTATTCGGCGTCCTCCGACCCGTCGAACGAGACCAGCGCTATGTCCTCCGGGACGGACAAGCCGGCCTCGTGGAAGGCCCGGAGGATGCCGATGGCCTGCATGTCGGAGCTGGCGAAGACGGCGGTGGGCCGATGCCCGGACGCCAGGAACCGCTTCCCCGCCGCGTAACCGCCAACCCTGGTGAAGGCGCTGCGGGCGATGGGGCCTTCCGGCAGCCCGGCGTCTCTGAGCGCCTGCACCCAGCCCTCCTCGCGGGCATCCGCTTCATTGCCCGTGGTGGTGCCCATCGCCAGGCCGATGTTGGTGTGGCCATGACCGATCAAATGCTCGACGGCGGTGCGCGCACCCTTGGCCAGGTCCACCCCGACGGTGGTGACCCCGGCCGAACTCCCGCTGTGGCTCAGGAGCACGGACGGGATTTCCGCGGTCTCCAGGTCTGCGAGGTCCGGCTCGAACAGGACGCTGGCGAGCACCACGCCGTCCACCTGCCGGGCCGCCAGGTTCCGGATGTTCCGGCGCTCCTTGGCGAGGTTGCCGTCCGAGTTCGTCAGCACCAGGGCGTACCCCAGCGCCCCCGCCGCGTCCTCCACGGCATGGGCCAGCATCGAGAAGAAGGGGTTGCTGTTGTCCGGAATGACCAAACCGATCGTTTCGCTGGATCCCAGCTTCAGGGCCCGCGCAGCCGCATTGGGGCGGTAGCCCAGCTGCCGGATGGCCTCCTGGACCTTCGCTTGGGTGGCGGGCGCCACCTTCTTCGGCCCGCCGTTCACCACGTAGCTGACGACGGCGGTGCTCACCCCGGCGTACCGGGCAACATCCTTGCGGGTCACCTGGGTGCGAGGGGCGGGCATTGCCGGAATGGTCATAGTCTCCATGCTAGCTAGAGCACGTCCTAGAGCGTTGCCGGAGCATCGCCGAAGTCCCGGATCGGAAGGCGTTCGCCGTTCCGCCGGGCGGATTCATGGGCCACGATGCCGGGCAGGGTGAACCGCGCGGCGGTCCATGCGTTGACCGGCGGCAGCGTGCCCGTGTTCACGGCCGTGACAAAGTCGTCCACAAGGAACTGGTGGCTGCCTTCGTGGCCGTTGGGCGCGCCGCGGAACTCCTCCGGCAGCCTGTCCCTGTCATGCACCGGCGCCAGCCCGGACACGAAGGCGTCCCGGAGTTCCGGAGCCACATTGGCGAGCGACGGATCGTCCAGGGGCACGCTGGGCCGCGACTCCATCTGCTCCGAGATGTCGTGGACGTTGGTCTTGTCCTGCCACACGGTCACCTTGGCCAACTGCTCAAAGCTGGCCTCGGTGCCGAAAAACCGGAACCGGGACTCACGGATATGCGAAGGGTAGCCCACCCGGCGCATCTCGTTGGTCCGCATGGCACCGCCGTCGTTCAGTTCGAAGAGGGCCGTGGCGTTGGAGAAGTCGTTGCCGAACATGCTGATGTCCTTGTCGAACACCCCGTCCCCGCGGTCGTCCTTCACCCCGACGCAGCTGACGCTCACGGCATGCGCCGGCAGGGCACCGAGGACGCCGCCGATCGCGTGGGTCGGGTACAGCATGGGCGGATAGCTGGCGGTTTCCTTCCAGCGCTCCCCGCCGCTGTACTGGTAGGCGTCATAGAAACCCAGGTCCATGTCGTGGACGTAATCGCCTTCCGCGTAGAACACCCTCCCGAACCGGCCGGCCGCGTGCTGCTCGCGTGCATAGACCGTGGCCGGGTTGTAGTAGCTGGTCTCACCCATCATGTAGACGTTGCGGGTCTCCCGGACAGCGTCGATGATCTTCGCGATCTCGTCTTCGGTGACTGCCATGGGAACAGCCGAGTAGACATGCTTTCCGGCTCGGAGCGCCCGCTCCACCAGCGGTCCGTGGGTCCACCGCTGCGTGAAGATGGCGACGGCGTCGACGTCGGACGACAGCAGATCATCGAACGTTCCGAGGGAACCGGCCAGGCCATATTGGTCAACTGCCCCGGCCGCACGGTCCGGCCGCTCATCCACAACGAAGACCTCGCTGACCCCGGGGTGGAGGTCGAAGAGGTGCGCGAACTGGCCACCAAACTGCCCCACGCCAACTACTCCAATTGAAAACGCCATTGTTCCTGCCTTCCAGGCCACAGCTGCACCGGCATGCGGTGCGGGATTGATGTTGGGCTCAGTCTTCCAGCGGAATCTACTCGAGTCAACAGTTCCAACGTTGGAGAGAAATCGGAGGGCATTTGCTTAAAATATCGTCTTGCGATCCGATATCTACTCGTGTAGATTCGGTGGCGATTGTTAGTTCCATCACACACCCAGGAAGGGTCGACGATGACCACCCTTACCAAGAACGCCCCAGCCGGGAGTCAGCAGCGGCCGGCCCGGCCCGGCAGGAAACGTACCGGCGGCCTCCGCCGGTACGGCGACCTCAAGATCGCACTCTTCTTCATCGCCCCGGCAATGATCGGCTTCATCCTCTTCTACGTGGTGCCCACCATCCGGGGGATCTACCTGAGTTTCACGGAGTACAACATCCTCGGCGACCCGGAGTGGGTGGGCCTGGACAACTACGCGGCGATTGCCAAGGATCCGCTGTTCTGGAACTCCCTCACCGTCACAGGGCAGTACGTCCTGATGAATATCGCGCTCCAGACGGCTTTCGCCCTCGGGCTGGCCCTCCTGATGGACCGCGTGGCCAAGTCCACCCTGGTCCGGGGTGCCCTGCTCCTGCCGTACCTGATGTCGAACGTCATCGCGGCACTGCTCTGGTTCTGGATGCTTGACTACCAGATCGGCATCGTGAATCAGTTCATCGAATGGGCAGGCCTCCCCCGCGTCGCCTTCTTCGGCAGCGAGGAGTGGGCAATCCCCACCCAGGCCCTGATCAACACGTGGCGGCACATGGGCTACACCGCCCTGTTGATCTTCGCCGGCCTCCAGGCCATCCCGCAGCACCTCTACGAAGTGGCCAAACTGGACGGCGCATCACCGTTCCAGACCTTCCGCAAGATCACCATGCCGCTGCTGCGCCCGGTCCTGGTGCTGGTGCTGGTCGTCACCGTGATCGGTTCCTTCCAGGTCTTCGACACCGTGGCAGTGACCACGCAGGGCGGACCGGTCAATGCCACCCGCGTCATCCAGTACTACATCTACCAGCGCGCCTTCACCGAGTCGGACTTCGGCTACGGATCCGCCATCGCCGTCATCCTCTTCCTCATCCTCGCCCTCGTTGCCTTCATCCAAATGAAGTTCCTCCGGGGCAACGAGTCGGACCTGGACTAAGGAGTCCCGTATGACCACCACCTCCAGCGCACCGACGCCGGCAACCGTCCGCCGTCGTACGTTCAACGCCCGCCCCATCAACGCCCGCCGCGCGGGCGCCTGGGCGCTGCTGGCGCTCGCCATCGCCGTCTCCGTGCTCCCGTTCCTCTGGGTGTTCCGCACCGCGTTCTCCACAAACGGAGCGCTGGCCACCCAATCGGCGAGCCTCCTCCCGGCAGACTTCACCGTAGGCGCCTTCATGCGCGTCTTCGGGCTGCAGAGCCCGGCCGACGCCGTCGCGGAGGGCGGCTCCGGCGCCGCCATCGACTTCTGGCTGTACCTGCGCAACTCGATCGTCTTCTCCTCCATCACCACAGCGGGGGCCGTGTTCTTCAGCGCGATGGCCGCCTACGCCTTTGCCCGGCTGCGCTGGAAGGGCCGGAACGCGGTATTCAGCCTGTTCCTGGGCACCATGCTGGTCCCGCCGATCTTCACCGCGCTGCCCAACTTCCTCCTGATCAAGAACCTGGACCTGCTCAACACGATGCTCGGGATGGTGCTGCCGTACGTCTTCATGACTCCGTTCGCCATCTTCTTCCTCCGGCAGTTCTTCCTGAACATGTCCCGTGAAGTTGAGGAGGCAGCCATGCTCGACGGCGCCAAGCACCTGCGCATCTTCTTTCAGATCGTTCTCCCCAACGCCGCAGCGCCCATCGCCACTCTTGCGCTGCTGACCTTCATCGGCCAGTGGAACGAATACTTTTGGCCCCTGCTGGTCGGGTCCCAAGATGACGTGCGCGTCCTCCAAGTGGGGCTCGGGGTCTTCAAGTCGCAGTCCCCGCAGGGCGCACCGGACTGGTCCGGCCTCATGGCCGCCACCCTTGTCTCGGCGCTGCCCGTCCTGGTCCTCTTCGCCGCCTTCGGCAAGAAGATCGTCAACTCCATCGGTTTCTCCGGAATCAAATAAGAACCCCGTGCCCTCCTTTCTCCACCCATCCCGAACGGAAAGAAAACAATGAAGAAATCCCTCGGCACCGTCGCCGTCGCCGCAGCCATGGCACTTTCCCTCTCCGCCTGCGGCGGCTCAGGATCCTCTGCAGAATCGGCCAAGGGCGAAATCAGCTACTGGCTCTGGGACGCCAACCAGCTTCCCGCCTACCAGCAGTGTGCTGCCGACTTCACCAAGGCCAACCCTGACATCAAGGTCAAGATCACCCAGCGCGGCTGGGACGACTACTGGAGCACGCTCACCAACGGTTTCGTCGGCGGCACTGCCCCCGACGTGTTCACAAATCACCTCGGACGCTACGGCGAACTTGCCGAGAACAAGCAACTGCTGCCCATCGACGACGCCGTCAAAAAGGACAACGTGGACCTGACCGCCTACAACGAGGGGCTGGCGGATCTGTGGGTGGGCCAGGACGGCAAGCGCTACGGCCTGCCGAAGGACTGGGATACCATCGGGCTCTTCTACAACAAGGCGATGCTCGCAAAGGCCGGCATTTCCGAGGACCAGATGAAGAACCTGACCTGGAACCCGCAGGACGGCGGAACCTACGAGAAGGTCATCGCCCACCTCACCGTTGACAAGAGCGGCAAGCGCGGGGACGAGGCCGGCTTCGACAAGAACAACGTGGCCGTCTACGGCCTCGGACTCAACGGAGGCGGCGACTCCTCAGGCCAAACGGAGTGGAGCTACTTCGCCAGCACCACCGGCTGGTCCCACACGGACAAGAACCCGTGGGGAACGCACTACAACTACGACGACCCCAAGTTCCAGTCCTCCATCGACTGGTTCGCCGGACTGGTCAAGAAGGGCTACATGCCCAAGCTCGAGTCCACTGTGGGCGCAAGCATGGCCGATACCTTCGCTGCCGGCAAGTCAGCCATCAACGCGCACGGCTCATGGATGATTGGCCAGTACACGGTCTACAAGGGCATCGAGGTGGGCATCGCCCCGACGCCGACAGGCCCGGAGGGTGCGCGGGCGTCGATGTTCAACGGCCTGGCCGACTCGATCTGGGCCGGAACCAAGAAAAAGGACGCCGCCATCAAGTGGGTGGAGTACCTTGCCTCGGCATCCTGCCAGGATGTCGTAGCCTCCAGGGCTGTGGTCTTCCCCGCGCTCAAGACGTCTTCTGAGAAGGCCGCGGCAGCGTTCAAAGCCAAGGGCGTCGACGTAACGGCCTTCACCGAGCACGTCAAGAATAAGACCACCTTCCTTTACCCCATCACTGACAACACCGCCAAGGTCAAGGGCATCATGGAGCCCGCCATGGACGCCGTGGTATCCGGCAAGCAGCCCGCCAGTTCCTTGACCGACGCCAACAACCAGGTCAACTCCCTCTTCAAGTAGGGCGTCAACTGGACGAAAATCAAAGTCCAGGCATCCAAACCTGCGGGGCCGGAACCGCACACCGCGCCCGGCCCCGCAACACCCTCATACCTATCTGCTTTTCACGAAAGAGACATACCTATGGATCCCCTGCACCTCCGTTCCGCCGGCACCAGCCTGGTGATCAGCTTCAACAGCGGGGAGGCCGAGGTCATCCACTGGGGTGCCGACCTTGGCAGCGACCTCCCTGACCTGGCCATCCTCACCGCGGCCATCCCCAATTCCGCCGTCGACGTCACTGTCCCGGCGGGACTGCTCCCGCAGGCGTCCTCCAGTTGGCGCGGGCGGCCGGGCCTGCGGGGCCACCGGATTGCCGACGGCGTCTCCGGCCTTGACTTCTCCGTCCGCCTGCGCGCTGTGCGCGCCGCAGTCAACGGCAGCTCCGCGGCCGTCGTGCAGGAGGATGCCGACGCCGGCCTCACCGTCGAATCCACATTCACGCTCCACGACGGCGGCCTGCTGGAACTGCAGCACACCGTCACGAACACCGGAACCACGCCGTTCCAGCTCGACGAACTGGCCACTGTCCTCCCGGTGTCCCCGGACGCCGTCGAACTTCTCGACCTGACCGGGCGCTGGTGCCGGGAACGGCACCCCCAGCGCCGGCCCATCCAGCAGGGCACCTGGGTGCGCACCGGCCGGCATGGCCGCACCGGGCACGACTCCTCGCTGCTGTTCGCGGCAGGTACTGCCGGCTTCGGCAACCGCCACGGCCGCGTCTGGGCCACCCACCTCGCCTGGAGCGGCAACCACGAACAGTTCGCCGACACCCTCGCCGACGGGCGCACCATGATCGGCGGCTCCGAGCTGCTGGGCCCGGCCGAAGTGGTCCTCGAGTCCGGCGAAAACTACGCCACGCCCAAGCTCTTCGCCGCCTACTCCGACCGCGGCCTGGACGGTATCAGCGAGTCGTTCTACAGCTGGTTCCGCTCCCGCCCGCACCACGTTCTCCCGGCGGCCGGCGACGGAAAGCCGCGCCCCGTGGTGCTCAACACCTGGGAGGCCGTCTACTTCGACCACAACCTGGACACACTGATCGAGCTCGCGGACTCGGCCGCAGACCTCGGCGTGGAGCGCTTCGTCCTCGACGACGGCTGGTTCCGCGGCCGCCGCGACGACACCGCAGGCCTGGGTGACTGGTTCGTGGACGAGACGCTCTGGCCGGACGGGCTGACGCCGCTCATCGAGGCCGTCACGTCCCGGGGCATGGAGTTCGGCCTGTGGGTGGAACCCGAGATGATCAACCTCAACTCGGACACGGCACGGGCGCACCCCGACTGGATCGTGGGGCCGGCCGCCGCGTCGCACAAGGACGGCGGACGCCTGCCGCTGGCGTGGCGGAACCAGCACGTCATCGACCTCGTGAACCCTGAGGCGTGGCAGTACATCTTCAACCGGATCGACGCCCTCCTGCGCGAATACAACATCAGCTACCTCAAGTGGGACCAGAACCGCGACCTCACCGAGCACGGGCACGCCGGACGCTCTTCCGTCCACGGGCAGACCCTCGCCGCCTACCGCCTGTTCGACGAGCTCCGGAAGGCCCATCCCGGCGTCGAAATTGAAAGCTGCTCCTCCGGCGGGGCACGCGTGGACCTCGGCATCCTGGACCGCACGGACCGCCTCTGGGCCTCGGACTGCAACGACGCCCTGGAACGGCAGACCATCCAGCGGTGGACCGGCGTCGTGGTTCCGCCCGAAATGGTGGGCGGCCACATCGGTCCCACCACGTCGCACACCACCGCTCGCACCCACGACCTGTCCTTCCGCGCCATCACCGCGCTGTTCGGCCACTTCGGCATGGAGTGGGACGTCCGGGAAGTGCAGGGCGGGCAGCGCGAGGAGCTCAAGCGCTTCATCGCGCTGTATAAGGAGCACCGCGGGCTGATCCACAGCGGCCGGATGGTCCGGGCCGACGTCCCCGACGACTCACTCATGCTCCACGGTGTGGTGGCAGGTGCAGCCGGTTCCGGTGCTTCCGGTTCCGTTGCGGCGGGCGCGACGGCGGCGCTGTTCGCCCTGGTGAGCACGCGCACCTCATTCGCCGAGCTGCTGGGACGGGTCGCCCTGCCCGGGCTGGAAGCGGCCCGCCGCTACCGGGTGGAGGCCATCTTCCCGGCCCCGGGCGACGCCGACTACGGACACACCTTCACCCAGATCCAGCCGCCTGCCTGGCTGGCTTCCGGGGCGGAGGCCAGCGGCAGCTTCCTGGCGGAGGTGGGGCTGCCGATGCCGAACCTCAACCCGGAGCATGCGCTGGTTCTGAAGGTCACGGCACTCTAGCGGTCAAAAGCAAGAACGGAGCCTGCCCCGGTGTACCACCGGAACGGAGGGAACAGCGGGGCAGGCTCCACTCGGATTAGGGAACGCAACAACCTCGTCGGCACGCTGAACCTGATTCGGTCCATGGATCGGCACGGCGTCCGGTCGATCGTCTTCAGCTCCTCGGCCACGGTCTATGGCGAACACAACGCCATTCCCTACGTGGAGAAGATGGAAATCGGCGCAAACAGCCCCTACGGCCGCACGAAGGAACAGATCGAGGACATTATCTCGGACCTTGGCGCCGCGGACAGCCGCTGGCACATCGCCCTCCTGCGTTACTTCAACCCGGTGGGCGCCCACCCCTCGGGACGGATCGGCGAAGACCCGCACGGCATCCCCAACAACCTCGTCCCCTTCATCGCGCAGGTCGCCGTCGGCCCGTCGCGAAGAGCTGATGGTGTTCGGCAGTGACTACGACACGCCGGACGGAACGTGTCTGCGCGACTATATCCACGTCGTCGACCTCGCCGAAGGCCACGTGGCAGCCCTGAAATACATCGCCCAAGGGGCAGGCGTGTTCCGCTGGAATCTCGGCTCAGGTACCGGCTCCTCGGTGCTGGAAGTCCTGCGCTCCTTTGAAAAGGCGGTGGGCTCCCCGATCCCGTACAAAATCACGGGCCGGCGTCCGGGAGACCTTCCCGCCTTCTGGGCGGTGTTTGCGTAACGAAGGCCCTGCTCCCGCCGGACAGGCAAGCCGACGCGATAGATTTGCAGTCATGACTGAAGCCCCCTCCGCCACCGAAGCCGGCCGCGGCACCATCCTTGTCCTGAACGGCCCCAACCTGAACCTCCTCGGCACCCGCGAGCCGGAAAAGTACGGAACGGCCACACTGGCCGACGTCGAGCAGCTCGCCAAGGACGCCGCCGCCGCCCGGGGGCTCGACGTCGAATGCTTCCAGTCCAACCACGAGGGCGCCTTGGTAGACGCCATCCACGCCGCCAGGGGCAAGGCCATCGGCATCGTGCTGAACGCCGGGGCCTACACCCACACCTCGGTGGCCATCCGCGACGCCATCTCCGCGGTGCAGCTGCCCGCGGTGGAAGTCCACATCACCAACGTGCACGCCCGCGAGGAATTCCGTCACCACTCCTACCTTTCCGACATCAGCAAGGCCGTGATCGCCGGGGCCGGAATTCTGGGCTACCGGTTCGCCGTGGAGTACCTCGCCGACCTGAATGCCGGCAAGGCCTGACCATGCCGGCAGCGGCCCTCGGCACCGCAGATTGGTACCGGCACTTCGGGACCGTTGATGCGCCCGGTTCCTCACCCTGCTACGCCGACTGGTCGCTGCACATCGCCGACGACCCCGGGCTCATTGCCCGGATCGACGAGTGGCCATACAACAAGCGCCAGCCCCTGCTGATGCTCGCCGCCGCCCGCTTCCTCGGCGCCAGGCCCTCGCCCTACCCCGAGTTCCGGGCCTTCCTGGACGAGCACTGGGCCGAAGTCTCGCGCACCGTCATGTCCCGCGCCACCCAGACCAACGAGGTGGGCCGCTGTGCCACCCTGCTGCCCTCGCTCGCGGCCATCGCCGCCGCCGAGGGCAGGCCCCTGGCCCTGATCGAGGTGGGCGCTTCCGCCGGGCTCGCCCTGTTCCCGGACCGCTACAGCTACGAGTTCGACGACGGCGTGAGGGTTACGCGGCTGGGTCCGGTTGGGCCTGAGGGACTCCCCGGGCCTCCCATCCTGCGTTGCCGGACCGCGGGCCCTGTACCCCTGCCGGAGAGCCTGCCTGAGGTGGTGTGGCGGGCCGGGATCGACCTGAACCCCCTGGACGTCCGGAACCCCGAGGACGTCGCGTGGCTGGAGGCGCTGATCTGGCCGGAGCAGGAGTTCCGCCGCGAGCGGCTGCGCCGGGCCATCGCTGTTGCGCGCGAAGATCCGCCTTTGCTGGTGGCCGGCGACCTGAACGAGCAGTTGCTGTCACTGGCAGGCCACGCGCCAGGCGACGCCACGCTGGTGGTATTCCACAGTGCCGTCATGGGTTACGTGAGCGCTGACGGGCGTGCCCGGTTCCGGGCCGCCATGCAGGACCTGGCGCGCCTCCGGGGTTGCCACTGGCTGTCCAACGAGGGCGAGACGGTGATCATTCAGGAGGACGGCTCGGCGGTGGTCACGGAAATGGACCCCAGCCGGCTCCGCGGCAACTTCCTGCTGTTGCACAACGGCAAGCCGGTGGCCATCACCGGCCCGCACGGCCAAAGCCTGGACTGGCTGTAACCGGCTGATCCTGTAGCTGGATGCCCTACTGCCGTCTTGCCCTAGCGGCTGGGTGCCCCTGCTGCTGCGTGCCCGCTACTGCTGGATGCATTGTCCCGACGACACGGGACTGGACAGGCCCGGCGCCTCCGCCGCCACCGGCCGAAGGTCGATCATCGGAATCGCGAAGCCGAGCGCTGCGTTGGATGTTGTCTTCGCGAAAATGACGCCTGCCACCTCCCCGTTGGTGGTGAGCAGCGGCCCGCCCGAGTTGCCGGGCTGGACGTCGCCGGCTAGCTTGTACACCTCGTCGGGAACGGGGTCATTTCCGTAAATGTCCGGCACCAGCACCGTGGAAATGCCCTGCACAGTGGCCGGCTTGGACTGGTAGGGGCCGCCGTGCGGGTAGCCGGCAAAGGCAGCGGCGGTTCCTGCGGGCAGGTCGGCGCTCAGCGGCAATGCCACGGTGGGCAGGCCGTCCACGGCGAGGACGGCGAGGTCGCGCTTGCTGTCGAAATACACCACCCTGCCGGGCATGGCTCCTCCGCCGGGGACTTCCACCACCGGCTGCGACACTCCTGCCACGACGTGTGCGTTGGTCACCACGCGTCCGGGCGACACCACAAAGCCTGTCCCGGTCTGGTTCTGCCCGCACTGGAACGCGGTCCCCGCGATTTTCAGGACCGAACCTGCTGCCCTGTTCAGCGCCGGAGTATCCGTGCTGGCGTTCGGAACCGGGAGCTGCTGCTGGTCCTGGCCGATGCCCTCGATGAGCGTGGGGATGCCGTCGCCGATGACCGCCGAACGCAGCTGCGCCATGGCGGATTTAACCGGGTTGGGCGTCAGTCCGTCTATGAAACGGATCACCTTGGACTCGGCCAGCTGCTGCGACACGAAGGGCACGCCAAGTGCGCTGATGCTGAAGGCCAGCATGGACATGACCAGCGCTGACACGATCAGGTTCACGGCCCCGCCGATGAGTCTGTCCATTGCCCGGAGCGGCTGCATGCGGACGGCGCTGCGGATGCTGCGCCCGATCATGGTGCCGAGCGCATTGCCGAGGACCACCAGCAGGACGGCAGCACCGATGATGGCGGTCAGGCGCCACCCGCTGTCCTCCACGAAGTCGCTGACCAGCGGAACGGAGAGGAAAGCGGCCACGGCGCCGGCCGCGAAGCCGGCAAGGCCGCCGACGGTCACCAGGAAGCCATTGCGCAGGCCGTAGATCAAATAGGACAAAAGCGTAAGAATCAACGCAAGGTCCAAAACGGTCAGGCCAAACACCGGGTCTCCTCACAAGCAGCTAAGCCCCGATTCTACTGGCGAAGTCTGACAGTTTGCCGTGCATGGGCGGAGCCTGGGCTGGTCTCGCGGCGTCTTTTAGGGCGTTTCAGCTGCCAAGTACGTCACAGAACGTTGAAAATTCTGAAACAATGGCACAAGCGCCCCAGACGACACTTTTACTCAGGAGAATTTATGGACATCGAGGTATTGCGCCGCGCACCCCTTTTCGCCACGCTGGACGACGACGCGTTCCGCCTGCTGACGGACGAACTGACCGAGGTCGACCTGTCCCGCGGTGCATCCGTTTTCCGCGAGGGCGACCAGGGTGACCAGCTCTACTTCATTGTCTCCGGCAAGGTGAAGCTCGGCCGCACCTCCCCCGACGGCCGCGAATCCCTGCTGGCCATCCTCGGCCCGGGTGAGCTCTTCGGCGAGATGGCCCTGTTTGACCCGAGTCCGCGCACCGCCACGGCCACCGCCGTCTCGGAGACCCGTCTGGCCGGCCTCAAGAACGAGAGCCTGAACTCCCTGCTGCGGACCCGCCCCGAGGTATCGGCCCAGCTGCTGCAGGCACTGGCCCGCCGCCTCCGCCGTACCAATGACTCCCTCTCCGACCTGGTCTTCTCCGACGTGCCCGGCCGCGTGGCCAAGGCACTCCTGGACCTCGCCGACCGCTTCGGACGTCCCGCCACCGACGGCGTTCTCGTGGCACACGAGCTCACCCAGGAAGAGCTGGCCCAGCTGGTCGGCGCCTCCCGCGAGACCGTCAACAAGGCACTGGCCGAGTTCGTCCAGCGCGGCTGGCTGCGCCTCGAAGCACGCGCCGTTGTGATCTTGGACATGCAGCGCCTCCGCCAGCGCTCCCGCTAACAAAACAGCACAGGCCGCCCTGATCGGGCGGCCTGTGCTGTTTAACCCCGGGGAACGGAAGCGAACGGTCTAGCGCTCGCGCTGGGGCTCTCCGGCGACCGTCTTGGCTGCCTCGACTTCGAGCATGAGCGTCCCGTTTTCGTCAACCAGCCTGGGCTGGTAGACGTGCGGGGTGCGCTTGTAGCTAAGGTAGGCGATGCAGCCGTTGGCTTTCGCCATCTTCTCCAGCATGATCTCGGAACCGGGGACCATGAGCTGCCCGAGGGTCAGGCCTACGGTGTTCTCCTGGCCCACCTCGTCACCCAGGGCAGTGGTGTCGCGTTCGGCGATCGCCTTGGTGGCGCACACCCACCGCCCCCAGACGCCCTTGCTCTCCAGGAGGGAGGGCTGCTGGTTCATGGGGACGGTGGCGGCGAAGTACCGGGTGTTGAAGCGCCGGTGCGCGAAGTCCGGGCTGAGCCAGTTCACGAGCGGCTTGAGCAGGTCCGTGCGCAGGGACAGGCCGCGCTTGGCCAGCTCCTGGGTGAACGACTTTTCCTGCGATGCCACGGCTTCCCGGGCCTTCATCCACTCAGCAGTGGACGTCGCCTCCACGGTGGAGGACAGGTCCGGGCCAGCCAGCAGCACGCCGGTTTCCTCGAACAGTTCGCGAACTGCGCCCACCACGTGGCGGCGGGCCAGCCCGACGTCCTCCGTTCCCATCTGTTCAGCCCAGTGCTGGGGCGAGGGCCCCAGCCACCCGACGGCGTCGTCGTCGGACGCGTCCAGGGAACCGCCCGGAAAGGCCAGGACACCCAGCGGCGATTCCCCGGGACGGTAACCGAGCCAGGTCTCCAGGCCGGTGGGCGAATCCCGGAGTAGAACCACGGAGGACGCGAAACGCGGTTTGCGGGGAGTCCGTTCTCCATGTTCGAGCCAGCTTCGTGCCGCCCCTTCAAGATCGGGAGGAAGAACAAAGAGCCGGCGTGCTAGATGGGGCAAAGGAACCTACTGCTCCTAGCTGAATTCGGCGATCAGTTCGACTTCCACCGGAGAGTCGAGCGGCAGGACCGAAACGCCGACGGCGGAACGGGCGTGCTGGCCCGCATCACCGAAGACCCGGCCCAGGAGCTCGGAGGCGCCGTTGATGACGCCGGGCTGGCCGGTGAAGGAAGGATCAGAGGAGACGAAGCCCACAACCTTGACGATGCGCGTGATGCGGTCGAGGTCACCGATGACGCTTTTCACGGCGGCCAGGGCGTTCACGGCACAGACTGCGGCGTATGCCTTTGCGTCTTCCGGGGACACAGTCGGCTCGTCCGAGGTCCCCTCGGTGCCGGCGGACACCTTGCCCGTAGCTTCGAGTTTGCCGTTAATAAACGGCAGCTGTCCGGACGTGTAAACGTGGTTGCCGGTAACGACGGCGGGCACGTACGCAGCGACGGGCGCGGCAACTTCCGGGAGCGTCAGTCCCAGCTCGGCGAGACGCTGCTCGACGGCGGACGATGGCGTCAGATCAGCGCTGGAAGCGGTTTCCTGGGGGGTGGTCATGCTACTGCTTCTCCCTCTTAAGGTAGGCGACAAGGCCGTTGCCGTCGGGTCCGGGGACTACCTGAACAAGCTCCCAGCCGTCGTCTCCCCACTGGTCCAAAATCTGCTTCGTGGCGTGGATGATGAGCGGAATCGTGGCGTACTCCCATTTGGTCATGAAATAAAGCCTAATCGTTGCCGGTAAACTGGAGAACATGGCGACTCGTAAGAACCCCATATTCGACACGGCCACCACCCTCGGAAAAATTTTTGGCTTCCTTGGTGTGAGCGCTATTTGTGGCGTCCTCGTGGCCGGCCTGCTGGTTCCTGCAGCCGCCGTTTCGGGCAGCACAGCCAGCGGCTCGATCGAATTCTTTGACACCCTGCCCGCTGAACTACAGGTGGACCCGCCCAGCCAGTCCACCACGGTCCTGGCCGCGGACGGGAGCGTGATCGCCAACCTGTACGCCGAGAACCGCACCCGCGTTCCACTGGACCAGATCTCCCCGTTCATGAAGGACGCGGTGATCGCCATTGAGGACAGCCGGTTCTACGAGCACGGCGGCGTGGACACCACCGGCATCCTCCGCGCACTGGTCGCCACGGCGCGCGGCAACAAGCAGGGTGCCTCCACCATCACGCAGCAGTACGTCAACAACGTCCTCAACGCCAACCTTGAGGCAGAGGGCAACACCGATGAGATCAAGCTCAACGGCGTTAACAAGGGCGTCGGCGACAAGCTCCGCGAAATGAAGCTCGCGATCGCCCTGGAGAAGAAATTCACCAAGGAGCAGATCCTTGAGGGCTACCTGAACATCGTCTTCTTCAACCGTGATGCTTACGGTATTGAGGCCGCCTCCAAGTTCTTCTTCAGTACCACCGCCAAGAACCTGACGCTCCCCCAGGCCGCGCTGCTTGCCGGCCTCGTGAACAGCCCGTCGGCCTTCGACCCCATCACCAACCCGGACAACGCCAAAAAGCGCAGGGACCTGGTTCTGAGCGCGATGCTCACCCACGGCAAGATCACCAAGGCCCAGTACACCGCCGCAGTGGCAACCCCGGTGACGCCGAAGGTGACCCCGGCACGGCAGGGTTGCGCCTACTCGCCCACCGCCCCGTACTTCTGCGACTACGTCCTGCACCTCCTGCTGAACAATCCGGCCTACGGTGCAGATGCCACCGAACGCGAGAAGAAGGTGTTCCGTGGCGGCCTGACCATCAAGACCACCCTGGATCCGAAGGCGCAGAAGATCGCGCAGGACCAGGTGAACGCCGCTGCCGGCTCGAACCCGGACAAGTGGGGCGCCGCCCTCGTTTCCGTTGAACCGGGCACCGGCAAGATCACCAACATGGCCCAGAACACCTCGTGGTTTGCGGGCAAGGGCAAATTCGACTCCCAGATCAACTTCAGCGTTGACCAGTACGACGACCAGGGCAATGACCTGAACGGCCTCGGCGGCGCGCAGCCCGGCTCCACGATGAAGCCGTTCACGTTCGCCGAGTGGCTGAACGAAGGCAAGTCGATGAACACCATCGTCGACGCCTCCCAACGCCGCTACCCGCAGAGCTTCCCGTGGCGGAACACCTGTGAGACTCCCACCGTGGGCTGGTATGACAGCACAAACGGCGAGTCCACGGACCTCCAGAACGCCGAAGAGGGTTACTACCGGCCCATGAGCGTGCTGGACGGCCTGAAGAACTCCATCAACACCGCAACGTTCGCCTCGGCGTCGCAGCTTGACCTGTGCGGCATCCAGAAGGTCGTGGACGCGGTTGGCCTGCACGAAGGCCTGCCCGCCCGCGACAAGGAGACCAACGCGGTGGTGGACCCGAACCCGAAGATCACCATGACCACCATCGGCAACCTGCTGGGCTCCCGCCAGACGGCGCCGCTGACCATGGCCACAGCCTTCGCCACCTTCGCGAATGACGGCAAGTACTGCGCCCCGATCGCCATCACGTCGGTGACCGACCAGACCGGCGCACAGCTGCCCGCCCAGTCCCCTGCCTGCCGGGATGCCCTCAAGCCCGAGGTGGCCCGCGGCGTGAACTACGCCCTGCAGCAGGTCCTGAACGAGGGCTCCGGCTCCCTGATCGAGCCGCGGATCTCCACACGGACCAACTTCCCGATCGCCGCGAAGACCGGTACGTCCAACAACAACGGCTCCACCTGGGTCGTCGGACACACGATGGGCCTCGCAACGGCGGCCTGGTTCGGTGATCCGCTCGGCAACCAGCAGCGTGCCGGCCAGAACGTGACGGTCAACGGCAAGTTCTACACCGGCATCGACGGTTACATGATCGCCGGTCCGATGTTCTCCAACTTCATGTCCCAGATTGCGCCGGGCTACGGCACGGACCCCTTCCCGGAACCGCCGTCGAACCTGCTTTACGGCACGCCGGAGTTCCAGCCCACCGTTCCGAACAACCCGGTGCCGAACAACCCCTCGACGGGTGAAAACACCGGCGGGAACACGGGTGGCGACACCGGGAACAACGGCAACGGAAACGGCAACAGCACCAAGGGCAACGGCTGACCGTGGCTGACCTTTCACGCGTGGCAAGCCGCGTCCGTAGCATCGGGCGCGGCTTTGCCGTCACCGCCGGCGCCGGAACCGCGGCCGCCCTGGCCGCCACAGCGTACGGATTGTGGGAGAAGAACCAGTTCGTCGTCCGCGAGGAGACTGTTCCGATCCTGCCGGCGGGCAGGGAGCCTTTCCGGATCCTGCACCTCAGCGACATCCACTTCGTTCCCGGCCAGAAGGCCAAGGCGGCGTGGCTGCAGTCGCTGGCGGCGCTCAGGCCGGACCTGGTGGTGAACACGGGTGACAACCTCAGCCACCCCAAGGCCGTGGACCCGCTGCTCCACGCGCTGGCACCGCTCATGGAGTTCCCTGGCGTGTTTGTTCCAGGCTCCAATGACTACTACGCGCCCAAACTGAAGAACCCCGCCGCCTACCTGATGGGGCCTTCCAAGGCCGCCCCCGACCGGGAGGAAATTGACTGGCCGCGGTTACGCTCCGGCTTCGGCATGGGCGGCTGGATTGATCTGACCAACCGGCACCAGTCCCTGGTCCTCAATGGCATGCGGTTCGATTTCTCCGGCGTGGATGATCCGCACCTCAACCGCGAGCGCTATGCCGGCTGGCCGCGCGGCACCAGGGGCCAGAACGCCACGGATCACCTGCGCGTCGCCGTCATCCACGCCCCCTACCAGCGGGTCCTGGACCACTTCACCGAGGACGGCGCGGACCTGCTCCTGGCCGGCCACACGCACGGCGGCCAATTGTGCATCCCGGGGTACGGCGCCGTCGTCGCGAATTGCGACATTCCCACCTGGCGGGCCAAGGGCCTTAACGACTGGACCAGCAACGGAAGTACGACGCCGGTCAACGTCTCCGGCGGGATCGGCACCTCGCGCTTTGCGCCGGTCCGCATCGCCTGCAAGCCCGAGGCCGTCCTGCTGACGCTCACCCCGCGCGCCTGACTGCCCGCCCGCTGCCTTCCGGAGAGCTGTTGGTCCTCAGGTGACGGGTCACGTGTGAAGGGCGCCACCCATGACATAGGGTAGTTGCTACGGGAAACTACATCGCACCCGATTTCACACCGTTGATTCGCACAGTTGAGTTCAAGAAGCGGGCATGGCCAAGCAGAGTTCATATTTTCGATCCGTCAGCCGTCTCTTTCCGCATGTGAAGCCGGTCCTTCCTCGGCTGATTATGGGCCTGCTGTCCGCACTCCTGGCCAGTGTGGTTGCCCTGACCATCCCGCAGGTACTGCGCGTGCTCATCAACGATTCCCTCCGGCCTGGCGCCACTGCCGGCGCCGTGTGGGGCTCCGCGGGCCTCATCCTGGCCCTGGGCGTCGCCGAAGCGGTACTGGTTGCCCTGCGCCGCACTTTCGTGATCAACCCGGCCACCACCGTGGAGACCCGGATGCGGGTCTCGCTTTACGGCCACCTGCAGGACCTTCCCGTCGCCTTCCATGACCGCTGGGGCTCGGGCCAGCTGCTTTCCCGTGCCATGACGGACCTCAACTTCATCCGGCGGTGGATGGCATTCGGGGCCATCATGCTCGTGGTGACCACCCTCACCGTGGTGATCGGCGTCGTCGTCATGTTCACCATGAGCTGGCAGCTGGCCCTGATCTTCCTGGCCGCCGCAGGACCCGTGATGGTCTACGGCTTCCGTTTCCGGACCCGTTTCAGCAAGGTCACCCGGCGCAGCCAGGACCAGGCCGGCGACCTCGCCACGACGGTTGAGGAATCCGTCCACGGCATCCGCGTGCTGAAGGCCTTCGGCCGCAGCCGCGAGGCGCTGGAGACCTTCAACGGCCAGGCCGAGGAACTGCGGCAGACGGAGATCGCGAAGGCCCGGCACCAGGCCGTCTTCAGCATGGTGGTGACGCTCCTGCCCGAGCTGGCCCTGGGTGCCGGCCTGGTGACGGGCATTCTGCTCGCAGCCAGCGGTCAGCTCAGCATCGGCTCCCTCGTGGCCTTTTTCGCCACCGCCGCCGTTATCGCGGCGCCCGTGGAGTTCTCGGGCATGCTGCTGGCCATGGCACTGACGGCGAAAACGGCACTGGACCGGCACTTCGAGGTCATGGATTCCCAAAACACCATCACCAGCGCGGCGGAGCCCCGCCGGCCCGCCGACGTCAAGGGCGCGCTGAGCTTCAACAGCGTGACGTTCGCTTTCGACGATGCCCCGGACAAGCCGGTCCTGAAGGACGTCCGGCTGGACATCCGTCCGGGCGAAACCATGGCGCTGGTGGGCACCACCGGCAGCGGCAAGAGTGCCCTGCTGCAGCTAGTACCCCGGCTCTATGACGTCACTTCGGGTTCCATCACCCTCGACGGCGTAGACCTGCGGGAGTTCAGCGTCGAGGAACTCCGCACCCTCGTGGCTGTGGCCTTCGAGGACACCACCCTGTTCTCCAGCTCGGTGCGCGACAATGTGCTGCTGGGCGTCCAGGCAGAGGACGCCGACGCCCGGGAGGAAATCCTCGCCCAGGCCCTGGACACGGCGCAGGCGCACTTCGCCTATTCCCTGCCCGAGGGGCTGGACACCCTCATCGGCGAGGAGGGCCTCAGCCTGTCCGGCGGCCAGCGCCAGCGCCTCGCCCTGGCGCGGGCAATAGCGGCCCGGCCGTCCGTGCTGGTCCTTGACGATCCGCTGTCCGCCCTGGACGTGAACACCGAGGAGCTCGTGGAAAACCGGCTGCGGGAGGTGCTGGCCGGCACCACCACGCTCATCGTCGCCCACCGGCCGTCCACGGTGGCTCTGGCCGACAGGGTGGCGCTGCTGGAGAACGGCCGCATCTCCGCCGTCGGAACCCATACCGAACTGCTGGCCGGGAACAGCCACTACCGGTACGTGATCGCGAGCCTGGAGACGGAGCCCCGCGACCTGGACTCCGAGCTGTCAGCCCTCGACGATGCAGAGGAGGTCAGCCGATGAGCGCCACAGCCTTCGGAACTGCCAACGAGGACAACACCCACCTGAGCAAGAGCGACAGCAAGGCAGTACGACGCCGGTCGCTCGCCCTGCTCGGCTCGCTGATCCGTCCCGTGCGGTTAAGGTTCTGGCTCACCATTGCAACAGTGGTCCTCTCGCAGATGGCACGGGTGGCCGGCCCGGCGCTGATTGCGTTCGGCATCGACCACGCCCTGCCCGCCCTCCGCGCGGGCAACAGCCTCCCGCTGGTGCTGACCGGCGTCGCCTATCTGGTCACGGCACTGGCAGCCGCCGGGCTCACGGCCCTGTATGTGACCTCGACGGCGAAACTCAGCCAGGCCATGCTCCTGGACCTGCGGCTTCGCGTGTTCCGCCACACCCAGCGGCTCAGCCTGGAGTTCCACGAGAGGTACACCTCCGGACGGATCATTGCCCGGCAGACCTCGGACCTCGAGGCACTGCGTGAACTGCTGGACTCCGGTGTCAGCTCGCTCGCCTCGGGTGCGCTGTTCATGGTGTTCACGGCCGTCACCGTCTTTGCCCTCGACTGGCGCAGCGGGCTGGTGGTGCTGGCGGCCGCCGTACCCATGTTCTTCCTGGCCCGCTGGTACCAGAAGCATTCGCAGATCGCATTCCGCCAGTCCCGGGTGGTCTCTGCCCGGCTCATCGTGCATTTCATTGAGACCATGACCGGCATCCGGGCGGTCAAGGCCTTCCGCAAGGAGCGCGAAAACGCCGCCCGCTACGGGGAACTCGCGGAGGACTACCGGCAGGCGACGGTCCGCTCCATCAACCTGAACGGCGTCTTCCAGCCCGGCCTGGTGCTGATCGGCAACGTCTGTGTAGCCGCCGTGCTGTTGTTCGGCGGCTTCCGGGTACTGACCGGTGACCTGGCCGTGGGCGTGCTGCTGGCACTGATGCTCTCCACGAAGCGCTTCTTCCAACCCGTGGACCAGATGGCCATGTTCTACAACTCCTTCCAAAGCGCGCAGGCCGCCCTGGAGAAGGTCTCCGGCCTGCTCCAGGAGGTGCCCACGGTGCGTCCGCCGCGGAACGCCGTGGAACTACGTGACGCCCGCGGCGCCGTCGAATTCCGGGACGTCGAGTTCCGCTACGGCAGCGGCCCGCTGATCATCCCCACGCTGAACCTCAGCATTCCCGCCGGCCAGACCGTGGCCCTGGTGGGCCAGACCGGGGCGGGCAAGTCCACGCTGGCCAAGCTGATTGCCCGCTTCTATGACGTGACCGCCGGTTCGGTGATGCTCGACGGCGTGGACGTCCGGCAGCTGGCCACCGCGGACCTGCGGCGGAACATCGTGATGGTCACCCAGGAGGCGTTCCTGTTCAGCGGCTCGGTGGCGGACAACATCGCCCTGGGCCGGCCGGACGCCACGCGGGAGGAGATCGAGGCCGCCGCGAAGGCCGTGGGCGCGCACGAGTTCATCATGGAACTCCCCGAGGGATACGACACCGACGTCAACAAGCGCGGCGGCCGCGTCTCCGCCGGGCAGCGCCAGCTGATCAGCTTCGCACGGGCGTTCCTCGCCCGGCCGGCGGTCCTGATCCTGGACGAGGCCACCTCCTCCCTCGACATCCCCTCCGAGCGGCTCGTGCAGAACGGACTCGCGGGGCTGCTGCGCGGAATGGACGGCACGGGCGCGGCAGGTGAGGGCCCGTCCGGCGACGGGGTGTCCCGGGGAACGGCCCGCACGGCGCTGATCATCGCGCACCGGTTGTCCACCGTGGAAACCGCGGACAGGGTGCTCGTGGTCCACGACGGACAGGTGGTGGAGGATGGCACGCCCGGCGAGCTGATCGGCGGCGACGGCCGCTTCGCCCGGCTGCACAGCGCCTGGAAGGACTCGCTGGTCTGAGCCTCGGCGGCCCTTCCCCGCCTCGATTTCGCATGTTGCCCAGGTATCGGATATCCTTGTTTAGTTGCTTTCGCAGCAGCGGATCGGGATGTAGCGCAGCTTGGTAGCGCGCTTCGTTCGGGACGAAGAGGTCGCAGGTTCAAATCCTGTCATCCCGACCAAAAGGAAAGAGGGTCTCCCCCAGGGAGGCCCTCTTTTCTGTTCCTGCAATTACTGTCCAGGCCCGCCCGGGCCCTGGTTGTGGATGTTCTGGGTGGCCTGCCCGTCGCCGAGCAGCGGGATCCTGGGCCGGCGCGATCCGTCATCCGCCAGGTAGTCGCCCCGGCTCTCGTAGCCCCGGACCTGGTTCAGGTAGCAGTGACGCAGGCGGAGACCGACGCCGAAAAGCACCACAGACTCCAGCAGCGCCGCAATGCCGATCATCCCCCAAACGAACGTCCCGGCGTCGGCCGTCCCCGTGAACACCTCAACTATTGCGGCACCGGCAGCGGCCGCCACGATCAGTGACGTGCCGGCGATGGTCCAGAGGAAAAAGGCCCGCTGCAGGCCGTCGGTCTCTCTCCGTGTCATGGTCCCCACTCCTTGGTTACGGTTGCTGCTGGTGGAAAGAAAAACGGCCCCGGAACATGATGTGCGCATGTTCCGGGGCCGTTCTCCTCATGGAAGCTGTTTACATAGGATCAGGCCAGTTGCCGATGGTGGTCTTTGACACCATGGGATCAGGCCAATTGCCGATAGTGGTCTTGTTCACGTCCTTGACGCGCATCGGATCCGGCCAGTTGCCAATGGCAACCGAGGTGCCCGCGTTGTCCGCGATCGAGCCAGCAGACAGAACGGCGGGAGCCGCAGCAGAAAATGCGAGGGCCCCCGCCAAAACGGCGGCGGCTGCTATCTTCTTCAACATGTGAGAGTTCCTCAATACGAGTCGGATTCGTTGGCAAGTCAGCACAGTCCTTGTTGACATACATTGTAAAATGTTTTCCACAGAGGGTGTCAAGCATTCTGTACAAAGGCTGTCCGGAATAGGAGGAACCCCAGTGGGTAACGGATTCGGGGAGAAGCTGCGCGCTGAGCGGCTGGAGCGCGGACTGACCCAGGCCGAACTGGGCAAAGATTTGTACTCCCCCAGCTACATTTCCTTGCTGGAGACAGGCCGGCGGGAACCCACAGCCGACGTCATCGAAGAGCTCGCCCGCAGGCTTGAGCTCGCGCCCAAGGCGCTGGAAGCGTGGAGCCAGCCCATCTCGGTCAGCGACGCCGAATACGTGCTGGCCGGACTCTACGCCCGGCAGGCCTGGGACCTGCGCGACTACGCCCTCGCGGCCGAGCACGCGGCCAATGCGGCCCGGATAGCCCTCGACGGCAAGAACACCAGCGCCTGGTGGAACATGACCTACATGCAGGCCGAATGCCTCATGAAGCAGGGGCAGCTCAAGGAATGCCAGAAGATCATGGAGCACCTGTCCGAGCACCCGATGGCCACCGAATCTGCTGGCCTCGGTGTCCGGGCGCGCCAGATGCTCGCCGCCTTGTGCCACGGACAGGGACAGCTCAGCACCGCCGTCGAGCACGCCGAGAAGGCGGTGGAGCTGTGCGCACAGCTGCCCAAGGGCTCCACGCTGATCATCGGCGCGCTCCGTGCACTGATCGGCGCCCTGGCCGAGAGCGGCCGGCTGGATGAGGCCTGGAAGTACTGCCAGGACATGAATGAGCAGATGGATGAGCATTCGATGTCCCAGCTCGCGGGCGAGGTGGCCTGGGTGATCGGGAACGTCGCGTTCATGCGGCACGATTACCCGGAGGGCATCAAGCACCACGAGCGGGCCGCCAAGCTGCTCTCCCCCGCCAACGACATCGAGCTCTGGGCCCGATTCAACAAGGCGTCGGCCGCCGTCCGCCTCTCCTCCGGAATCGTGGAGCCGGAGACCCTGTCCGCCATTGAACGCGCTGAGCTCGCGCTGTCCATCGTCGGCGGCAACAAGACGGACCAGCTGGAGGTGGCCTTCATCCGCGCCCGCTGGCTCTACCTCACTGGCGACATCGTGGCCGCCGTGCAGAAGCTCCGCGAGATTCACGCCGAACGCGCCGACCTGGCCAGGCACACCGCCGGCGAAGTCTCGCTGCTGCTCGGCAAGTCGCTGAAGGCCGCGGGCGAAGCCGATGAGGCATTGGTGCACCTGGAGGAGGCGCAGAAGGAATTCAGCGCCGCCGGTGCGCAGGACCGCGTCCAGCAGGCCCTCGATGCGGTGCTGGAGATCCGGCTCGCCCAGCGCCGTGCCGCCGCGGCCGAGGCCAGCTAGCAGCTGCACGCTTAAACGTCGGGCGTAAACGTCAGGCGCCCCAGGGACTATTTCCCGGGGGCGCCCTGAGCGTGTTCAATGCCTAGCTGAAGCTGCGGCCGGTCAGCTTCTCGTAAGCTTCCGCGTAGCGGGCGCGGGTGCGCTCCACGATGTCCGCGGGCAGGGCTGGCGGCGGCGTGTCGGAGGCTTTGTCCCAGCCGGATGCCTCGGACGTGAGCCAGTCCCGGACGAACTGCTTGTCGTAGGACGGCTGCGCCTTGCCGGGCTCGTAGGTGGCGGCGTCCCAGAACCGGGACGAATCCGGGGTGAGGACCTCGTCGCCCAGCGTGATGGCGCCGTTCACGACGTCGTAGCCGAACTCCACCTTGGTGTCGGCCAGGATGATGCCGCGTTCGCGGGCGATCTCCTCGGCCTTGGTGTAGATGCCAAGGGTCAGTTCGCTCAGGCGCGCGGCAATGTCGTCGCCCACGATGGACACGACGGCGTCGTAGGTGATGTTCTCGTCGTGCTCGCCCACCTCGGCCTTGGCCGACGGGGTGAAGATGGCGTGCTCCAGGCGGGAGCCGTCCACCAGCCCTTCCGGCAGCGGAATCTCGCAGACGGTGCCGGATCTCCGGTACTCCACGAGGCCGGAGCCGGTGAGGTAGCCGCGGGCGATGCACTCCACCGGGAACATTTCAAGCTTCTTGCAGATCATGGCACGGCCCTCGACCGCGGCCGGTACGCCGTCCTCCACGGTGGATGCCAGGACGTGGTGTTCAACGTCCAGCTGGTCGAACCACCAGAGGCTCAGCTGGGTCAGGATCCGTCCCTTGTCCGGGATCTCGCTGCTGAGCACATGGTCGTAGGCGCTGATGCGGTCGCTCGCCACCACCAGCACGCATTCCTGCCCGAACTGCTCGTTAATGGATTCGCTGGCCGGGACGTAGAGGTCGCGGACCTTGCCCGAATAGACGTGCTTCCAGCCGGGCAGTTCAATGTGCGGGGTGTCCAGGCCGCGGGGGCCTTCCTGTTCAGCCACTGTCACGCCTTCTCTTCCGAAGCGGAGCCGGCCTGGGCAGCCGTGGGGGCCGCGACGGCGGCCGGCACCTTGATCTCACCGCGTGCGGCCTTGCCTGCGATGTCCGTGCGGAACTGGGCGCCTTCCAGCTGCACCAGCTCCACGCCGTCGTACGCCCTTTCCCGGGCCTCCACCAGGTCGGATCCCAGCGCCACCACGGCCAGCACGCGCCCGCCGGCGGAGACCACCTTGCCCTCGTCGTCGAGCTTGGTTCCGGCGTGGATCACGTGGACGCCGTCCAGCTCGTCCACCTTCTTGAGCCCGCGGATGCGGTCACCGGTGCGCGGGGTGTCCGGGTAGTTTTCCGAGGCGACGACGACGGCGACTGCCGTGTCCTTGGACCAGCGCAGCTCTTCTGCCTGGTCCAGTTCGCCCTTGGCGGCTGACAGCAGAAGGGAACCGAGGGGCGTCTTGAGCCGTGCGAGCACCGCCTGGGTTTCGGGGTCGCCGAAACGGACGTTGAATTCGATGACGCGCGTGCCGCGCCTGGTCAGCGCCAGCCCGACGAACAGCACGCCGACGAACGGAGTGCCACGGCGGGCCATCTCGTCCACGGTGGGCTGGGCGATGCGGTCGATGACCTCCTGGACGAGGCCGTCCGGAGCCCAGTCGAGTGGCGTGTACGCGCCCATGCCGCCGGTGTTGGGGCCTTCGTCGTTGTCATAGATGCGCTTGAAGTCCTGCGCCGGGGACAGGGCCATGGTGTTGCGGCCGTCGCACAGGACGAACACGGAGACCTCGGGGCCATCCAGGAACTCCTCGATGACGACGGTTCCGCCGGCATCGAAGCAGCTCTGGGCGTGGGCCAGGGCCTCGTTCCGGTCGTTGGTGACCACTACGCCCTTGCCGGCGGCCAGGCCGTCATCCTTGACCACATAGGGTGCGCCGAAGGTGTCCAGCGCCGCGGCAGCCTCATCCGCGTTGGCAGCCACCAGCGCCATGGCGGTGGGAACGCCGGCCTCGGCCATGACCTGCTTCGCGAACGCCTTGGAGGCCTCGAGCTGGGCAGCCGCCTTGCTCGGGCCGAACACCGGGATGCCGGCCTCGCGCACGGCGTCGGAGACACCGGCGGCGAGGGGCGCCTCGGGACCGACCACCACCAGGTCGACATCGAGCCGGGTGGCGAGCGCCGCCACTGCGTCCGGATCGTTCCCGTTGATTGCGTGCGTGGGGACGAGCTTGCTGATGCCGGCGTTGCCCGGAGCCGCGTGGACTTCGGAAACGTTGGGGTCGGCAAGGAGGGAGCGGACAATGGCGTGTTCGCGGCCGCCGGGGCCAATGACGAGTACCTTCACAGTCTCCAAGCGTACTTTGTGCACCGTGCTCGCTCCTAAGCTGTGACCGGACCGGACCATCCGCACAGCCGGCAGCTACGAACCAATGCCATGAAGAAGCTCATGGGATGGTTCAGGGGACCAGCCGCACTGGCGGCCCTCGCCGGGGTGGCCGCCGCCGCCGTCGTACTTTCAGTTGCGGAACTGCTGGGGGCGTTCTTCACCGCCCGCGCCACTCCCCTGATTGCCCTGGGCTCGACGTTCATCGACTTCACGCCGCCGTGGCTGAAGGACTTCGCGATTGCGACATTCGGCACCAATGACAAGGCCGCGCTCTTCGCCGGCATGGGCCTGACGATCTTCGTGCTGGCGTGCGTGCTCGGTGCGGTGGCCTACCGGAAATGGGCGCTGGGGGCTGCCGGAGTGATGTTCATGGGCGCGGTGATTGTGGCCAGCGTGGTGACCCGCGCGGGAGTAAGGCATCTGGATGCCCTGCCCTCATTGGCGGGAACCGCGGCCGGGCTGGTGGTGCTGCGGCTGCTGGTGTCACGGCTGTGGCGGCTGCGGGCATTCCCTGATTCTCCGTCCGACGTCGCCGCCAAGGCCCCGGAGCGGCCAGCCACCTCCCGCCGGGCCTTCTTCGCGGCGACCGGCATCACGGCCGCCGCCGCGGGCATCGCCGCCACCGGCGGCCGGCTGCTCAGCGCCGCGCGCAGCAACGTGGCGCAGACCCGGGAGTCACTCCGGCTGCCGGCGCCCGTCCGGCCCGCGGCCGCCGTGCCCGCCGGGGTGCAGTCCGCCACGCCCGGCGTGACGCCGTGGCTGACGCCCGGGAAGGACTTCTACCGGATTGACACTGCCCTCAGCGTTCCGGAGATTAAGGCTGAGGAGTGGGAACTGCGCGTGCACGGACTCGTGGAGGAAGAGGTCCGGCTCACCTTCCAGGACCTGCTCGACGCCGATCTGGTCGAGTCCCATGTGACCCTCACCTGCGTCTCGAATCCGGTGGGCGGCAACCTCGCCGGCAACGCCAGGTGGCTGGGACTGCCCATCCGCGAGGTACTCAATCGGGCCAGGCCCACCGCCGGCGCGGACATGGTCCTCTCCACCTCCATCGACGGATTCAGCGCCTCCACCCCGCTGGAGGTCCTGCAGGACGGCCGCGACGCGATGCTCGCCATCGGCATGAACGGCGAACCGCTGCCGCTGGAACACGGCTACCCCGTGCGCATGGTAGTTCCGGGACTGTACGGCTTTGTATCCGCCACGAAGTGGGTGGTGGATCTGGAGGTGACCCGCTTCGCCGACAGCAAGGCCTACTGGACCCAGCGCGGCTGGTCCGAGCGCGGCCCCATCAAGACGATGGCCCGGGTGGAGGTCCCTAAGTCCTTCGCGGTGGTCCCCGCCGGGCGCGTGGCCATCGGCGGCACGGCATGGGCGCAGACCCGGGGCATCACCAGGGTCGAGGTGCAGATCGACGGCGGCGGCTGGGCTGAGGCCGTGCTCTCGGACGAGGCTTCCGTGGACACGTGGCGCCAATGGTCCTTCGACTGGGACGCCAAGCCGGGTTCGCACTACATCAAGGTGCGGGCCACGGACGGGAGTGGCGAGGTGCAGACGGAGAAGCGCGCCGACCCCGTGCCTGACGGTGCTTCCGGCTGGCAGTCGGTCATGGTCACGGTTGAATAGCCGGTTCAGCGGCGCCTTGGCCGGGCGTCTTCGCCGGCCAGCCGCCCCGGACGGCTCCGAAAGAATGCCCCTGCCGCACCATAGACTGGGGCCATGGGCCTAAATTCGCACGCCACGTTCACTGTGGATTCCGCTGTCGAACTCGCCGTGGTTGAACGAAGCGGATTTGTGGAGTCCCGCCATATCGGGGCGGCCGTGGTGCTCGCCGCTGACGGCCACGTGGTCACTCAGCTTGGCGACATCTCCACCCCCATCCTGGCCCGGTCCACGCTCAAGCCGCTGCAGGCGCTGGCGGCCATGCAGTCCGGCGTTCCGCTGCGCGGCGCCCAGGTTGCCCTCGCCTGCGCCAGCCACACGGGATCCCTCGACCACATGGACGTCGTCGAGGGCATGCTCAAGGCCGCGGGCGTCAAGGAGGACCAGCTGCAGTGCCCCGCCGCGTGGCCGCAGGACGAGACGGCACGGACCTGGTTGACGCGGTCTGAGCGGGGCAAGTCCCGGCTGGCCTTCAACTGTTCGGGGAAACACGCTGCTTTCCTGTGGGCCTGCACGGAAAACGGCTGGGACACGCACAGCTACCTGGAACCCAACCACCCGCTGCAGCAGCGCATCCGCACCGTAATCGAGGAGTACTCCGGCGAACAGATCGCGCACCTGGGCATCGACGGCTGCGGCGCACCGGTAGCGGCGATCTCGCTGACCGGCCTGGCTCGCGCGTACTCCCTGCTCGCCAAGGCCCCGTCCGACAAATCCGCCAACGCCCGCGCCGCCACCATCGCGACCTCCATGCTGGACTACCCGTGGGCGGTCCAGGGCAAGGGCGAAGCCAACACAATCGTGATGGAGGAGCTGGACGTCATCGCCAAGATCGGCGCCGAGGGCATCCTGGTCATGGCCACCTCCCAGGGGGTTTCCGTGGCCCTCAAGATGCTCGACGGCAACCTGCGGGCCACCTCCTTGGTGGGGCTGACCCTGCTGGCAGCGTGCGGAGCGGTCGACATCCCGGGGGTGTCCAGCGTGCTCGAGAAGGTGGTGGAGCCGGTCCTCGGCGGCGGCCGTCCCGTGGGCAAGATCCGCTTGGGCCACGCCGTCTCGGCACTGCTGGACTAACGTACTTTTAGCTTTTCAAGGAGGCACCGGTGGCAGTTGCGCGCCGCAGAATCGACCCGGCCGACGGCCAAGCGGCACTGAACGAATGGGCGGAAGGTGCCGTCCCGCCGTCGGACGCTGCTCCGGGCGCACCCGCCGCGCCTGCGGTTCCCCGTTCGGTGATTGCGATGGCGGTCCGGTACTCCCTCGAGGAGGTCACCGCCCGGGCGCCGGGGAATTCGGTGGAGGTGCGGGTGCCGCCGTTCGGAGTCACCCAGTGCGTGGAGGGCCCGCGGCACACCCGCGGCACTCCCCCGAACGTCATCGAGTGCGACGCCGCCACCTGGCTGGCGATGGTGACCGGGCGGCTGAGTTGGGCCGACGCCGTCGGAGCCGGACGCGTGGCCGCGTCAGGCCTGCGGGCGGACCTGTCGGCACTGCTCCCGCTCTAGGCGCCGCGACGCAGCAGGACGCCAAGCGCGACAAAAGCAGGATCCCGCCCAAGCCTGAATTGCCAAGCCCGGGCGGGATCCTGCCTCCATCCTCTGGAGTTTTTGTCCAGATATCGCGACTTCGGGGGCCTTCAGCGGCGATTATCTGGACAAACTCCGTCTTGTTACTCGTGGTTGATGGCGGCGGACGGCCTGGTCATCTGGAGCTCGGGCATCTCACCCGGGTTGGGACCGCCGCGGAACTTGGGCGAAGCCTGCCCGCCTCCGCTGATCCGTTCCAGTTCCTGCTCCTGGAAGTCCTCCTCCACACCGAGCATCACGGCGGAATCGTGGTTGGTGATCTCGCCGCGGAACGCCCGGACCATGACGCTGCGGTCGAACTGGCCTTCCCACTTGGAGACCACGAAGGTGGCCACGCAGTTGCCCAGCAGGTTGACCACCACGCGCATGGAGTCCATGAGCCGGTCCGCCCCGAGGAGCAGGGCAACGCCGGCCACCGGGAAGATTCCCAAGGCAGCCGCGGTGGCGGACAGCGCCAGGAAGGACGATCCCGGAACGCCGGCCATGCCCTTGGAGGTCAGCAGCAGGACGCCGAGGGCCGCGAGTTGCTGGCCGAGGTCCAGGTGGTGGCCGAAGGCCTGCGCGAGGAACAGCAGGGAGATGGACAGGTAGATCGCCGCACCGTCCAGGTTGAACGAGTAGCCCGTGGGGACCACCAGGCCGGTGGTGGCCCGGGAGCATCCGGCGTTGGTCAGCTTGGTCATGATGCGCGGCATCACGGCCTCCGTGGAGGCGGTGCCGAGGGCCAGCAGGAATTCCTCTCGGGTGTACTTGAGGAACTGCCACAGCGGAACCCGGGCGAAGCTCCAGGCCACCACGAACAGGAGCCCGATGAACACCACCGCGGCGCCGTAGCAGGCTGCGATCAGCATCGCGTAGGTGCCGAGGGTGTCCAGCCCGTACTGGCCGATGATGAAGGCCATCGCGCCGAAGGCACCGATTGGAGCAACCTTCATGATCCAGGACATGATCTTGAAAATGAGCTCGAGGACGGTCTCCATGAGGCTGACGACCGGCAGGCACCGCTCGCGGCCGATGACGACGATGGCGGCGCCGAAGAACACGGAGAAGAAGAGGACCTGCAGCAGGCTGTTGTTGGCGAAGGCGCCGATGACGCTGGTGGGGATGACGTCCAAAATGAAGGCCGCTGCGTCCTTCGGCACGGCGTGGCCGGTCTTGGCGTCGAGGGCCTCCTGGGACAGGGTGCTCGGATCGATGTTCAGGCCCGCTCCGGGCTGGACGACGTTGCCGACAACCAGGCCGAAGACCAGGGCGAAAAGTGTGGCCGCTGTGAAGTAGAGAAGAGCCTTGACTCCTACCCTTCCGACCGCCTTGACGTCGCCGACGGCTGAAATTCCCGTGACGATCACGAGGAAGATCAGCGGCGCGATGATCATTTTGATGAGCTGGATGAAGCCGTCACCGAGCGGCCTCAGTTGAGCGCCTAGGTCCGGCCAGAAATGCCCTATGAGAACACCTGCCACGACGGCGATCAGAATTTGGAAGAAGAGCGACCTATAGAGGGGCTTCTTCTTCGACGGCGCCGAACTCGCCTTCAGCGCCGAGGAATCTGGGATCTTCATTGATCTGTACCTATCAATTGGGAACTGCCCCGGATCGGGGTCTGTTTCCAACGTAACCCCGGTCACACAATTCCGCAAGAGGAAATTGAGTTTTCACGATGCGGAATCGGATTGGCCGGTCACAATCGAGTTTTTGTCCACTTATTGGGAGTGAGAGGCCCTCCAGGTGCCAATATCCGGACAAAACTCTCACCGCTGCCAGCCCTGCTTGCGCAGCGCCTGCTGCTCGGGCGTCAGGTGATGGCGCCCCTCATACTCGATGCAGGTCCTGTACCTCGGGCACCCAGATCCGTCCAGACGGGCCCGTTCAACACGTCGACCGGCGATGCCCCGGCGGCGGGGAAGCGCGCCGCCGTTCTCCCTGGACAGGTGAAGGAACCGTCCGGGCTCCCGGAAGTGCGGACCGCTTTTCTTGCCCCATGGCACAGGTTCGACGACGGCGGTCACCGGCCCGCCGTCGTCGTCGGGACTGAACTCCGCCCATGGCGGCAGCGGAACGCCTTGGACTTCCGCTGCCGTGACCAGGGCAGCGGTGACAATCTGGTCAAGCTCCATTGAGGCACCCCGGGAAGGCCTGCGGGACGTTATCCACATGCGGACCTTCACGGTCGCGAGTTTTTGTCCAGGTACTCGCCGCTGCGGGGCGGCAAAATCAACTGGTCGGAGCGACGGGGAAGGACGGGGCCGGAAGGAAGCGAGGACAGGTCAGCCGCGGCCGATGAAGGGCATTCCCGCCGCTGTGATGACCACCGAGCCCACGCTGGCCGACGGCGGCATCCCGGCCATCATCAGCACTGCCCTGGCAGCGTCCTCCACCGGGAACATCGGTTCCACCCGGCGGCTCCCGTCGGCCTGGAGCGCCCCCGAGCCGACCCCGATGGTGTCCATGATTTCCGTGGCGGTGTTGCCGATGTCGATCTGCCCGCAGGTGATCCCGAACTCCCGGCCGTCGAGCTCGATGCTCCTGGTCAGCCCGGTCATGGCGTGCTTGGTGACGGCGTAGGCGACGGTCCGCGGCCGGGGTGAGTGCGCCGAGATGGAGCCGTTGTTGATGATCCGCCCGCCCTGCGGCGACTGCGCTTTCATCGCCCGGACGGCAGCCCCGGCACACAGCACGGAACCGGTCAGGTTCACGGCCACGGTGGCTTCCCAGTCCGCCAGGCTGATCTCATCCACCGACGCCGCCGGGCCGAAGACGCCGGCGTTGTTGAACAGGACGTCCACCCGGCCCCAGCGCCGGAGGACGGCGGCGAAAAGGCGTTCGACGTCGTCGGGCACGGTGACATCGCACGGAACCGCAAGCGCGTCCGGATGCCCGTCCGCTGTTTCCAGGAGCTGCGGCTCGCGGCGGCCGGCCAGGGCCACCCGGTAACCGCCCGCCAGCATTTGCCGGGCCACTGCCCGTCCAATGCCGGAACCGGCACCGGTCACGACGGCAACCCGTCCCGTCGTCGGTGGAACGGTCATGTTGCTTCTCCTGGAGTTGTTGGAACCTGTGCGGTGATTGGCACCTCAGGCGGTGGCGGAAACGTTGTCAGCCACCAGCGGCCAGCCTATGACGGTCTTGGGCCGCGGCGTTGCGTATGTCCGCACCTTGGACGTGGACAGCTGCATCCGGACCAGGGACTCGGCGATGGTCACGGCGGACGCAACGCCGTCGACAACCGGCACTCCGGCGCGCTGCCGGATCTGTTCGTCCAGGCCCGCCATGCCGCCGCAGCCCAGCACGATCACCTCGGCCTTGTCCTCCCGGACCGCGAGCAGCGCCTGGCTGATGATGGCCTCCACCGCCCGCTCCGGCTCCTCCTCCAGTTCCAGCACGGCCATCCCGCTGGCCCGCACCGAAGCGCAGCGCGCGTCGAGGCCGGCCAGCTTCAGCCGGTCCTCGATGAGGGGCACCGCGCGGTCCAGGGTGGTCACCACGGAATACTTGTGGCCCAGGAACATGGCCGTGCTGGCTGCCGCCTCGGTGATGTCGACGACGGGCACGTCCAGCAGCTCCTGCAGCCCCTCCCGGCCGTGTTCGCCGTAGCCGGCCTGGATGACGGCGTCGAAGGGTTCGGGATAGCTGACCACCCGGTCCATCACGGCGATCGCGGCCAGGTAGCTCTCAAAGTTTCCTTCGCAGGAGTCCGCGCCGAAGCGCGGCGTGATCCCGACAATCTCGGTGCCGGGTGCCGCGATGCTGCGTGCCTGGGCGGCGATGGAGTCGGTCATGGACTGGGTGGTGTTGACGTTCGCAACGAGTATGCGCATGGTTTCCTCCTTGGGTCGGGTGGCTCTTAGTGGGTGCTGGCGACGGCGATGGCCTCGCCGTCGACGTCCTCAAAGCGCTGCCTGCGGTCGGCGATCACGTAGTAGCTGAGTGCGCCGACCCCGGCGCCGAAGAACCAGGCAAACGGTGCGGCCGCCTCGAAGGCAGGGAGGAAGGCGACCAGGATTGCCAGGACCGCCGCCGGCACCAGGGCGATGATCGCCCGCGGGTTGACGCCCCGCTTGTAGAAATAGGCACCATCAGGGTTCTCGGTGTAGAGCTCGGGGACGTTGACCTTTCCACGGCGGAGCAGCCAGTAGTCGGCCATGACCACGCCGAACAGGGGGCCGAGAAGTGCACCCAGGCCGCCCAGGAAGTAGACGATCACGAGGGGGTTGTTGTAGAGGTTCCACGGCAGGATGACCAGGCCGATGGTGCCGCTAACCCAGGCTGCCCGGCGGAAGTTGAGCCGCTTGGGGAAGAGATTGGTGAGGGCGTACACGGGGGCGACGAAGTTGGCCATGAGGTTGACCGCGATGGTCAGGATGAGGATCGCCAGGCAGGCCAGCACCAGGAACAGGGTGTTGGGGATGCTCTGGACGATGTCCGACGGCGTCTCGATGATGGTGCCGTTGATCTTGTACTGACCGCCGGCGAGGACCACCACGATGGCGCCGAAGAGGAGCATGTTGATGGGGATGCCCCAGAAATTGCCGCGCACGATGGACTTTTTGGACACAGCGGAGCGGGTGAAGTCGCAGAAGTTCAGGACAAACGTTCCGTAGATGGAGACCCAGAGGGCGCCGCCAGCGAAGATGGTCCGCCACATCTCGCCACCCTCGAGGCCCCGGATGCCGGTCCACTGGACGGACCCGCGCGCCTCGATGAAGACCCAGACAGCAAGCAGGACCATCGTCACCAGAATCACCGGACCGGCGAAGGCCTCGTACTTGCGGATCATCTCCATGCCGAAGCTGACGATCACGAGCTGTACGATCCACAGCCCCACGAAGGAGATCCAGCCCAGCGTGGAGAGGCCGAGGATGGAGTTGGTGTCCAGGTCATGGAGGGACGGGATCATGGCCACCAGCATGACCCGGAGCACCACCGAGGCAAGGAACGTTTGGATGCCGAACCACGCCACTGCCACCGCGCCGCGCAGCAGGCTTGCGAGCTGGGCGCCACGGATGCCGAAACTGATGCGGCTCATGACGGGAAACGGAACGCCCGTTTTCTGCCCCATGAATCCGGAGAAGCTGAGCAGGACGAAGAGGAGGGCCGCCCCGATGGCCAGGGCCGTCAGGATCTGCCAGCCTCCGAGGCCCAGGGAAAAGAGTCCGACGGCGAACGCATAGTTTCCGAGGCTGTGCACATCGTTCGCCCAGAGGGTGAAGATGCTGTACCCGGTCCAGCGGCGCCCTTGCCGCTTGGTGGGTGCGAGGTCGGCGTTGTAGAGGGCCGGGCTGATGTCGCGGCCGGCTGCAGCGCTGGCCGCTTCGCACAGGGCGTCGGTGGCCGCGGCCTGGTGAACGGGCTGGCCCGACGACGCTGTCGGAGCGGGAGCCGGTTCGACGCCGACTGGTGGAGTCGTATGCATCTGGTTCTCCAGTTTCTTGGGTTTTCGCGGTGGTGAGCCCTCGGTCGGACGATCAGTCGTCGGACGATCATTGCTGTTATTCCACATAGCGAAATAAACTTGTTGAATAGTGAAATAAGCGTATGACCTGCATCACCTCCGGTCAAGATGCGCCAGCTCTGATGATGGTCACAATCTGCAGAAACAGCTCACTCTCGGGCCGGATTGCACCCGCATCCACTGTCCCGTTTGACCCCACTCCGATATGGCGGATAATCTCGAATAGCAAGAATGTTTTCTCACAATACGAAAACATGAGCCCAACATTCAAAGATGAAACGAGGCTGCCGTGGCTGCAGGAGAAGATACCTCCCATATCCTCAGCGGGTTGACTAACCAGCTGCCTGATCGTGATCCGGAAGAGACCGCCGAGTGGGTTGAGTCC
>NZ_JBNHFL010000030.1:0-65887 GCF_059090205.1 Arthrobacter sp. CMU6
CCGGCGGAGACGTTGTCCAGGGCAATGTCCGGGCGGGCGCTGTCCAGGGTCCGGGCATGAGGGTTTTCGGGGAGGTCGGTCTGGGCTTCGAGGAGGTCGGCGACGCGTTCGCCGGAGGCGGTGGCGCGGGCGATCCTGCCGGTCTGTTTGGCGAGGTCCTTCAGGGGTTTCATCCCGGTCTTGAGGTACATCAGGAACACCACGAGGTCGCCGGGGGTGATGGCGTGTTCCAGGACGCGCCAGCCGCCGCCGGCCAGGACCACGGCCGTGGCGACGCCGATGAGGACGTCGGTGCGGCGTTCGAGTCCGGCTGCCAGCCGCAGTGCCACCACGCCGGTGCCGAGGGTGGCCTGGTTGCTTTTGCGGAAGCCGGTGCTGATGGTGTCCTCGAGCCCGTAGGCCTGGACTTCGCGGATGGCGCCGAGCGTCTGGGCCGCGGTGGTGGCCAGGCTTCCTTCACCCTTCCGGGAGTTTCCCGCGGCGGCGGTGATCCGGCCTGTGCTCGAGCGCGAGAGGAGCACGAACACCCCGCCGGCCAGGAACACCACCAGGGCCAGCAGCGGGTCGAGCCAGAGGAGGATGCCGGTCATCAGGACCAGCGTGATCATGTTGCCCAGCAGCGGCAGGCCCGCCGTCACCGCGACTTCCTGCAGCCGGGACACGTCGCCCACCAAGCGCTGGACGGTGTCCCCGGTGGAGGCGCGGGTGTGGTGGCGCATGGACAGGCTTTGGACGTGGCGGAAGGCGCGGGCGCGCAGGTCTGTTGCCACCCGGGATCCGATGAGCGCGAAGCAGATCGCGGACCAGTAGTTGGCTACCGCCCGGCCCAGCGCGATCGCCACCACGGCGGCCCCGCACAACAGCAGTGTCTGCAGACCGGCGTCCATGGAGGGCCCGGGTTTGTGCAGGGTCGCGCCCAGGGCGCGGGAGACGGCGTCGACCACCAGTTTCACGGGCCATGGCTCGATGAGGCGGAACACGACGTCGAACGCCAGGGCGGAGAATCCGCCTGCCATCAGCCACCGGTGGCCCTGCAGGTGGGGGCGAACGCACCGCAGCGTGCGGCGCAGCCCGGACTCCGGCCTGGCCTGCGGGGCGCTTTTGGGTACGGCTCTTATGCCCATGTCAGGCCACGCTCCTTTCAAACGTCAGTGCTTGGCGGATAGTGGCCAGGACGCCGTCCCAGCTGTAAAGCCCGACGGCGGCCGCCCGCGCCTGGGTGCCCAGGCGGTCCCGCAGCGCGCGGTCCGCGCCGAGGCGCCCCAGGGCGGCGGCAATCGCACGGGGGTCGGCCGGCTCCACCAGCAAACCGGTGCGTCCGTGCTGCAGAATGGACGGAATCTGCCCGACGCCGGACGCGACCACCGGCAGTCCTGCGGCCAGATATTCGTAGACCTTCAGCGGGGAGAAGTAGTCGTCCCGGCCCGGTTCCGCTGCCGGGTAGGGTGCTGCCGCGGCGTCGCATTCGTGCAGCAGCCCGGGCACGGAATCCGGGGCCACGGCGCCGGTGAAGGCCGCGTCCACGCCCAGCTGCGCGGCGGTGCGCTCGAGCTCCTGCCGGCACGGCCCGTCGCCAATGATCTTCGCCTGCCATGCAGGCCCGGCGCTGCGGATGTTGGCCTGGGCCACGGCTTCGAGCAGGTAGCCCACGCCGTGCCAGGGCTTGAGCGTGCCCACAAAAGCCACGGTCAGGCGGCCTGAATGATCCCGCCCGTTGGGGCGCGGCGTGATGCGTCCGGTGTTGACGCCGTTGGGGGCCAGCAGGGTGCTGGCTCCGGGAACGCGGCTCTCCACCCACCGCACCACGGGTTCGGAGACGCAGGCCACCGCGCTGGCCGCGGCGGCGTTGATGCGCAGCATCCGTTCCGCCAGGCCGGCGTCGTGGAGTTCGCGGTACTGCTGCTGTTCCTCGATCAGCGGTGCGTTGACCTCCAGCACGGCCGGGACGCGCAGGGCTTCGGCGGCCATGGCCAGGGCCGGGCTGAACAGCGAATAGCGCTCATAGACCACGTCGCAGCCGTCCCGGATGACGGCCTGGGCCAAGGCAACCGCAGCTACCCTGACAGCGAGCTCCCGGCCCGCCCCGGAGGCGGAGCGGGGCCGGATTTCGACGACGGGCAGCCCGGCCAAGTCGGCCGGCCGGTCGCTCCCGGCCCGGGTGCAGTAGACCGTGACGTCGGCACCGGCCCGGCGCCAGGCCCGGACGATCTCCTGCACATGGACCGAGGAACCCTTGGTGCCGAAGACGGGGACGCCGGGGTCCGCACAGATGTAGGCGACGCGCATCAGGCCACCGCCTCGGCGAGGGAACTCTGCTCAGCAGGCTGTTGCACAACTGCCTGGAGCGAGAGGCGACGCAGGGCAGCGGCCTGCCGCCCGGCGTCGTACTCCTGTTCGATGAGGGCCCGGGCGTTGCGGGCCAGCAGCGTCCTGTCCGTCGCGGGCGAGGTGATCCGCAGGATCGCCTGGGCCAGCAGCGCGGGGTTGCCGGGTTCGATGAGGACGCCGGTGCTGCCGTCGCGGACCACTTCGGGAATGCCGGTGACAGCGGTGGAAATGCACGGCGTGCCGGTGGCCATGGCCTCCAGCAGGACGGTGGGGATGCCGTCGGCGTTGCCGTCCGAACCCACCACGCACGGTGCGACGAAGACGTCGGCCCAGTCCAGCAGTTCATGGATCTGGTCCTGGGTCTGCGGGCCGAGCATCCGGACATGGCGGCTGAGGCCGAGCCCGTCGAGGGTGGACTGCAGTTCCCCGGCCATCATGCCGGTCCCGGCGATGCGGACGTCCGCCCGGACACCCGAGCCGATGAAGGACGCCAGCGCCGGGAGCAGGTGCTGGAACCCCTTCTTTTCCACGAGCCGTCCGACGGCGGCCACCCGCACCGTGGTGCCGACCGGCCGGGGATCGCGGTAGGGGAAGCGGGCGAGTTCCAGGCCGTTCCGGACCAGGCGGAGCCGCTCGGCCTGCTGCGGAAAGTGGCGGCGCAGGTAATGCAGGTTGTAGTCGCTGATGGTGACCACATGGTGGGCGTCGGCCAGCTTGGCCCGCAGGCCGTCCCGGCTGACGGTGTCGCGGAAGATGTCCGCTGCGTGCGCCGTGAACGAATACGGGATCCCGGTGATCAGGGAGGCGAGCCGGGTGACGGCGGTTGCCGCGGAGGCAAAGTGTGCATGGAGGTGGCGGACGTCGCGGCGCTGCAATTCGGCGGCCAGGTTGATGGCCTGGATGGCATCGTCCGGGTCGGCCGCGGCGAGTTCCCCGAAGGCCCGGGCCACGTCGTCGATGAGGCCGGCCGATGCCGCTGCCCGGAAGGTTTCCCAAACGCCGCCGGTGGACTGCGGCCGGCCAACATAGGTGACGGGGGCTTTGACGCGCGCCAGTTCGGGGTGGAACCTGGCGTCGGTGGTGGGGCGGAGCGCGAAGATTTCGATCCGTTCGCCGGCGGCCTCCCGGGCGAGGATTTCCGAGACAATGAACGTTTCGGAGAAGCGGGGATACATCTTCAGGACGTAGGCGGTCACCTGCTCAGACGGCTGCATGCGCCGCACCTCCCCGCAGACTCTGCGCCAGGGTGTTGAGCTGGGCGCTGATGACCGGCTCGGGGTGGGGCCGGAGTAGATCCGTCTCACGCGCCTTCAGCAGCTTTGCGGCCAGCACCGGAACCCGGGTCAGCCCATCGAGTTGTGCTCCCCGGCGGTCCACACGGGTGCCTGCCCGGTCTGCGATCCAGCCGGCCAGAACGTCGGGGGTCAGGGTGGCCAGTTCCTGCTGTTCGAGGTACCCGGCGGCGGCGAGGGATGCGGCCCGGATTCGCTGCTCGCAGCGGGAATGGTCCCGCGGAACAATCAGCGCCGGAACCGCCGTGCTGAGAATTTCGCAGACGGAGTTGTAGCCGCCCATGGAAACCAGCGCATCAGCGCCGCTGATGTGCGCCAGCATGTCCTCCAGCGCCTTCACAATGACGACGCCGGGACCCGCCTGCCGCCGCAGGCCGCGCCTTTGCGCTTTGGGCATCTGGGGTCCGGCCACAATGAGGTGCCCGAGGCCGGCGGGGAGCGGGGTGGCAGCGGCCAGTTTGGCCAACGCGTAGCCGTCGGCCCCGCCGCCAACCGTAGTCATGACGTACCTGCCGGGCATCTTCAGCTTTCCGGAACCTGTCGGCCGGCCGGCTGCCAGATACCCCGTGTAGCTGACCATCCGCCGCAGAGAGAAGGGGATTTCGCCGGTGGCCACGGGATCGTGAACCGAGCGGTCGCCGTAAACCCAGACTGCGTCAAAGAGTTCCTGGACCCGGCGGGGACCGCCGTTGCCGTCCCATTCGGCGCTGGCTGCCGCGGGGGAGTCAAGCACTTCACGAAGCCCCAACACCACCCGGGCGTTCCCTCGTGCACGGAGCCGGCGCAGGGCTCCCTCGAGTTCCAGTTGGATGCCGGTTGCGTGCCGGTCCACGATCACCAGATCGGGGTTGAAGCCCTGCAACAGCGAGTCCAGCAGTTTTCCCCGGAGGGACACGAGGTCCTGCAGGGGAACGGAGAGGTCCCCGGGGCTCGTAGCCCGCCGCGCCTTTCATGACGCCGGGCAGTATCACCCAGTCCCACCCTTTAGGGATCCGGAACCCTGGCGCGAGCGAAGTGCCTGCCACGAGGACGCCGGTGACTTGCCTGCCGGTCAGGCCGGGCAGTTGGTCGCTCAGCGCGCTGGCCAGTGCGAGGTTTCGCCGCACGTGCCCCAAGCCGAGTGAGTCATGCGAATACAGGATTATTCTCAAGTGCTTCATTTATGGGCCCCACAGCCTGCCGAAAGATTCTGATGGAAGATTGACTAACCGGGCGGCCAGAGAAATACCCTCACGCCGTGAAACATGTGCCGCGTGCAACAGGGGCCTTCCGCCTGGGGGCGCCCGGTCTGACGCTTCGAATGAAGTATTGAGGCGCGCCATTTGGAAAAACCTGTGCCCTGGTTGACCCTGAAGGGTGGGACCGCGGCCCCCAATACCGCTCACTGGTCCCCCAGCAAAACACGAGGTCAGCGCAGGGTTTAGGGATCCGGGTGCGTCGGTTAGGGCGGCGCCTCCGTAGAGAAGATGCCCCTGATGGATACTGCGGGGATTGCTCGTGGCTGCATGGCTCAACGCTAGGGAAGTCCCGTCGAGGATAGGTGCAGGGGCAATCCAAGAATTGTCAAAGATTTGGGCGGATCCCCGGAAGTGACTTCTTCCGGGGACCGTGAGGGCGGCTGCTGCTGTTCATTCCCGTGCTCGCCCTGGCCGTGGCCAGGTCTGGAACGAAGCCTGTGCCAAACCCCCGGCAACTGTCCTGCCCGGCATCGTCGTCGATCTGGAGCCGGGCACAGGTACGACGACGGTCGCCCGGCGCCCGCTCCCGCCGTCGGGGTACATGGCCGTCAACCGTAGGAACCCGCTCCGTCGCGGAGGCAGGCGCCAGGGGACACGGCACCACTTAGAACAAGCGGTGGAGAAATTAGCGAACATTTTGTTTGCCTAATTCCGATGCGGGGCTGTAATCTCCCGATTTAGGTTGACCTAACTAAGCACCATCACTCTCCCCTCGCATGGCGGCCGTACATCGCAGCACGGTCGCACCCGCCGGCACTATGCCGGCATCCCCGAAAGGCAGCAGCATGTCCCCAGCAGCACCTGCCCCGGCCCCGCCCGGCGCACCTCAGACCAGTCACGGATCGCAGACCATTCACGAACCGCAGACCGGCCGTGCCCCGGCCGGCCGGAAAAACCAGCGGAACCGGCTGGTTCTGCTCGGAGCCTTGTGCACGGCAGGGTGGACCGCTTCGCTGCTCGTGGGCCACTTCGTGGATTGCGGTCCGGAACTGCACAGGATCGGGCTTGCCGTGCACATCCTTGCTCTGGTGCTTTCCTTCGGCACCATCCTGGTTGTCGACTGGCTGGGCCTGCTGTGGCTGCTGGGCAAGGTGCAGATGCATGAGTCCGGGAAGCTGGAGGCCGCCGCGAAACCGCTGATCTGGGGCGGACTGGCCCTGCTGCTGGTTTCGGGCGCTCTGATTGACCCTGACCTGAGCAACCCGGTCACCGTCATCAAGCTCGCCTGCGTCCTGGTGCTCATGCTCAACGGGCTGAGCATCGCGCCGGCCATGCACCAGCTGCTCGCCCTGCCCGCACACACCCGCTTCGGCGAACTCGGCCGCCGGCTGCGGCTCAGGCTGATGGTGGCGCTCAGCATTTCCCAGGCCTGCTGGTGGACGGCCGTTCTCATCGGCCTGATCAACAGCACGCTCCGCCGCTGGGCCGGGGTCTGACACCCTGGTCCGCCGAGGCAGTAACGCGGCAGCTTTTAAGGCACCGGGCCCGGGGAGGGCTCCGTCGGTCCCGGTACCATGCCGGTTATCGCGCGGCAGACGAGTGTCCGGCAAGCAAGATTCTCCCGGGCCGACCTTGGAAAAACCTTTAGCATGCCAAATTCCCGGAGGCACCGTCGCGTACGTTGCGCTCCCTTTCCGCCGGACCCGGAAAGCATGGGGTACATCCCGGGTCCGGCGATCGGACCAGCCGTCTTGCCCTGACGGCTGACCTGTTCTCAGTAAGACAAGTCTGTCTTTGAGGCCTTGGGGAAAGCTGGGAGCGCCTTGGGGCCTCAACGGTCCGTTCGCCTTCGTGTCGGCGCGGAACCGTCAACGAAAAAAGCAATCATGGGTCCGGCGCCTCATGCTTCCTTGATCTGCCTCCAACCAGTGGGCGTAGTCTGAAGGAGGCCGGCGGCGGACGAGCCCGATGGTCCCCATGACTCAAGGCTCACCCAGCCCGCCGTCGGTCCCGACCCATGGCAATGACCAGGCCCCGAACGCCACCGGGCCACCGTGGTTGTGCCGATACGTGCGGGACGGAATCGTTGTGGCCAGCGCTGGAATGCGGTCGGCCAACAGTTGACGCCACTCGACGTACCGCCAGGAGCAGGAATGCCGCAGCGGATGCATGCGATGACGCCGACCAGTGGGCGGGCTAAGTAGATCCTCGCCAGCGCCCTGTCCGTCAGGCCTGGTGCGGCCTCCCGGGCGGTATCCGCTTTTGCTAGCGGAAGGGGGCATTTGTTCCAGAAGGCTCAAGGTGGCGCCTTTTGTGGATTCGGGGGTTGCCGGCCGCGCAAAACAGCGGACGCCACGAAATGATGCACTGAATGGATTAATCCCTCCGTGGCGGAAAATTTTCACAAAAGCAGGGATTTTTTAGGAATTTCCGGGAGGGTTCGGACGTTCCTTGGATAACGCCGCAGGCGTACCGCGCCAGGGGCGTAAGGGAGAGGACGAGGCGATGAAACACATCGGCCGATTTGGACCCCGGAACTCCGCTGCGGACGCAACGGCCCCACACCCCTGGAGCCGGTATGTGGCAATGGGGGACTCGTTTACCGAGGGTGTTGGTGACCCGGAAGAACGCTGCGCCGGAGGGCTGCGGGGCTGGGCCGACCGGGTGGCCGAGGAGCTCAGCCCGGGGCGGACAGACTTTGCGTACGCCAATCTGGCTATCCGTGGCCTGCTCTTGGGCCAGATTCTTGAACAGCAGACGGAACCGGCATTGGAGCTGAAGCCGGACCTGATCACGCTGTCGGCCGGTGGGAATGACATGGTGTTCCACCGGACCGACCCGGACAAGCTGGCTGCCAAGCTGGAGGCCGGCGTCGAAAGGCTGAGTGCCACTGGTGCCACCATCATGCTGTTCGCCGGACCGGACTGGCGGCGTACGCCGATCCTGGGGCGGAGCCGCTCCCGGATAGCAATCTTCAACGAGAACATTCGGATTGTCGCGGCCGCGCACGACTGCTTGCTCGTGGACCTGTGGACTCTGCCGGGGCTCCGGGAGCCTCGGATGTGGGACCCGGACCGGCTGCACTTCTCGCCGCTGGGCCACCACACCATCGCCATGAAGGTGCTGGATACCCTGCAGGTGCCGCATTCGCTGCAGCCCTTGGAGCCGAAGGCGCTGCCGCAGAGTAGCTGGCGCGACGCCAGGGCCGGGGACCTCGCCTGGGCGCGGAATTACTTCCTGCCCTGGGCCTGGCAGCGCATTGCCATGCAGCGCGCCGCCCTGCCGCTCGTGCACGACCGTCCGGCGCCTGAGCCGCCGCTGCCTAAGCGGCCGGTGTTCGCCCCGGTGTATGCCGTGCGGACCGTGGCGGTGAAGGCAGCGGCTGAGTTCCTGGCATAGCCTGCGTAACTTGAGCAGGGCCCTGCCGTTCGACGGCGGGTGGCCACCCGCCGTCGGAATAATGACCGACGCCGGGTGGCTGGCGCAGTGCCCCGGGTGCCGGAAGGTCAGCCGACGGCGGGCGCGAAGGCGATGTTTGAGAACTCGTCTCCGGTGGTGGCTCTGATCCAGTCGACCACGTCCTGCCTGTCCGTGCGGTACGAGAAGTTCGTTCCCTTGCAGTAGCGGTTGTGGTTGAACGACGTGATGCCGGCGACGATGTTGGATTCGGCCCTGCCGTAGAACAGCGGCCCGCCGGAGTCGGCGGTGCAGGTCCCGCCTAGGCCGTTGCCGTTGCCGTTGGTCTGGACGTTGTAGCCGTCCGCGCTTGCGCTGGTGAGGTTGGTCAGCTTGGACTGGGCCATGAGCCGTTCCCGGAATGAGGTCTCGCCTGCTGCCGGGTTGGCCGCGGAGATGCCGTAACCGCTGGAGGTGAATGTGGTTTCCTGCTGCCCGCGCCTGGTGGCCAGTGCGTCTAGGGTCCCCGGCGCGGCAAGCTGCGCGTACTCATCAAGCGCGATCGGCTGGTCCAGGATCACTAGGCCGGCGTCTTTGGTTTCGGGCACGGCGTCCATACTGGTGTAGCCGTAGTTGTACATCTTGCTTGAGGTGGCGCACTGGGTGCCCAGCGTCCCGTCCGCGCAGGCGCCCGGGTAGCCCGTGTCCGGATCGGTGCCGGTAGAGGGGCTCCAGTCCACCCCGGCGTCCTGCTGGAAATACACGCGGGCGGAGGAACCAGTGGCCGTGCAGTGTCCGGCGGTGAGGAACACCGTCGGCGTCAGCAGGGCACCTGAGCACCTGTGGTGGAAACCGCCGTCGGGACCGTAGAAAACGATGAGCCCAACGAACGGGTGCTCGTTGTCCTTGATGTAGTCACCGGTGATCGCACCGGCGGGAACGGCCGTCGTTACGGCCAGCATTGCAGCAACGGCCAGCGCACCGCTTCCGGCGCGCAATTTCTTCAAAAAGCGCATACAAGCCCCAGCTTCCAGTTGCACGGGCGGCCGACAACGCACGTCGGAGTACGCGGCAGGCGCCAGAAATAAAGTCACCGCCCGAATGGGACGGTGACTCAAGATACCACCCGAAAGTCAAGCTTTTTTCTTGAGGCATTCTTGACCGTTTGTCGCATGGAGTCCTGAGATTGCCCGTGCATTGTTCCTTTCAGCGGGAAAAGGACCGTGACCGGTCAGCGGCGGCCGGCCGATCGTACCCAACGAAACTACAGCATTGCCTGAATACATCTACGCATGTACTTTGATGGCGTGGAGACGATCACCCAGGCGCCGGTGTTGGCCAGGTTCGGCTACGCCGTCTCGGACCCTACCCGGGCCCGGATCCTTCTCGCCCTTTCGGACGCGCCGTCCTATCCCTCCGATCTGGCTGACTCCATCGGGGTGTCCCGGCAAAGCATGTCCAACCACCTGACCTGCCTGCGCGGCTGCGGCCTGGTCGTCGCCGTCCCCGACGGGCGGCGGACCCGGTATGAACTCGCCGACGCCCGGCTGGGCCACGCGATCAAGGACCTGATCGGCGTCGTCCTTGCGGTGGACCCCGCCTGCTGTGCACCCGACGGGGAGTGCTTCGCATGACCGCACTGCTCCACGCCCAAAGCCCGGAACGCCGCGCGGTACTGAGCCTTAGGATCCGGCTGTTCGCGGCCGCGACCATCACCTACAACCTCATCGAGGCAGGGGTGGCTCTCTGGGCAGGGGGCGTCGCGGACTCCTCGGCGCTGATCGGCTTCGGCCTGGACTCGGTGATCGAAGTCGCCTGCGCGCTGGCGCTGTCCTGGCAGTTTTCCGCCAGGGACCCGGAACGGCGCGAGCACCTGACACTGCGTCTCATCGGCATTTCCTTCTTCGCCCTCGCCGCCTTTGTCAGCGTAGACGCCCTCCGGTCCCTTACCGGAGGGGGAGAAGCCCGGCACTCCACCCCCGGGATCGTGATCGCAGCCCTGAGCCTGGCGGTCATGCCGGTCCTGTCCTGGGCCCAGCGCCGAGCCGGCAGGGAGCTCGGCTCCAAGACGGCTGTGGCGGATTCCAGGCAGACCCTGCTGTGCACCTACCTCTCCGCGGTACTGCTGGCCGGGCTGGTCCTGAACAGCACGCTGGGCTGGTGGTGGGCGGACGCCGGCGCCGCCCTGGTGATCGCGGCCATCGCCGTCCGGGAAGGCATCAACGCCTGGCAGGGAGACGTCTGCTGCACTGTGCCGAACACTGAGGCGTCCCCCGGCACCGCCAGCCATGGAAGCATGGCGGATGACTGCTGCGCCGGGTGCGAGTCCGAGGCCCGGCAACAGCCCCTGACGCTGAATCTCCGCCCGAAGGACTGACCCATGGGCAGCGGACACAACCATTCCCCCGGCGCCGACGATGCAGCCGGCAACCGCGGCAAACTCGTCATCGTTTTCGCCGTCACGTTTACGGTGATGGTCGCCGAAATCATCGGCTCCGTACTCACGGGCAGCCTTGCGCTGCTGGCAGATGCCGGGCACATGTTCACCGACTCGGCCGGCCTGCTGATCGCGCTGATCGCCGCGTCGCTGGCGCTGAAACCGGCCACACTGAAGCGCACCTGGGGATACAAGCGCGCCGAAATCGTTGCCGCGGCGGGCCAGGCTGCCCTGCTGCTGGGTGTGGGCGGGTTCGTCATCGTCGAAGGCATCCGCCGGCTCTTCGAACCCCCGGAGGTCGTAGGATCCACCATGCTGTGGTTCGGCATCATCGGCCTGGCCGGCAACGCCATCGGCTTGCTCGTGCTCGCCTCGGGCCGGCATCACAACTTCAACATGAAGGCCGCGTTCCTCGAGGTCCTCAACGACGCCCTCGGATCCGTGGCGGTTATCGCGGCCGCCGTCATCATCGCCGTCACCGGCTGGACGCGGGCTGACGCCGTCGTATCCCTGCTGATCGGCGCGCTGATCATTCCCCGCACCCTGAAACTCCTGCGGGACACCACCGACGTGCTCATGGAAAACGTGCCCCGCGGCCTGGACCTGGCCAAGGTCCGCGAGCACATCCTGGCCCTGCCGCACGTCATCGACGTCCACGACCTGCACGCCTCACTCGTCGCCTCCGGCACCCCGATCCTCTCCGCCCACGTCACCGTCAAGGACAAGTGCATGCGCGACGGCCACTCCGCCACCATCCTGGCGGACCTGCAACGCTGCGTCGCCGAACACTTCGACGTCAGCATCGAGCACTCCACCTTCCAGATCGAACCCGCCGCCCACCGCGACCAGGAAAGCCTGCCCCACTGACAGCACTGGCAGTCGGCTGGCGCCCGTCACGGGCCGCGCTACCTCATGCCGCTGCCAGCACGATGAGCAGCACCAGCGCATTGTTAACGGAGTGGAGTAGCACCGGAGCCCATAGGTTCTGATGGAATCGTCGGACGAGTGCCAAGGCGATGCCCAGGGCAAAGAGGTATGCAAAGGTGGGCAAAACCAGGTGGCAGGCAGCAAACAGAGCTGCCGACAGCGCCACCGCCACGAAGGGCCTGAAGCGCCGGGAAAGTCCACTGAGTAAGGCACCCCTGAACAGCACCTCTTCCCACAGCGGTGTAAGCACAGCGACGATAAGGAAGCCCAATACGACGAACGGTGTCGGCAGATCGGCAAGTTTAGCCAAAGTGTCACTCGAGGAGCCGGCGGACGTGTTGTCCATCCCCAGATGGGTGAGGGCGGCGAGAAAGAGGCCTTGCGCCCAGGCGGAAATGACAATGGCAGTCGGGATTTGCCAAAACAAATGAAGCATCCTGGGCCTGAATCGCAGGAACCCGAGACCGCCTAAACTGAGGTCGTTTCTTCGGATCAGGTGGATGTGCACGGCCAGCATAGCCGCTGCAGTTGCACCGCAGAGGATGAGGAGAATGACGGATTCGGGAGTGAAATCAACGAGGCCCGAAAGCCCCGCAGCCAGAATTCCCACTGCCAGAACTGCAATATATAGGGCTACAAACATAAGCGCCCACGCGGCTTGCTTGAATGTCACGCCCACTGGGGGCCCGGACTCCTCCACAGGTTGGTTAAGTGAACCGGCTGGCAAGAGTGTCCCCCGAGACTTCATATTGTGAGCCTAACTCAGCCTCGTCGGCCCTCAGTCGCGTGTCCTTTTGCGACTGCTCAGTGACCGCGGACGGTACCGGCCCCGCCACACGGGCGGGTCCGGTACCGTCAAAGGATCTGGCTAGAGCGCTGCCAGCAGGTCCTTCATCTCCTGGATTTCCTCCTGCTGTGTCGTGACGATGGTCTTGGCCAGGGCAACGGCGTCGGGATTCTGTCCGCCGTTTTCCTCGGTCTTGGCCATCATGATCGCACCCTGGTGGTGGGCCGTCATCTGGGTCAGGAACAGCTTTGCGGCTTCGGTGCCCTGGGCGGCGTCGAGTTTCTTCATGTCGTCGTCGCTCATCATGCCCCCCATGCCGCCCATCCCGGCCCCGTGAGAGGACATGTCGTGGCCGCGGGCCGCTTCAGTGGGTTCGTTCCAGCTCCTGAGCCAGCCGGTCATCATCTCGATTTCCGGCGCCTGGGCGGCCTTGATCTTCCGGGCCAGCGCCGTGACGTCCGCCGGGATGTCCTTCTTGGCGAGCATCAGATCGCTCATCTCCACAGCCTGGGCGTGGTGCGGGATCATCATCTGCGCGAACATCGTGTCCGCCGCGTTGTGTTCCCCGGTGACCGCCGTTGCACTCCCGGAGGCCGCAGAAGCGGATGCGGTGGCCGACGCGGAGCCCTGGTCGGCGCCAGATGCGGGGGTGCCGCTGCCGCAGCCGGCCAGGGTGATTGCCGCGGCGACGGCGGCCGCGGAAAGGGTCAGAAACGTCTTGCTCATGGAAAATCAGGTCCTTCAAACATCAGCTGGCGCCGGGGGCGCCACGGGGATTATTTGCATCGGTGTGTCTGGCAGCCATCTGGGAGAGGGCGCGCCCAGAGTGACGGAATAACGCCGGAGAAGATGGCGGGGCCCTTTTTTACGTCCTGCTGATGGAAAGCTCACCGGGTGACGGGCTGCCGGGAAGGAAGGTCCATCGGACGGCATCGCGTGCGGTGACGGTGCTGTTGCTGATGCCCCGCACGAAGGTTCCCGGCGGCGGTGCGGCCAGGGATGCCGTTTTCGCTAGGGGAATGCAGGACCCGGTCATGGCCTGCATGCCACTGCACGCCCCCGAATCTGGGCAATGCCCGGCCATGGCCTGGAGCCCGTCATGCTCGGCGGCAGCGGCGTCCGACACCTCAAGGGAATCCGCGTGATGCATTGCATGCTCGCCGAACACCTCGGAGTGGTGGCTGCTGGCGGCTCCGGTGGCCGAGGAGGGGGAGTGCATGGCGTGGTTGCCGGTGAGGACGTGCATGCCGAAGATTCCGGCGATGATGGCCAACACGGCGGCAAACAGGCCCGAACGGCGAAGGAACGCGGCCGCGGCGCGCGGGCCTGCAGTCATGGCATTTCCTCCTTCGTTGCGGGTTGGGTGTTGGTTCTAGGCTAGCGGCCGCTGGACTGGGTCATACAGTGGCCGGCGGTGCCTTTGAGGTCAGCGGACTTCGGACGGGTTGAGTTTCACCCGCCGCAGCAGCTGGGTGTTCAGGGCGACGACGATCGTGGACACCGACATCAGTACAGCGCCGGCAGCGGGGGAGAGCACGACGCCGGCGAAGGCGAGCACGCCGGCGGCAAGCGGGACGGAAATGATGTTGTAGCCGGTGGCCCACACCAGGTTCTGCCACATCTTCCGGTAGCTGGCCCGGGACAGGTCCACCATGGACAGGACGGCCCGGGGATCGTTGCCGGCCAGGACCACGCCGGCTGATTCCATGGCGACGTCGGTGCCGGCGCCGATGGCGATGCCCACCTCGGCCCGGGCCAGTGCCGGGGAGTCGTTGACCCCGTCTCCGACCATGGCCACCTTCAATCCGCGTCCCTGGAGTTCGGCGACTTTCTTGTCCTTGTCGGCGGGCAGGACTTCCGCGAAGACCTCGTCGATGTTCAGTTCAGCCGCGACGGCGGCGGCGACCTGGCGGGCGTCGCCGGTGATCATGGCGACCTTGACGCCCCGATTCTGCAGGGCCGTCACAGCCTGGCGGGACTCCTCGCGGATTGCGTCCTCGAGACTGACCGCACCGAGGACCCGCCGGCCGTCCACCAGGTGGAGCACGGCCGCCCCGCGGTCCATCCACTCCCGAGTGGAAGCAGACAGGGTTTCGGGCTCGGTGATGCCGAGTTCCTTCAGGAGGGCCGGGCCGCCGACCTGCAGGGTGCGGCCATCCACTGTGGCCCGGACACCGCGGCCGGTCATGGACGTGAAGCCCGTGGCCCTCGGGACCGTTACGCCCTGATCCTTGGCGGCCCGGACGATGGCACGGGCCACGGGGTGTTCGCTGTCCGCTTCTACCGCAGCGGCCAGGGCCAGCAGTTCCTCCCGGCCGATGCCGTCAGCCGTGGCGACGTCTTTGAGCTCGGGCTCGCCCTTGGTGAGGGTACCGGTCTTGTCGAACAGGACAACGTCGATGGTGCGCATGCGCTCGAGTGCCATCCGGTTCTTGATCAGCACACCGGCGCGGGCTGCCTGCTCCGTGGAAATGGCGATCACCAGCGGGATGGCCAGGCCCAGGGCGTGCGGGCAGGCGATGACCAGGACGGTAACGGTGCGGGTGACGGCGTCGGGGACGCTGCCCAACAGGGTCCAGGTGATAAAGGTGATGACCCCGGCCGCGGTGGCGAAGTAGAACAGGAACGCCGCAGCCCGGTCAGCCAAGGCCTGGGCCCGTGACGAGGACGCCTGCGCCTCGGCGACCAGGCGCTGGATCCCGGCCAGAGCCGTGTCGTCCCCGACCGCGGTGAGCCGGACCCGGACCGTGTTGTCCGTGGCGACGGTGCCGGCCACCACGGTGTCGCCCGGGGAGCGGAGCACGGTCTTGGATTCACCGGTGATCATTGATTCGTCGAACTCGGCCTGCCCGTCGATGACAGTGCCGTCCGCGGGCATCCGCGCTCCGGACCGGACCAGGACGGTGTCCCCGGCGCGCAACTCCGCCACGCTGACGGTTTCGGTTCCGGCATCGGTGATGCGTTCGGCCTCATCCGGCAGCAGCGCGGCCAGCGCGTCGAGGGCACCTTGGGCGGAGCCGAGGGCGCGCATTTCAATCCAGTGGCCCAGCAGCATGATCGCCACCAGCAGGGCCAGCTCCCACCAGAAGTCCAGATCGAAGCCGCCGATGCCCAGGGTGGTGATCCAGGAGGCGGTGAAGGCGACGCTGATGGCCATGCCGATCAGCAGCATCATGCCCGGCTGCCGGGACGTAAGTTCCTTCAGGCCGCCCTTGAGGAACGGCATGCCCCCATAGAGGAAGATCACCGTTCCTAGGACCGGCGGTATCCAGACGGACCCGGGGAAGTCAGGCGGCATGTAGCCAAGCAAATGGGCGAACATCGGGCTGAAGTACACCACTGGCACCGACAGGGCCAGGGTCAGCCAGAACCTGTCCTTGAACATGGCCGTGCTGTGCCCGGCGTGCTGGCCGTGGCTGTGCACCACATGGTCATCGTCCTTAACGGCGTGGGGTTGGTGGCCGTGGTGTCCGGTTGCGGTGGCCAAGGCCCCGTCCGGCGTGGAGGCCCGGCCGCGGGAAGTCCCTTCCGCCGGCTTGGCATGGTGGCCGTGATTGCGGTGCTGAGTATGGTCTTCCATGGTTTCTCCGCACATGTCAGTTCCATTTCTGGAAAGAAGATATGGGTGCTGGGGTTGAACGGCTGTGACGGCGATGCGGGGCACCTGCCTGGACATACCACTTCACTGACAACACCATCAATATACCCCCGGGGGGTATATCGGGCAAGAGGGTTCTTGACTCAGATATAGATGAGTGTAAATATTCATATGTGTCTATGTCTCTGGAGCTGACCCCCGTTCAAACAGTGGCCTGCTGCTCGCCGCTGACCCGCGAACCTCTCTCCGCCACCGAAGCGGACGGCATCGCCCCGCTCCTGAAGGCCCTGGCTGATCCGGTGCGGCTGCGGCTGATGTCCCTGGTCGCCTCCCATGAGGGGGGCGAGGCCTGCGTCTGCGATCTCAACGACATCAGCCACCACCTGAAACTGCTGCACGACGTGGGGCTGCTGGACCGCGAGAAGCGGGGTGTGTGGGTGTACTACCGCGCGCGAACCGAGGCGCTGGAGAACCTGGCTGCCCTGATCGGGGGACAGGCGAAGTGAGCGTGCTGATGAGACGGGCCGGCGCGGAGTTCGCCGGAACGGCGTTCCTGGTCATTGCCGTCGTCGGCTCCGGCATCATGGCGTCCCGGCTTTCCCCGAACGACGTCGGGCTGCAGCTGCTGCAGAACAGCCTCGCCACGGGTGCCGCCCTGGTGGCGCTGATCGTGGCACTGCAGCCGGTCTCGGCATCATTCAATCCGGTGGTGACCCTGGTGGAGCGTGCCCTGGGCATGATCGAGACGAAGGCTGCCCTTGCCCTCGTTGCCGCGCAGTTCCTCGGCGGCCTGGCCGGGACGGTCCTGGCGAACCTGATGTTCGACGTCGGCCCTGTCACGTTCTCGAGCCACGAGCGTTCCGGCGCCGGTCTCTGGCTGGGCGAGGTCATCGCCACCGTCGGGCTGCTGCTTGTAGTGTTCGGCACTGTCCGTTCCGGCAGGGCGGACCGGGTGGCGTTCGCCGTCGGCGGCTACATCGCCGCGGCGTACTGGTTCACCAGTTCCACCAGCTTCGCCAACCCCGCCGTGACCGTCGCCCGGACCATCACCGATACGTTCGCCGGGATCGCGCCGGCCTCCGCTCCCGGCTTCATCCTGGCCCAGCTCCTCGGCGGAGCCGCAGGCTTCGTCCTGGTCCGCTTCCTCTACCCGACGCTTGTCCCAGCCACTGCCATCTCGGCCGCCGAAGCGGCCAACCGAAAGGTGCTCTCATGACCAACAAGCCCTCCGTCCTGTTCGTCTGCGTCCACAACGCCGGCCGCTCCCAGATGGCCGCCGCGTTCCTCACCACACTGTCCAAGGGGGAGATCGAGGTCCGCTCCGCAGGGTCCCAGCCCGCGGACAAGGTCAACCCGTCCGCCGTAGAAGCCATGGCCGAGGTGGGCATCGACATGTCCGCCGAGATCCCGAAGGTCCTCACCACCGAGGCAGTGAAGGATTCCGACGTCGTGATCACCATGGGCTGCGGCGATGAATGCCCATACTTCCCCGGCAAGCGCTACGAGGACTGGGTTCTCGAGGACCCCGCAGGAAAGGGCGTGGACTCCGTCCGCCCCATCTGCGACGAGATCAGGACACGGGTGGAGGCCCTGATCGCCTCCCTGACCCCGGCCTCTGCATAAACATACCTGCAAGGGGAGGGGGTGAGCTGAATGAAGAACGGATGCTGCGGCGACAATGGCTGCTGCGACGACGATCAGGACTGCTGCTAACTAGCCCGAGGCGCCTGCCGGCCCCACACCGGCCGGCAGGGCCCGCCGCACCACAACTGCAAACAACGGAGTAAAGAGGACGCCATGGATTCAGCGAAGGACCTTCCCGTCGCCGTGATCGGCGCCGGCCCCGTGGGCCTGGCCGCAGCAGCCCACCTGCTCGAGCGCGGCCTGGAGCCGCTGATCCTCGAAGCCGGTATCTCGGCGGGTGCCGCCATTGAGCAGTGGCGCCACATCCGGCTGTTCTCACCCTGGCGGTTCAACATCGACGCCGCCGCCGTCCGCCTCCTCGAAACCTCGGGCTGGGAATCACCCCGCCCCACCGCGCTGCCGTACGGCGGCGAACTCATCGACAACTACCTCGCACCCTTGGCCGCGCTGCCGGCCATCAGTTGGCGGCTGCAGACCGGTGCCCGCGTCACCGCCGTCACCCGGGCAGGCCTGGACAAGACCCATGTCCGGAATCGCGACTCCACTGCCTTCGTGGTCCGCGTCGAACACGCGGACGGCGAAACCCGCGACCACACCGTCGCCGCAGTCATCGACGCCTCCGGCACCTGGCCCACCCGCAACCCGCTGGGCACCTCCGGCCTGCCCGCGATCGGTGAGGATGCAGCGCACGCCCGGATCTCGGCTCCGCTGCCTGACGTCACCGGCCGGGACCGCGCCACCTTCGCCGGACGCCGGGTCCTGGTGGTCGGGGCCGGGCACTCCGCGGCCAACACTCTCATCAACCTCGCAGGCCTCGCCAAGGAAGAACCGGAGACGAGGATCCTGTGGGCTGTCCGCGGCGCTTCCGCAGCAAAGGTTTACGGCGGCGGGGACGCGGACGGGTTGCCTGCCCGCGGCCAGCTGGGCGCCCGCCTGCGCCGGCTCGTCGAGGCCGGCACCATCGAACTGCACACCGGCTTCGGCATAGCATCCCTCAAAGACCTGGACTCCGGCGTAACGGTCGAAGCCGTTGACGGCCGAACACTCGACGCCGACGTCATCGTGCCCTGCACCGGCTTCCGCCCGGACCTGGACATCCTGCGCGAACTCCGGCTCAACCTTGACCCCGCCGTCGAGGCGCCGGTGGAACTCGGACCGCTGATCGACCCGGAATTCCACTCCTGCGGCACCGTCGCCCCGCACGGCGCAAAACTCCTGGCGCACCCGGAGAAGGACTTCTACATCGTGGGCATGAAATCTTACGGCCGGGCACCCACCTTCCTGCTGGCCACCGGTTACGAGCAGGTCCGGTCCGTCGCCGCCGCCCTCGCCGGCGACCGGGAAGCCGCCGACACCGTTCACCTGGAACTCCCCGAAACGGGCGTCTGCTCCACCGACGCCGGCACCAGCTGCGACGTCCCCGCCGCCGAGACAGCTGCAGCCCAGGCCTCCGCGGAAAACGGCTGCTGCGCTGCACCTGAGCCGGTACTGGTCGGATTCCCCACCGGCCTGGCCCATGGCCGGTCCGCCACCAACTGACCCGGGTCTGCCAATAAAGCCCCCGCTCTATCCCCGGACCGCCGCAGGCCATAAGCTCCGAGCATGTCATCAGTCATCGTTTGCAGCGGCCCCCACGACGGCCACGTTTCGCCCATGCTCGGAGTCGCTCGCCACCTGATTGACCGCGGACACCGGGTGCGGTTTCTGACCGGCCCCAAGTATGAGGAGGCGGTCAATGCCATCGGGGCCGAGTTCCTGCCGCTGGGGCCGGGTGCGGAGGCGCCGCCGCCAGAGAACAGTGACGCCTCCGGGCTCCAGGCGATCCGCGACGGCGTGAAGGCACTGGTCATTGACCCCGCCCGGGGGCAATACCTGCCGTTGACCGCGGCCATTGCCGCCGAACCGACGGACGCCGTCCTGGCGGAGATCAGCTTCATGGCAGCGTCCATCCTCACCCGGCAACCCCGGGCAAGCCGCCCGCCGGTCATCGCGTGCGGCATCCTGCCCCTGACCCTGTCCAGCCGGGACTGCGCCCCGTTCGGGCTCGGGCTGCCGCCGGGCAAGGGAAAGGCAGCCCGCCTGCGGAACCGGGCGCTGAACTGGGCCGTGGCCAATGTGGCGCTGAAGGACACGCAGCGGCAGGTGGAGCAGCGGATGCGCGAGTTGGGCGGAGTGAGCCTGAACGGTGAATTCTTCCTCGACTGGGCCCGCAACGCCGACTTCTATGCCCAGTTCACCGTGGAGGAGTTCGAGTACCCGCGCTCGGACGCGCCGGACAACCTGTGCTTCTTCGGGCCCATGTCCCGGCACGCCGCCTCCGCCTCCGTGACCCCCAAGCCGGAGTGGTGGGGCGAGCTGGACGGCCGCCGCCCGGTGGTCTACGTGACGCAGGGGACCGTCTCCAACGAGGACTTCACCGCGCTGGTGGGCCCCACGCTCGAGGGCCTTGCGGAGGAGGACGTCACGGTTGTGGTCAGCACCGGCCGCCGCCCGCTGTCGGCGCTGCCGCCGCTCCCGGCCAATGCCCGGGCCGCCGAATTCCTGCCGGACGCCGAGCTCCTGCCCAAGGTCTCCGTCTACATCACCAACGGCGGCTACGGCGGCCTTCACTACGCGATGGAGAACGGCGTGCCCATCGTGGTGGCGGGGGACACCGAGGACAAACCGGAGGGTGCCGCCCGGGTGGCCTGGGCCGGCGTCGGGATCAACCTCAAAACGGGACGGCCCAAGCCGGAGGCCATCCGCAGCGCAGTGCGGAAGGTGCTGGGCGACGGCCGGTACCGGGCCGGGAGCCAGCGGATCGGGGCGGCGATCGCCGCTTCCCCGGGTGTGGACGGGCTTGTCGACGAGATGGAAGCGATGCTGCGGAAGGTGTGAACGGCATGGACAGTACAGGCGATCCGGCCGGCAGCCACGGACCGGAGAACCTCCAGCATCCGCGCTTCGCCCGCGCCTACGCGCGCGCGGTCGGGCTGATGAACCGCCGCGGCGCCACCGAATACCGCCGCCGGGCGCTGGCCAGCCTGCACGGGACGGTCATCGAGGTCGGCGCAGGGGACGGATCAGCCTTTGCGCTCTACCCGCCGGCAGTCACCCACGTTCTGGCCCTGGAGCCCGACGACTACCTCAGAAGCCTCGCCCTGGACCGGGCCGCCACCGCCGCCGTACCGGTGACGGTGAGGCCCGGCGTGGCCGAGCGCATCCCGGCCGAAGACGGCAGTGTGGATGCCGTCGTCACCAGCCTCGTGCTGTGCAGCGTCGCCGACCAGGCCGCCGCGCTCGCGGAAATCCGGCGCGTCCTGCGCCCGGGCGGGACCCTGGCCTATTACGAGCACGTCCGCTCTGAGCGCCCTGTCCTGGCCGCCGTCGAGGACCTGCTCACGCCGGCCTGGCGGCGCCTGGCCGGCGGATGCCATCCCAACCGGGATACGCTCGGAGCTATCACCGCGGCCGGATTCACCATTCAAGACAACCAGCGGTTCGGCTTCGCGGTCCAGCCGTTCATCCCGCCGGTGGCCCACATCCTGGGCCATGCCGCCAGCCCGGGGTCGCCCGCTCACTGAGCACCACGCCCAATTACGTCCTCGCTCATCCTGCGGGGCACCAGGGCTCTCCGACGGCGGACGGTCCCCTTCCGCCGTCCAGGTGTAAGTCAGGAGTCAGTCACCACGGCGTCTGGACTCTTCGTCCAGTCAGCCGCACACTGATGCTTGTCGCAGTACACGTGAGAGGATGCCAACCGTGCGGGTCCTGCTTGTGGAAGACGAAGTCCTGCTGGCTGAGACGATACGGCAGGGGCTGACGGCCGCGGGCTTCGTCGTGGATGTTGCCCACAACGGTGTCGACGGGTTATGGGCCGCCACGGAGAACCTGTATGACGTGGTTGTACTGGATCTGATGCTTCCGGGCATGCATGGGTACGCGGTTCTCCAGCAGATGCGGGATCGGCAGAACTGGGTGCCGGTCATCATGTTAACGGCCAAGGACGGTGAGTATGACCAAACGGACGCGTTCGATCTGGGGGCGGACGACTACCTGACCAAACCGTTCAGCTTCCCGGTGCTGGTCGCACGGCTGCGGGCACTCATCCGCAGGGGAGCCCCGGAACGGCCCGTTACCTTGGTGGTTGGTTCACTGAGGCTTGATCCGGCAACGCGGAAGGTGACGCGGGACGGGCAGAACATCTCCCTGACTGCCCGAGAATTCGGTCTGCTGGACTACCTCATGCGTCGGCCGGACGAGGTTTTGTCGAAGGCCCAGATCCTCGACAACGTTTGGGACTCTGAATTCCGGGGCGGGGACAACGTCGTTGAGGTGTATGTCGGCTATCTGCGCAGGAAAATCGATGAGCCTTTCGGGCTCGACACGCTCAGGACGATACGGGGCATGGGGTACAGGCTCAGCGCGGATTAGTTCCGACAGGCACATGCGCGAGAGATGCCGGGGCCGGCCGCGCCATCGGCGGGAAATTGACCTCGAAGCGGCACCAGCCCTGCGGCGTCTCGGTTGCGATGACGTAGCCATCGTGGGCCTCAACTATGCCGCGTGTAATCGCCAAGCCCAGGCCACTTCCGCCCTGATGGCGGGACCGGCTTTCATCCAGGCGGACGAAGCGGCCGAATATCCTTTCCCTGTCGGCCACCGGCACGGGCGGGCCGTCGTCGTCGATGGTCACAACGACCGTCTCAATGGTGACGGATAGCTTCACGGCGACGCACGCTGCGGCATGCCGGTCGGCGTTGTCCAACATGTTCCGAAAGGCCTGGCTCAACCGCACCGGATCTCCCGCAATCTTTGCCGGAACGAGGTCAGCGACAATCCGGTGTCTGCTCGTGGCGTTCACCCGGCGCAGTTCGGCGGCCAGCACATCGTCAAGGTCCACATCCTCGTGGTTGATGGCAACTCCCTGGTCGTCGGCCTTGGCCAAGGTCAGGAGGTCCTCCACGAGGCCCTGCAGCCGTCGCGTCTCTTCGGCAAGGATTGGCTGCATGCCCTGCCAGGTTGCGCCGGACGCATCGGCGGTAGAAATCTCAAGAGCTGTGCGGATGGTCGTGAGCGGACCCCGCAATTCATGGCTGGCATCGGAGACGAACTGCCGCTGCCTTTGATCGGCTGTTTCAATCCGGTCCAGCATCAAATTCATGGTGGATGCCAAGGCCTGTAACTCGTCGCGTGTCACCGGGACGTCGACGCGCTGGCTTAACTTGCCCGCGTCTATGCGGCTGACTTGTGAACGGATCGTGTCCACCTGCCTCAGGGAACGCCCCACGAGGAAATGCACCGACCATCCCACCAAACCCAGCAGCAACGGCATGGCAACCAGCAAGAACCACGTGACAATCCGGACCGTGTCTGACTGCGGCTGAATGGTCCGGCCAGCCAGAACCCAATACTTGGTGCCTTCATCATCGACGCCCAGCACCACAACGTAACGCTCATCCGTGTCCCCCAAAAGATCGGGCGCCGATACCTTGTCTGTTTCGCTATGGCCTGCAGCGGGTCGGAGAGAACTGAGCGGAGTCTTCAGAAGCCTCGGCTCGGACGCCCCGACAACCGTCCCCGTCTCGTCGATGATCTGTACCACTGGGTCTTTCTTCACGGTCTCGGCGAGCGCCAGAGAGGCTTCTTCGGCATCTTGGCTCTGGATCAGGGCAGCTACGTCGTGCACCTTGGTCCGGAGCAGGCTGTCAGTACTGGAAACGAGCGCCGACCCGAGCGTCACCAGCAGCAGCAGTCCGCCAGTCAGCAGGGCCACGGTGACGACGGCAACAGCCGCCACGGTGGACTGCCAGCGCAGTCCACGCGGCAAAAGCACCACGCGCCCTCGCCGTGTTTGCTCTGCTATGCGCCGCGGTAGGTCAGCGGACGACGGATCCGGTTGATCCATGCTCCTAGGATTCAGGCTGCAGGTTCCCTATGCAATGAGAATTTTTCCGATCTCAGTGTCCTCTCAGGAACTTCGCCTCATCATGGAGAGGAACTTGCAGGAATGACCGACACGAGACGAAAGCACCGTGCGATGAAAGGCATTGGCAACTGGCCAGACCCAATGTAGTCAATCCGGTGCGCTGGATGCTGCCCCCTGGCTGGCGTTCGAGAGTTCCCGCCAGCGCCGCTGCCCGGACTGAACGTGATTCAGCAGTCTTGCGTGCGACGTGAGCGCGCTCTAACTTGTAGGAATGTGGCAATGAACGCCGGCCGCCGCGGTAGCGCGGCGGCTTTCCGGGAATGGACCAGGCCCTCGTCCGTGGCCGGATTCAACGCCATGATATTCAGGTAAGGATGAATCGCCGGCAGCAGCCGGGCTCCTCCGTATGCCACGGGGCCGGGAGAGGGGTGGACATGCTGGGGGCCGCATCGGGTGAGCCAGGAAGAGCGGCCAGAAGGTGAAGTCCCTGCCAAAAGTCATACGAAGTCCGTACTTCCCGGCGGCGGCAACGCTGACGCTGGTAATTCTCTTCTGGTCCGCCGGGATGTTAGGCGGTCTCGCACTGCTCAGCAGAAGCAGACCGCCGCTGGACACGCTGACCTGGCTGCTGTTTGTCTACGCGGCGGTGGTCCTGTCTGCCGTGGTCGGCCTGTGGGCGGCCATCGACCTGATCCGTCGCCTGTCCCGGCGCCGAAAGGGGAGGCACCGTCACGAGAGGGACGGAGAATAGAAGTTATCTGCTCGGCAAATCGCGGCCCGTACCGGCTTCGGTGCAGCGAGTAGAACGCCGCAGCTCAGGCCAGGTTTTCCTTGAGCAGCGCGCGGTGCTCGACGGCGGCAGCCTGGTGGAGCTTCCGGCCCGCCGCCGTGAGTTCCAGGTACAACGACCGGCGGTCGTCCGCGCAGGACTGGCGGGTCAGCAGGCCGGCCTTCTCCAGCCGATCCACCACCTTGGAGACGGCGCTCTGGCTCATGGGGGTCCGCTCGCCGAGTTCCTTCATCCGGCACGAGGCCTTGCTGTTCTCGGCCACGAGGTCCAGGATCTCGAACTCGTTCAGGCCAATGTCGAACTTGGCCTCCAAGGCCCGGTCGAGGGCGCACGAAGTGCGGAAGTACGCGTCCTGGATGCTGCGCCATTGCTCAACCAGCAGGCGGTCCGTCGTCGAAGCCATGCCCCGATTTTAGCCGAAGGACGAACTCAAGTCCACGTCATAATATTCCGTGTCATATTCCTTGTCATTGGATGACGCGTCATATAGATTTCTGGACATGACATCACCTACCGCCCTCGAACGATCTGCCGGGCCCGTCGTCACGGCCGTCCGCTGGACCCGGGCCAAGTGGCTCCTGCTGATGGTTGTCTGCACCGTCCTGGCTTTGGACGGGCTGGACGTGTCCATGGTGGGCGTCGCCCTGCCGTCCATCGGCCAGGAACTGAACCTCGGCACGGACTCCCTGCAGTGGATAGTCTCCGCGTACGTGCTTGGCTACGGCAGCCTGCTGCTCCTGGGCGGCCGGCTCGCCGACCTCCTGGGCCGCCGCCGCATCTTCCTCATCGCCCTCTCCGTCTTCGCGGCCGCCTCCCTGCTGGGCGGACTCGTGGATGACCCTGCCATCCTCATCGCCACGCGGTTCGTGAAGGGTCTGGCGGCCGCGTTCACCGCGCCCACGGGCTTCTCCATCATCACCACCAACTTCGCCGAGGGCCGCGAGCGGAACAAGGCCCTCTCCATCTTCACCACGTTCGGTGCCAGCGGCTTCTCTCTGGGTCTCGTCGTCGGCGGCCTCATGACCAGCCTGAGCTGGCGCTGGACGTTCCTGGTCTCCGTGCCGATCGCCGTCCTGGTGGTCATCCTGGGCAACCGCTTCATCCCGCGGGACACGCCCGATGCCACGGACAGCGGCCACGACATCTGGGGTGCCGTCACCCTGGCGCTGGGCATGCTGGGACTCGTCTACACGCTGGTGTCCGCACCGGAACAGGGCTGGGGATCTGTGGCAACAATCGCCGGGTTCATCATCTCTGCCGCGGTGCTGGCCGCCTTCGCTGTCATCGAGAACAGGGTCAGGCACCCGCTCATCCGCTTTGGCATCCTGCGCGAGGGCTGGGTGGCGCGGGCCAACCTCAGTGCGGTGGGGCTGTTCGGCTCCTACCTCAGCTTCCAGTTCATCGTGACGCTTTTCCTGCAGTCCGCCCTGGGCTGGAGCCCGCTGGCGATGGCCCTCGCGCTGCTGCCTACCGGACTGATCGTCGCCACCAGCGCGCCGTTCGCCGACCGCCTGATCAACGTGTTCGGCGCCACCCGGCTGATCCTGGCCGGGCTGGCCGCCATGGGGCTCGGCTACGTCCTCTTCCTGCGGGTGGGCACCACGCCCTACTACGCCCTGGACATCCTGCCGTCGATCATCCTGCTGGGCATCGGCTTTGCCCTGGCCTTCCCGTCCATCAACGTCCAGGCCACCGCGGGCATCCGGGACTCCGAGCAGGGCCTGGCGGCCGGGCTCATCCAGACCAGCACCCAGGTGGGCGCCGCCCTGGTCCTGGCGGTCACCACCGCCATGGTCAGCGGAGGGCATTCCGAGGGCGGCGCCGCACCGAGTGCCGCCGCCATGCTGGAGCAGTACCGGCCGGGACTGGTGCTGAGTGCCGCCGTCGCCATCGCCGCGCTGCTGGTTGCGGCTGTGCCCGCCCGACGGCGGACGGTCGCCCTGGCTGCCTAGGCTCGCAGCTAGGACAGCACGAGCCAGACACCCAGTGCCCCGAGGGCAACGCAGGCTCCGGCGGTCCAGAAGACGGCGGACACGTCGGGTGCCAGGTGCCCGGACCTGATTCCTTCCACGCTGCGCCGGTAGCGCCGCCGCTGCGTGGCGTAGATGACGGTCCCGGCGGCAACGGTGAGGCCGAACATCGCCAGGACGAACGGCCCCTGGTCCGGAATCCAGCGGAGGCACACCGCGCTCGCGGCAATCAGGGTCAGGACTGTCCGGCCCCACGCGAGGGCGGTGCGCTCGGGCTGGAGCCCGGGGTCGCCGTCGAGCGGGCCGTTGCCGGGCAGGGGAGCGGTGGCCGGGTTGTTGTCCACGGTCAGGCCAGGACGATGACAACGATGACCACCGCGGCCGCGACGGCGCAGCCGGCGGCGAGCAGCGGGCCGATCAACGGCAGGGGCAGCGGCCGGTTGGAGCGCAGGCTGGCCTCAACCCGCAGCCAGCGGACGGCGGAGCCCGCACTCAGCAGCATGCCCAGCAGGAGCAGCAGGACCGACAGCCCGCGGCGGACGGGCTCCGGGAAGACGTCCGTGGTGAAAGCCTCCACCGCAATGCCGCCGGCGAGGAGCGCCAGGGAGGTACGGATCCATGCCAGGAACGTGCGCTCGTTGGCCAGGGTGAACCGCGGATCGGGCTCGGTGCCACCGGGCAGGAGTCTTTCGGCGAACCGGCTGCGGCGGGGGCCGGGGCCGGGCGGGGGAGGAGGGGTGGACGGCACGGTCACAGTCTAGCCAGTGCCGTTATTTACAGGCCCGTGAAATTACTGTCACAGACCTGTCAAGGCGGCTCACCCGCGCTTATGATGCATCCAGAGGCAGGAAATCCAGCCAGCGGCCAGCAGCCCGGAACCAGAGGAGTGCCCATTGGACAGTACCCGGTTCCCCTACGACGACGGCCGGCCCGAGGACGACCGACCTGCCTCCGAGGCACTGGTGCGGGAACAGGCCTACGAGATCATCGAAGCGGTCCTGGCCGGCACTGATCCGGAAGGGGCCGAGGTCCGGGAGCGGCTGCGGGAACATGTGGCGGCGCATCCCGGAAATCCGGAAGCGGCACTCCATGAGCACCTGGTGTTCACGCGCTCGCTGGCCCGGCAAGCCAAGAACCGGAGCGCCAACAAGAAGCCAGGCCCCGACAAGCCGGATATGCACCGGCAGCCGGCCAAGGAACAGATCAGTGTTCCCGGGCGCGGCCAGGCTGCCATCGAGGCGATCCTGCACGGTGGCATGCTGGTCACGGCGTTCCAGCCCATCCACGATCTGGGGCGGGGCGGTGTCCTCGGCGCGGAGGCGCTGACGCGGTTTCTGTGGGAGGACGGGGACGGCGGAGGTTCCTGGTTCAAGAATGCGGCCGCCGTCGGGCTGGGTGCGGACCTGGAGTTCTCAGCGCTGCAAACGGCTGTGGCCGCGGCGCAGGATCTGCCGCAGCACCTCGTCGTGGCAGCGAACCTCTCACCGGCCGTATGCCTGGATCCCCGGCTGCCAGGATTCCTGGAACACGCTGCCCTGGGACCGTCACGCATCATGCTGGAACTCACCGACCCGCTGGAGTCAGGCCAACTGGGTCCCTTGCTGGACGTCCTGACGCCGCTGCGCCGTTCCGGCATGGGGCTGGCGGTGGATGAGGCCGGCACGGACGCTGCCTCCATGCGCCACATCCGTTCCCTACGGCCGGACGTCATCAAGATCGGCCGCGGCCTGGTTGCAGGGATCGACGCCGATCCAAGCCGCCAGTACCTGGTGGCCGACCTTGTCGAATTTGGTCGGCAGACCGGCGCGTCGCTGGCCGCCGTCGGAATCGAAACTGCAGCCGAACTTGCGGTCCTGACCCGGCTGTCAGTAGCCGCCGGCCAGGGCCACTTCCTGGGAAGGCCCACCATCGACGTCAAGGAATGGGCCACCTGGGCCGGTCCCGCCACGGCAGTCCAAAACCGCCATGGGCGGCGCATGGCAGAACGACCACCACAGCCGGACGGACACTGACCGTAGCCTCTGGCGGGCGACCCGCCGGTTGCAGTTGAGAATCATTCTCATATAGTCTGCTGGCATGCAAGTAACTGTTGTGAGCTCCCTGGATGTTTTCAGCCGCCAGAAGGCCTGTGCGGCCTTGGCTGCAGATTCCCCGGACGCTCTTGTCGTATTCCACGATCTTGTGGAGGACGGGCTCGTTATCCGCAGAATCTTCAAAGAGGGACGCCGCCTTGAGCGGGAAGAGTCGAGACTGGAACACGGATGCCTCAGCTGCACCGTGCGCCTGGACGCAGTGCCTACCGTGAAGAGGCTGCTCCAGGCGGGTTCCCGCCTCATTCTGGGGCTGCCTCCGGCCGTGGCCGGCTCAACGGCCGTGGAGGCTCTGGTGCGGGGCCTCGGGGGCGCCCTCACCATTGATTCCGTGGTGCTGGCCTGCGCCCCGGATGCAGTGGAGGACCAGATCTGGGACCATCACTCCCTGTTCGAGTCCGGGTTCACTCCCGTTCCGGAGGACGAGCGGACGCCGGGGGAATTCCTCATGGGGGAGCTGTCGTTCGGCGACACCGTCCTGCTGGCCGACCCGGCACTGGTGCCCGTTGATCCCGAAGCACGTGCCCGCGGAATCCAGCTGATCAGGGAGCTGGCACCGCACGCCGTGGTGGCGGAAGATGCTGGCGACGCCCGGCCGGGCCGGCACAACCTCGCGGAGGCAACGGCGCGGGCCGTCCCGGGTTCCGTGCGGATCCCGGCCGAGTCTTTCCCGCCCTTCACCACTGTCGTCCAGCGGATTGAGCGGCCCCTGCATCCGGGACGCTTCCGCCACGCGCTGGCATCCCTCGCTGAAGGGTCCTGCTGGCTCCGCGGCCGGCTATGGGTGGCATCAGCACCGGATTGCAGGATCGCCGTTCAAGGCATCGGGCCCCGGGTCTGGCTGGAGAACACGGGCCCCTGGCAGGCGCAACGCCATCCCCTCCAGACAGCTTTTCCCGCGGATTATCCGGAGGCCGTGTTCGATCTGCACCCCGAATTCGGCGACCGCGGAACCGTGCTGGCCGTCACCGGTGATGACGTGGACGCCGCCGAAATCGCCGCGCTGCTCACCGGCTGCGAACTGACCGAAGCGGAGATGGCCTCGAGTCCCGGCGCAATAAATGACCCGTTCGATCTGAACCGGACTACCGAAACAACACAAAGGAGCAACTCATGAAAGTACGGAACTCGCTGCGGGCGCTGAAAAAAATACCAGGTGCCCAGATAGTCCGCCGCCGTGGCCGCACCTTTGTCATCAACAAGAAAAACCCGCGGATGAAAGCCCGCCAAGGCTAACCCGGGGGCGTTTCCAAGATTTGTGACCGGCGGGCGCTGCCAGACCTCGGCTCTGAACCGGCTGGCAGTATCCGCCGGCCAGAGCCGCTTCCTGGGAACGCCGGCGCCAGCGTTAGCCCTGCTGCGCCGCCCATTCCTCGACCCGGCGGTTGCTTTCCTCCTCGGAGAGGTCCTCCACCCGGGTCATGATGGACCAGCGGACGCCGAAGGGGTCCCGGATGCTGGCGTAGCGGTCGCCTGAGACGAACGTGGCCAGCGGTTCGCGGATGGTGGCTCCGGCCTGCACGGCGCGCTGCACCAGGGTGTCGGCGTCCGGGCAGTAAAGGCCCAGGGAGTAGCAGTCATTTTCGCCCTCGGGCGCCGGAACCAGGTGGTATTCGGGGCTGGGTTCGCCGAGCTGGAGGTGGCCGTTGCCGAAGTCGAGTTCTGCGTGGACCACCACCCCTCCCATCTCCGTGGCGCCCACCACGCGGGCGCCGAACACGTCCTTGTAGAAGGCGATCGCTTCGCGGGCGCCGGTCACGGCGAGGAACGGCGTGAGGCTCGTGAGGCCGTTCGGAATTCCGTGCGTGGTGTGCTCCCCGTGGGCGGCCGTGGCTGATTCGGTGCTTGTAGTATCTGTCATGTCCATGACGCTACGTGCCCGCCCGGCGGCGGCGCTTGGAGATTCGCGACAGTCTGAGGGGACCTGTGGAGAGTTCGTTCAAGGGGATCCTGTACCCGGCCCGGCTTCCCGTCTTTCACCGGATTCCGGCGCCGGCCTCCGTGGCGGACTTGGTCCAGTGGTTCTGGATTCCCGAGTGGGACATCGAGCCCGGCCGCACCTCCCGCCAGCATCTGATCGCGTATCCCGGCTCCAACCTCGTGGTGCAGCCCGGTGGCGTGGTCTTCTCCGGCCCCACCACCCGGGCCGCCCACCGGGACCTGGCCGGGCGGGGCTGGGCGGTCGGTGCGCTGCTGCGGCCCGCGGCCGTGCCGCTGTTCACCGACGATCCCTCCGGCCTGCGGGACGCGGAGATGGCTGTGGCCGCGGAAGGCCTGCACCTTTCCGTTTCGGAGGCCATGAACACGCACGACGGCGGCATCCGCCGTGAGCGGGCAGTGGGTGCCTTTGCGGGGTGGCTGGGTTCCTTTGCAGGGCCTGCTGTGTCAGAGGAGGCGCTGCTGGCCAACCGGCTGATGGACATCACCGGTTCGGACGCCTCTGTGGTCCGGGTGGAGGACGCGGCGTCTGCGCTGGCGGTGTCGCAGCGGACCCTGCAGCGGGTGGCCAGGAAGTACATCGGCCTCAGCCCTGCCGCGCTGATCCGCCGCCGCAGGCTTCAGGATGCTGCCGAGCGGACGCGGCTGGATCCGTCAGCGGATCTGGCGGCGATCGCTGCCGAGCTCGGGTACGCCGACCACGCGCACCTGACGAACGACTTTCAGAAGTACCTGGGCTTCACCCCGAGCACGTACCGGCGGGCGGTTGCCGGCGAGGGATGACCGGCAGGATGTTGCCGGAATCAGACGGGCGTCGGCAGGATGTTGTGGTTGTAGCGGAACACATTCTGCGGGTCGTAGCGGTTCTTGATCGCCTCCAGGCGCTGGTATTTGTCCTGCCCGTAGGCCTGGCGCGCGGCGTCGGTGTTCTGCTGTCCGAGTTCGGCGCCCAGGAAGTTGACGTATTCGCCGTGCTCCGAGAAGGGCTGCATGAGGGCGTGCGCCCTGCGCGCGAAGGCCGTGAGCCGTTCGTCCTCGGAGGCGTCCTGCCAGAAGCCGTAAATGTTCAGCCAGTAGCGCGCGGAACGGTTCGGGAATGCTGTGGCGCCTTCCGGTATCCGCCCGAAGGCACCCTCCAGATGGTGGATGTCGATCCCTGTCCCTTGCCACGTCACCTCGGAGGCGAAGCCAAGCAGAACGCCCACCACCTCCTCGTCCAGGCGGGAGAACGAAACGTTCTTCCAGTAGCCGCGTGAGCCCTTGGGGAACACGGCATCCATGGCACTTTGCCAGTCCAGCCACGACGTCGGCCCTATTTCCTGCTCGTCCGGCCGGGCTTGGGCACGCAGCTGTTCAACAAGACTCAGGCCGGTCTGCTGGTCCCCGGATGCCCAGGCGAATCCGATCGCCATCCACGGGTCGCTGCCCATGCCGAACTCGGGCGGTAGCACCAGGAGGGAGATGATCGGGTTCATCTGCTCGGGCAGATTGCGGGTCCAGGCAGCGAACGCCGTCAGGGCGTTCCGCCAGTGCTGTGGCCGGTAGAAGAGGTTTCCACCCAGGGGTTTTGCCGGCAGCGGATGGGCGCGGAAGGTGAAGGAGGAGACCACGCCGAAGTTCCCGCCGCCGCCGCGCAGTCCCCAAAACAGCTCGGTGTTTTCCCGTCCGCTGGCGTGCAGGTGGTCTCCGGCGGCAGTCACCACGTCCACGGAGTCCAGGTTGTCCAGGGTGAGGCCGTAGGTCCGCGTCAGCCAGCCGACGCCGCCGCCCAGGGTGAGTCCGGCCACCCCCGTTCCGCTGATCACCCCGAGGGGAATGGCCAGGCCGTGTGCCGCCGTCGCCCGGTCCACGTCAGCCAGCGTGGCCCCCGGCCCCACCGTGACGAGCCCCTTGCGGGCGTCCACCTTCACATCCCTCAGCGGTCCCAGATCCAGGACGAGGCCGCCCTCAACGGTGCCGTGCCCGGCGATGTTGTGGCCGCCGCCGCGGACGGCCAGGGCCAGGCCGCTGCGCCGCACCGCATCGAGCGCCACGTCGATGTCCGAGACTGTACCCGCCCGGGCGACCGCGAGCGGACGGACGTCCACCATGCCGTTCCATACCGCGCGGGCCTCCTCGTAGAGGGGATCCTGCGCCTCGATCAGCTGCCCCGACAGCCGCCCGCGCAACTCCTGCAGCGCCTGCTGGATCTCAAGTTTGGGGCCTTTGTGCTGGACTGTAGCCATGGGAGGTGCTTCCGGTCAGAGGGCGAAATCGTCCGGGATCGCTTGGTGATGTCCAGAGTTTAGGTTCACGGCCACTGCCGGGCAACAGTGAATTTGTTGGTCAGCGCGGAAGGACCGTGATGGCAATTTTGCCGCGCGCGTCTCCGGCCTCGAGACGGCGCATGGCCTCCGGAACCTCATCGAGCGGGTACGTCCTGTCGACGCTTGGCGTCACCTGGCCGCTCTCGATGAGGGGGGTCAGCCGTTCGAGGTCGCTGGCGCGTTCCTTCGAAGCGAGCATGGTCAGGCGCTGGCGCACGAACAGGGACACCAAGGGTGCCCGCAGGCTCCGGCCCAAACCTCCGGTCCACCTGCCGCCTTCCTCGCCGCCGACGATGACGGCCGTTCCCGTGGGGGTGAGGGCGCGCCGCAGCCGTGACAGCGGAGGGTTCCCGCCAATGTCGAGTATCAGGTCGTAACGGCGCGTTCCGTCGGCGAAGTCATCCTGCGTGTAGTCCAGCACGTGGTCGGCCCCGAGGGAGCGCACCAGATCGGTCTTCGCGGTGCTGCTGACGCCGGTGACCTCCGCCCCGAGCGCCTTGGCAAGCTGAACGGCGTAGCTGCCGACGCCGCCCGAGGCGCCCAGGATGAGCACCTTCTGCCCGCTCTGCGCCCTCCCGGCGTCCAGCGCCTGGAGGGCGGTGCCGGCCGAGATCGGGACCGCCGCTGCCTGCTCGAACGACAAGTTCGCCGGCTTGCGGGCGAGCTTGTCCTCCAGCGCCGCGGCGTACTCGGCGAACGAGCCCCGGGACATTCCGTATACCTCGTCGCCGACGGCGAACCGGGTCACTGAGGAGCCGACGGCGGCGACGGTGCCGGCGACGTCGATCCCGGGCACCCGGTTCTTCGGCCCGCGGAACCCGAACCCCATGACGCGCAGGAGGTACGGGCGGCCGGTCATCATGTGCCACGTCCCGCGGTCCATGCCTGCCGCGTGGACGCGGACCAGCACCTCATTCTCAGCGATATCCGGCCGCGCTGTCTGGCCGCGGCGAAGGACGTCAACCGAGCCGTATTCGTCCTGCACGATGGCCTGCATGGTCTGGGCGGTCGCTGCGTTGTCCGCGGACTTCGTCCTCATCCGGTTTGTCATCTCGGTCCCTCCAATCGGTTTGCCTTACTAAGTACGGCAAATGTATCGTACAAAGTACGAACCGTCTATGCCCCGAATCAGAGTCTGGAGTCCGGATGCCTGCACCAACGAACAACAGCCGCCCGCGCCTCAGCCGGGAGCAGGTGCTGCGGGCCGCCGTCGCCGTCGCGGATGCCGGCGGCATTGCCTCCCTGACCATGCGGTCACTGGCCGACGCGCTCAAGGTCAAGCCCATGTCCATCTATCACTACGTCGCCAACAAGGACGAGGTCCTCGACGGCATCGTGGATATGGTCTTCGGTGAGATCGAGCTGCCCGCGGCCGGCGGCGATTGGCAGGCGGAGATGCGGCGGCGGGCCGCCTCTGCGCGTGAAGCGATGCGGCGTCATCCCTGGGCGATCGGTCTCGTGCAGACGCGGACAAGCCCCGGCCCGGCCACGCTGAAGCACCACGATTCCGTCATTGGCGCCCTGCGTGAGGCGGGCTTCTCGGTGGAGATGACCGCCCACGCCTTTGCCCTGATCGACGCGTACGTGTACGGCTTCGCCCTCTCCGAGACCACGCTCCCCATCAACGGCCCCGAAACCGTTACCGAAGTGGCCGAGCAGATGATGGGCCAGTACTCCGCCGAGGACTATCCCCACCTCGTCGAATTCTCCACCGAGCACGTCATGAAGCCCGGCTATGACTACGGTGCGGAGTTCGAGTTCGGGCTGGACGTGGTCCTCGAAGGCCTCGCGAGGGCGAGAAATTCTTCGGTGACCCCGGGTTGAAGACCTTTGCGGGTCTTGATATGCAAGTAATCACTTGCCTATTATGGAGTCATGGCCGATGTTTTCCGAGCTCTCGACGATGAGACGCGGCGCCTCATCCTGGACGAACTCTCGGCGCGCGACGGCCAGACACTGTTCGAGATCTGTTCCATGCTCACGATGCGGCACGGGCTCAGCCTCACGCGGCAGGCAGTCTCGCAACACCTTGGCGTGCTCGAATCGGCGGCCCTCGTCACAACGGAGCGGCACGGACGTTCCAAGTTCCACTACTTCAACCCAGAGCCACTCGCCGAGATCACCGGGCGGTGGCCAACAACCAAAACGAGGACAGCACAATGAAAATTGCCCTGGCGAGCCTGTACGTCGACGACCAGCGGGCGGCCCTCGCCTTTTACACCGAGGTGCTCGGCTTCACGGTGCGCCACGACATTTCCCTCGGTGAATACTCCTGGCTCACAGTCGTGTCGCCCGAATCAACTGATGGTCCCGAGCTCCTGCTGGAGCCGTCGGTCCACCCCGCGGTCAAGCCTTACCGTGACGCCCTTGCCGAAGACGGCATCCCGCTTGCCCAGTTCGCCGTCGGCGACATCGAGGCCGAGCACGCCAGGCTGACCGGCCAGGGCGTGGTGTTCACGCAGCCGCCCACCGACATCGGCACCGCCGTCGTCGCCGTCTTTGATGACACGTGCGGTAACCTCATCCAGCTCATCGAGCCGAAGGCGGACGGGGCAAACCTCGGCCGGTGACCCTAGCCGGCCGGTGCTGCGGGCGAACCCGTTCGCCGCCGGGCGGCGAGGCGCTGGACGCCCACGCAAGCGTTCCTGCCGTCAGGCCTGGCGCACCGCGAACAGTGCACCGAATGGACTAACCGGCGGATCCTCCGTGATGCCCCGCACTGTTGCGCCGGGAGACGAGCAGCGGACCTGTGGCATGGTGAAGGACTGCGTGGGCGGTGGACCCGATGGTGCCTTTGATGAGTCCGTGGCCTTTGGTCCCCACGATGGTGACGCGGGCGCCCTGGGACGCATTCAGGATCGCCCGGGGGACGGAGGAGTCGGTGAGCAGCCTTGTTTCCACGGTGGTGCCGGGCGCCAGGCCGCGGGCGGTACGGGCGGCTGATTCAAGAACTGACTCTGCTGCAGGGTAGGTGTCCACGGGATCCCTGAGCAACCGGTATCCGGCCGGGGCATGCTCCACGTGAACAATGATGAGGCCGGCCCCCGTCACGCGGGCCATGGTGCAGGCATCTTCGAGAGCGGCGGGGGATCCCGAGCTGTCAATGGCGACGACGATGGGCCCCTCGGGGTGCTCGTCGTGCCGGATGACTGCAACGGGACATGCTGCGGTGGCTGCCATTTCCAGGCTAACGGACCCGACGAGCAGCCCGAGGAAGCCGCCGATGCCGCGGCTTCCGACGACGAGCATTTCCTCCCCGGCGGACACCTGGGGCAGATGGACAATGGGCCACCCGTACAGAAGGCTGGCGCGGACCTCCACCCCGGGTGCGGCATGCTTTGCATGCGCGACGCCCTCTTCCAGGGTGACTTCTGCCGACCGCTGCAGTCCGCTGTCCGCTACGCCGGGGACCGGGCCGAGGTCGTGGGTCAGCAGGGGCCACAGCGAGCAATGCACCAGGTGCAGGGGGCAGCCCCTCAGCACCGCCTGCCCGGCCGCCCACCGGACCGCCAGTGCCGCTTGGGCCGAGCCGTCGTATCCGGCCACGATCGCCTTGGAGTCCTGCATGTTAGGCCCGGTCACCGTCAGTGGCAGCGCTCGGTTGATACCTCAGGAGGACGTTGGACGATGAGTCGAATGGCACGGAATCCAGAAGGGTGAAGTCGGCGGGCCGGGTGAACATCGGTGTGCCTTCAGCCAGTGCGTTCGGGCTGACCATCAGGTGGAGTTCATCGACCAGCCGCAGATCAAGGAGGCTGTTCCACAGGACCCTGCTCGCGAAAATCAGGATGTCCCCGTCGCCTTCCTGCCGGCGGGCGCGTATCCAGCCGGGCAGCTCGTGGCCGGGAATGACGGTGGTGGTGTCCCGCCAGGCGTTGTCCGCGGGAACCGCGAAGGTGTCCGAGACTACCGTTTTGGGCAGGGCGTTGAAGGCCCGACTGATCCGGCGGTTGTCCTCGCTGACCGCGCGGCTCCCGGGATCGTCAGGGGCGGCCGCTACTCCTGGCCAGTACGAGCTGAAGCCTTCGAAGGACTTCCGGCCCAGGAGCAGCATGTCCGCGGCCTCGATCCGCGTGCGGTTGTATTCATCGAACGCTGCGTCCATGTTCAGCACGAGGGGATTGCCGTCGGCCGCAGCGTAGAAGCCGTCCATGGACGCGATATTGGAGGCGACGACCCTTCGCATGGTGCGATCCTCCCAGATCGGTCGCCTGCAGGCCAGAGAAGCTGAAGACGACTTCGGGACCGGCCGCCCGCCGTGGCCCCGAGCATGTACCGGCGGGCGGTTGCCGGCGACGGGTCCTACGTCAGAGTTCGACGACTTCGAATTCGAGGAGGTCCGCGCCGGTCGCGACCGGCTGGCGGTCGCCGCCGTGGGCTTCACGGGCCTGGCCGCTCCGCCAGTTCTGGAAGTCCTCTTCGGTGGCCCAGGTGGTGACGACGAAGTAGCGGTCGTCGCCCTTGACCGGGCGGAGCAGCTGGAAGCCTTCGAATCCCGGCTGCCCGTCGACGGCGTGTGCCCGGGCGGCGAAGCGCTGCTCGAGCTCGGGGCCCTTGCCTTCGGGGACGTGGATGGCGTTGATCTTCACAACAGACATGGTGTTCCTTTCATGGGGGACGGTTGCAGCTGGGGCGCTGGTCTGCAGAAGGAGCAGGCGGTTACGAGTCTGTCAGCCCTCTTCCCCTGCCGTCGAGGCAAGAGGGCGGCTGGCAGAGTAATCACCCGGCTCGGGGTCTGAATCCTGCGTCGATTAGCGCAGCCCCTCCGGAGCATCGCGGCCTCGCAGCAGATGATGGGTGAACCAGTCGGCGGCGAGGGTGGCCGCCTGGGCCAGTGTCCCGGGTTCCTCGAAGAGGTGGGTGGCCCCGGGGATGATCTCAAGCCGCGTCGGCGAACGCATCAAGGCCATGGCCTGGCGGTTGAGGGCGAGGACCTGGGGGTCGGCGCCGCCGACAATCAGCAGGGTCGGGGCGCGTACGGCAGCTAACCGTGGCCCGGCGAGATCGGGGCGGCCTCCTCTCGAAACAACGGCCTCGGTGCGCGCGTCCGGTTCGGCGGAGGCCCAGAGTGCGGCGCCGGCGCCGGTACTGGCTCCGAAATATCCGATGCGGCTCGACGCGGTGTCATTCCTGGTGCCAAGCCAGCGAGTGGCCGCTGTGAGCCGGCGTGCCAGCAGGGCGACGTCGAATACGTTCTCCCGGTTGGCCTCCTCATCGGGGGTCAGCAGATCCAGGAGTAGGGTACCCAGCCCCGCGTCTTGCAGTACCGAGGCGGCGAACCGGTTGCGGGGGCTGTGCCTGCTGCTGCCGCTGCCATGGGCGAACAGCACCACACCCTCGCACGGTGCGGGCAGGTGCAGGCTCCCGTGAAGGCTGACGTTGCCGGAGGTTATTTCCACGTCAGACATGGCAAGGTGCTCCAAGCTGAAGGCCGGTAAGGGCCGGCTGCGGGCCCATTCCAGTAGATACCCGGGCGGCACGTTGGGCAACAGGGCGAAGGCCCGTCTACTGGCTCCAGATCCACCCCTGACATGTGCCGCGTTGCTTGACGCCCTTCGCCGCTTCCGCATATCCTGAACGAACGGTCGGTAAATAATCCCGGTACGGAAAGTTCCAGTACGGACGTGAATGCATAGGAGCAACCATGGCAGCGCAGAATCTGCAGTCAGTGCCTGACCAGCCGGCAGCCCCCGCCGCTGATGCGGCCCAGCTGGAGGCCGAGGGCCAGGCGTATTTTGACCGCGTGATCTCCGAGGACTCCCGAATCGAGCCGCGCGACTGGATGCCCGCCGCCTACCGCAAGACCCTCCTGCGCCAGATCTCGCAGCACGCGCACTCGGAGATCATCGGCATGCAGCCGGAGGCCAACTGGATCTCCCGCGCCCCCAGCCTGAAGCGCAAGGCCATCCTCATGGCCAAGGTCCAGGACGAGGCCGGCCACGGGCTCTACCTCTACTCCGCCGCCGAGACGCTGGGCCAGTCCCGCGACCAGATGATGGACGACCTCATCGCCGGCAAGGCCCGCTACTCCTCGATCTTCAACTACCCAGCCCTCACCTGGGCGGACATGGGGGCCATCGGCTGGCTGGTGGACGGCGCCGCCATCTGCAACCAGGTGCCGCTGTGCCGCGCGTCGTACGGCCCGTACGGCCGGGCCATGGTGCGCATCTGCAAGGAAGAATCCTTCCACCAGCGCCAGGGCTTCGAGATCCTGCTGGAACTCTCCAACGGGACGCCCGCGCAGAAGCAGATGGCCCAGGACGCCGTGAACCGCTGGTACGCCCCGGCCCTGATGATGTTCGGCCCGCCGGACGACGATTCCCCCAACTCCAAGCAGTCCATGGCCTGGAACATCAAGCGCTTCAGCAACGATGAGCTGCGCTCGCGGTTCGTCGGCATGATGGTGGAGCAGGTCAGGGTCCTGGGCCTGACCCTCCCGGACAGCGAGGTCCGCTTCAACGAGGACACCAACAAGTGGGAACACGGCCCGCTGGACTGGAACGAATTCAAGGAAGTCCTGGCCGGCCGCGGCCCCTGCAACTCGCAGCGGCTGGAGCGCCGCCGGGAAGCGCACGACGACGGCGCCTGGGTCCGTGAAGCAGCCGCTGCCTATGCGGCCAAGCAGGTTAACAAGCAGAAGGAATACGCAGCATGAGCCCCCACGGCAACCCGGAAATGCCCGCCAGCTCCGGTGGAGAAAATGAGAACCCGGTGATTGAGCCTGTCGAAATCCCGGAGGCGAACCCGGTTTCGACAAGCTCAACCAGCGGTCGCCCGGTGGTTGAGCCTGTCGAAACCCCGCACCGCAGCGTCTGGCCCCTGTGGGAGGTCTTCGTCCGGTCCAGCCGCGGGCTGTCCCACGTGCACGCCGGCAGCCTGCATGCGCCGGACGCCGCCATGGCCCTGCGCAACGCCCGTGACCTCTACACCCGCCGCAACGAGGGCGTCTCCATCTGGGTGGTCCCGGCGGACGCCATCGCCTCGAGCGACCCGGACGCCAAGGGCTCGTTTTTCGAGTCGCCGCAGGGCAAGGACTATCGGCACGCCACTTACTACACCAAGAGCGAAGGGGTGAAGCACCTGTGACGGCTCCGGAACAGACAGAGACCGCAGGCCACGGCGACATCTCCGTCGGCGTCGCGGGCGCAGGCGCCAGCGGCGACGGCTCGGCCAGCGCCACCCGCATCACGCCCGGCAACGCGCTCCGCCCGGAGGACATCGCGCTCGAGGTCCGCACCGGCCTGGCCAAGCCCACTGAGGACGTGGCCGAGTACGCGCTGCGCCTCGGCGATGACGCCCTCGTCCTGGCCCAGCGCCTGGGCCACTGGATCTCCCGCGCCCCCGAGCTGGAGGAGGATGTGGCCCTGGGCAACATCGCCCTGGACCAGCTGGGCCACGCCCGGTCCTTCCTCAGCTACGCCGGGGGAGCGTGGGGGAAGTCCGAGGATGACCTCGCCTACTTCCGCCGCGAGCACGAGTTCCGCTCCGCGCACCTGTTCGAGCAGCCCAACGGGGACTTCGCCGTCACCATCGCCCGGCAGTTCGTGGTGAGCTACTACCAGTTTGAGCTGTACCGCCGGCTCACCGAGTCCACGGACGCCACGCTCGCCGCCATCGCCGCGAAGGCCGTCAAGGAAGTGGACTACCACTGCGACCACAGCACCCAGTGGATCCTCCGCCTGGCCGGTGGCACGGACGAGTCCCGCCGCCGCATGATCCACGGCCTGAAGCTCATCTGGCCCTACGTCGGCGAGCTCTTCGAGGAGGATGAGCTGGTAACCCGGCTCGCGGAGGCGGGCGCCGCCGTCGAGCCTTCCAGCCTGAGGGCGGACTTTGACCGCCTCACCGGCGAGGTCCTCAGGGAGGCGGAGCTGGAGGTGCCGGAGGTGCCGTTCGCGCCGGGCGGCGGCCGCCGCGGCCGGCACTCGGAACACCTGGGCTACGTCCTGGCCGAGATGCAGGTGCTGGCCCGGGAGCATCCCGGAGCAAGCTGGTGACTGCCGTGTACGAATCGGACTTCGAGACCAGGGCCGGGGTCACCGCCGAACAGAAGGCGTGGGACATCGCCGCCACGGTGTGCGATCCCGAGATCCCGGTGCTCACCATCGAGGACCTCGGCATCCTCCGCAGCGTGCACCTGTTCGACGACGGCGGGCCGGTTCCCGCTGTGCAGGTCACCATCACGCCGACCTACTCGGGCTGCCCGGCGATGGACGCCATCCGCGACGACCTCAAGGCCGCCTTCCACAAGGAGGGCTACCCCAGCGTGCACGTGGAACTGGTGCTCGCGCCCGCATGGACCACGGACTGGATGACCGAGGCGGGCAAGGCCAAGCTGCGGGAGTACGGCATTGCCCCGCCGTCCGGCCGCGCAGCCCTGGGCCACAACGGGCCGGTCCGGCTGAGCCTGGCCGTGAAGTGCCCGCAGTGCTCGTCGCTGAACACCAAGGAACTCACCCGCTTCGGTTCCACCTCCTGCAAGGCGCTGTACGTGTGCCAGGACTGCAGGGAACCGTTCGACTACTTCAAAGTCCTGTAAGGAATTTCCCATGCCTGTTGTCCGCCAGACCGCCGCCGAATCGGCGCAGGCCACCGGCCGCCGTCGTCCGTCCTTCCACACCCTCACCGTCGCGGAGGTGCGCCGGCTCACCGAGGACGCCATCGAGGTGACCTTCGCGGTGCCGGCCGAGCTCGCCGGGCACTTCGACTACCTGCCGGGTCAGTACGTGGCCCTGCGCACCACGCTGCCGGACGAGAACGGCGAGCCGAAGGAAATCCGGCGCAGCTACTCCATCTGCGCCGAGCCGCGCAGCTTCGCGGACGGCAGCAGCGAGATCCGCGTGGCCATCAAGAAGGACCTCGGCGGGCTGTTCTCTACCTGGGCCAACGCCGAGCTGAAGGCCGGGGACACCCTGGAGGTCATGAGCCCCATGGGCGCGTTCGTCTCCAAGCACGGCCGGGACGGGCAGGCCGTGGACCAGAACGTCATGAACTCCATGAACCACCCGGAGGACCTGGCGGGGGAGCCGGGCAACTTCGTGGCCATCGCCGCCGGTTCGGGCATCACGCCGGTGATCGCGATCGCCCGGACGCTGCTGGCCGCCAGCCCGGACACCCGGTTCGACCTCATCTACGCCAACAAGGCCGCCATGGACGTGATGTTCCTGGAGGAGCTGGCGGACCTGAAGGACAAGTACCCGCAGCGCCTGGCCCTGCACCACGTGCTGTCCCGCGAGCAGCGGATCGCTCCGCTGCTCAGCGGCCGGATCGACGCGGAGAAGCTGCGGGCGCTGCTGGGCACCGCCATCCACGCGGACGACGTGGACGAGTGGTTCCTGTGCGGGCCGTTCGAGCTGGTGCAGCTGTGCCGGGACACCCTGGCCGAGCGCGGCGTGAAGCCCGAGCATGTCCGGTTCGAGCTGTTCACCTCCGGCAAGCCGGACCGGCCCGAGGGCAACGCCGGCCGGCCCGTCATCGAGGACGAGTCCAAGGAAACCTACAAGATCACCTTTAAGCTGGACGGCCTGCAGGGCGAGGTGGCCAGCCCTACGCACGCCCGCGAGTCCATCCTCAACGCCGCGCTGCGGGTCCGCCCGGACGTGCCGTTCGCGTGCGCCGGGGGAGTGTGCGGCACCTGCCGCGCCAAGGTGGTCACCGGCACCGTGACCATGGACGAAAACTACGCGCTGGAGCAGGATGAGCTGGACAAGGGCTACGTCCTGACCTGCCAGAGCCACCCCACTAGCAAGGAAGTCTCCGTCGACTTCGACGTGTAATGGACCCCCGGTCGAGCTTGTCGAGACCAAGACCGAGCAGAAGAATCGAGAACCAATGATTTCCCTTTCCATTGCCGACGGCGTCGCCGAAGTGGTCCTGAACGCCCCGCAGAAGCTGAACTCGCTGGACGAGCAGGCGCTGGCGGATCTGTCCCAGGCGTACGACGACGCCGCTGCCGCCGCCTCGCGCGGTGAGGTGCGGGCGCTGCTGCTCAGGGGAGAGGGACGCGCCTTCTGCGCGGGCCGGGACATCGCCGGCGTGACGCCGGAGAGCGACGACGCCGAGGCGTACCTGGGCGGGCTGGTGCAGCCGCTCCTGCAGAAAATGAGCGCCTTCCCGGCACCGACGTTCGCCGCGGCGCAGGGGGCGTGCCTGGGCGTCGGGCTGGGGCTGCTGCTGGCCACGGACGTGGTGTACGTGGCGGAGAACGCGAAGTTCGGCTCGCCGTTCGCCAAGCTGGGCGCCACGTTGGACTCCGGCGGGCATTGGTACTTCACCGAACGCCTCGGCATGCACCGGACGCTGGACCTGATCTACACGGCCGAGCTGATCTCGGGCGCTGAGGCCGTGGCCCAGGGGATGTTCAGCCGGGCCCTGCCCGCCGATGAGCTGCTGGATTCAACCCGGACGATCGTAGCGAAGGTGGCGACCGGCGCGACCGGCGCGTTCAAGGCCAGCAAGGAACTGGTGGCGCACATCCGCGACCAGCGTCTAGGCCTGTGGACATCGATGCAGGAGGAGAACGCCGAGCAGGCGCGCCTCTGCAAGAGCGATGACTACGCCGAGGGCTTCCGAGCGTTCCAGGAGAAGCGCGAGCCCAAATTCACCGGTGATTGAGCTTGTCGAAATCACCGCTGGTTGAGCCTGTCGAAACCAACCTCCGCTGATTGAGCCTGTCGAAATCAGCCTGTCGAAATCACCGCTGGTTGAGCCTGTCGAAACCACCGTCGCGAACCCACTGCTCCACAACGCCCAAAACCCAAACCCCCAGCAACGCCCCCGCAGTATTGGCCACGATGTCCATGGCGCTGGGAAACCGGTCGTGCAGGAACAGCTTCTGCCCGAGCTCCATGCAGCAGGACGCGAGGAATGCGCACAGCACGATCCGTCCTCGATGGAGTGCCGGGAAGGCCAGCGCTGCGAGGATGCCAATGGGTGTAAACAGCAGGATATTGGACGCGAATTCCACAAAGCTGTAGTCGATCAGCTCGGGAAGCCCTGAGTGGTGTAGGGCGAACAGCGCCATCTGCAGCCGTCCGGCAATAGGCCGGTCAACGGGAGTCGGCCAGAATGCCACGAACGCCAGAGCCGCGAGATACAGGGCAAGCAGCAGACGCGCCATCCCGGCAGCGTCCCCCCGGTTCCATTTCCCCATACGGAAACGCTACGGGAGTCTCTGGTTCAGCCGAAATCTGTGCTGGAAATTTCACTTTGCGCAAGTCAATTTGTAAAGTTCGATCATGACGTTGGGGAAATCTGTTCATAAAGCGGTTATTCCGGCCGCCGGTTTGGGCACGCGCTTCCTGCCCGCCACTAAGGCGATGCCGAAGGAGATGCTGCCCGTGGTGGATGCGCCGGCCATCCAGTATGTGGTTGAGGAGGCCGTCAGCGCGGGCTTGAATGACATACTGATGATCACCGGCCGCAGCAAGCGGGCGTTGGAGGACCATTTCGATAGTGCGCCTGCCTTGGAGCGCACCCTCGAAGCTAAAGGTGATCAGGCACGCCTGGATGCCGTCCAGCACGCCTCCGGTCTGGGGCCCATCCACTACGTCCGGCAGGGCGAGCCCAAGGGCTTAGGCCACGCGGTCCTGTGCGGCCGTCAGCATGTCGGTGAGGAGCCATTCGCCGTTCTGCTGGGGGATGACCTCATCGACGAGCGGGACGAGCTTCTGACCACCATGATCGAGGTCCAGGCGAAGACCGGCGGATCCGTTATTGCACTAATCGAGGTAGAACCGTCCCAGATCAGCGCCTACGGCTGCGCAGACGCCTCGGTTGTTGGTGGTGAGGACTACGTTCGGGTCAACAACTTGGTGGAGAAGCCGTCGGTTGACGAGGCACCGTCCAACCTCGCGGTCATTGGTCGGTATGTGCTTCACCCGGCAGTGTTCGATGTCCTTGAGAAGACTGAGCCGGGCCGTGGTGGGGAGATCCAGCTGACAGATGCCCTGCAGACCCTTGCGGCGGGCGAGGGTGAGGGGTCCGGTGTATACGGCGTGGTCTTTTCCGGCCGCCGCTACGACACGGGTGACAAGCTGAGCTATCTGAAGGCCGTCATCACGCTGGCTTCCGAGCGTGCCGAGTTTGGGGAAGACTTGAAGGCTTGGATGAAGAACTTCAACGGCTAGTCACGACAGCGACCATGAAGTGGAAAGCCCCGACAACGGTCGGGGCTTTCTTATATGCAGCCTACATCTGCTCAAAAATAAAGATGCGGGCCAGTTCCGGTTTTCCGGTACTGGCCCGCATCTCTTGAAGCGTGGAGCGTTGTGCCTAGGCAGATGCCTCAGCGTTTGCACGGCGGCGAACTACGACCACCGAAGCGGCGCCAGCGACGAGCGCACCGCCACCAACCAGCGACCACAGAACCAGGCTGGAGTCTGCACCAGTGTTTGCCAGGCCTGCACCGTTACCACCAGTGTTGGAAAGGCCGGTGCCCGTACCCGTGCCGCTGCCGAGGTCAGCCGCTGCATCTTCCACGGTGACGGTCTGGCTTGTCTCCTTGCCGGAAGTTACACCCGTTGCAGTCAGGGTGTAGACGCCAGGTTCGCTGATAGACAGCGGGAATGCGAAGGCGCCGTTGGCGTCAGCGGTGGTGCTGAATTCCTGGGCTGCCAGTACAACGCTGATCTTGCTGGGTACTGAACGACTGGCACCGCCAGCGATGCTTGCACCGGTGGATGCTGGACGGGCGCCAGGCGTTACACGGATGATGAGTCGTTCGCCAGCCAGGAAGCCCCGGCCGGAGAATGTGAAAGTTTCTCCGGGTCCTACCACGCCGTCTGAAACAGCGGATGTGGCGGGCGGTGCCGGGTAATTAGCCGCAAAAGCCGGCGCCGTGCCGGTCAGTGCGATGGTTCCTGCAAGCGCGAGCGCAGCAATAGACTTCTTCATTTGTCCCCCCTGAGACCTTTTAACACGTATGTCACATTATTGTGGAGATTCCCCATCCCCATGTGACCGTGGGGCGAATCTCGTGGTTTAACCCAAGGAGAGATTAGCACCCCGGAGGGGGTGTCTCCAAAGTGAATCCAGACACTTTACATACTGTTAATGACGTGGCTACCCGACTGAACTGCAAGTCGCAGTTTCTGTATCCAGGACGACGTCCTCTAACGGCTGCACTGTAGGGGTAACGGCCACTACTGGTTCTGTGTGTTGCACTATCTTCCCAAAGGTGAATTCAACGGTGCTGCTCTGACCCGGCCCAAGAAGGACCGTGACCGTTCCTACGGGCCGGCCCGCGTGGCGTTGAGACGAAAAGCCAGTCTTTTTGCCGGCCACTAGCGCTGTTTCTACGTTCGACTGCACAGGGCCATAGGCAACGACGTTTGTTTGGACGCTACCTGCCGGGACGCCGAACGCTCCCCCTCCGGTCACATAGTCTGGCAGAGACTCTCCCGCGTCGCTAGGTGCCGTATTCGTGCTCGTCACACGCACTTTGACCTCAGAATAACCATCAGCGGGACACTGCTGAAGAAGTTGCACGGTCCTCTTGACGTGATAATCCATTTTTGCACCGGTGCCATCGTTGAAGTACACCCCAAACTGCGCCGGGTCGATAGCCGAACCAGTGATGGAGCCCCCCAAGGCGTATTGAGAAATAATCGATTCTTCCTCAGGTCGGAAGGACCACAGGAGCACCCGACGTTCGGATGCTCCACGAGTCAGGCCGTCGATGAGCTTCTTTGTGTCGCTGCCTCCCGTGGAAAGCTTCTCGAACATTTCTTGAGCAACCCCGGCAAAGTAGACGTCCTGCATCTGGGGCTCGGCGATTTTCGAATAAACATCTGAGAGTAGTGTGGGAACCACATTTATCGATGTAAGTTCTGAGGGTAGACCGCCCCGGCCGATCTCTTGGAGATGCTGATCCTTGACTCGGATTGGGCCTGTGGCCTCAAGTATGTACCCCAATGCAACCGGGTCTATGGCCAGAACGCCATCTAGCTGCTTGCCGGTCTTTGTTTTCCACATGGCTTGTGCCGTTCGAGCTGCAGTCGGAAAATCAGGCGTCAGATTGACGTCCTGCATGAATTTGCCCAGACGCGCGGAATAGATAAGAGTCTGCTCCGGATCAACAGTGACCACTGGAGTGCTGGCCCCCATTGCGCTTGCGCTGGTCTGTGAATCGAGGGACAGCCTTCCCTTGTCGACGTTCAGCACAGCCAGTGCGCCTGGAATGCCCCCCGTAGCACGGGCCTCTGCATTGTTCTGAATCAGGAGGAGATATCGGCGAGGAGTATGGGTCCCCATCATGTCCGGCACGAGGCTGGCAATGTTCGCGGCGTTGTCAAGTTCAACGCTCGCCTTCCGCAATTGGTGGCGAGCGTTAAGGAGCGGTTCGGAGATGGGAGGTAGCAGCAAATTAGCGTCTATGCTATTGAGCCGCGCTGAGGATTGGCGAACGGCATAAGCGGCCGAAACTAGTTGTGCTTTGGCCGACGCTAGCGGCTGAACATTTATCCCGCGGTCCTTGGGAGCCAAAGCCTCCCAGTCCAGAGACTCTGCGGCGCTGACCAGAGGCGCGACGCCCAACTGTGCCACGTCCTCCGCCGATGTCGCAATTTCGGTGACGGCTTCAAAGTTTTGGCCGATCCAGGGGAGATCCCCAGCCGCCACCCACAGAGGATCTGTCGCCGCTACATGTGCTGCTTGGGTGTGAAGTTTTAGGCGAGCCACCGTGTTGCTGGCGGACACAGAGTCGCCACGAACAATTTCTTCTCGCAATTGCGGAACCGCTTTGACCGCGCCCTCCAGCTCAGATTGTATTTCTGAGGCCCTTGCCCCGAGCCATAGCAATGCCGCCAGGCCTACAGCGGAAACGGCGACGGACGCTGTGACGAGTAATAGAATGCGCTTTCTTGAGCGTAGGGCGACGCTTTTTCTCACAGCGTGGGTAACCTCTGTCTTGGGGCGTCTTGATTCGTCCATAATTTCTTTCACTGGTCTACGTGATGGGTCGATACAGACTTGGGACGATCTAGACCGCACCCCTGCCCGCTGTGACTGCCTTGAAGGTCTTGAGCAGGATTACTATGTCACCCATGAGCGACCAATTCTCGACGTAGTAGAGGTCGAGACGGATGCTCTCTTCCCAACTGAGGTTTGAACGCCCACTGACCTGCCACAATCCGCTCATGCCGGGGCTTACATACAGCCGTCTATGTGCGGCATCGTCGTAGAGGGCAACTTCGCCTTCCCGCTGAGGTCGGGGGCCGACGAGGCTCATACTGCCGCCCAGGACGTTAAACAACTGCGGCAGCTCGTCAAGCGAGTACTTACGCAGGAACCCACCCACAGGAGTGACCCGGGGATCATTAGCAACCTTGAAAAGTGGCTTGTCCGCGGATCCTTGTTTGGCAAGCAATGACACTAGTTCTGCATCAGCATTCACCTTCATCGAGCGGAACTTAAGCATCTTGAACGTCGTTCCGCGAAGTCCTACGCGTTCTTGCTGATAAAACACCGGCCCAGGGCTGGAGACTTTTACGACCGCTGCGAGGACTAAGAAGACGGGTGACAGAAATACGATCAATGCACCGGCGACCCCGATGTCGAAGGCCCTCTTGGCCACCTTCTTCCCGCCAGTCAGCTTCGGAGTGGAAACATGTATGAGCGGCAACCCGGCCACAGGCTGAGTATGGATGCGTGGCCCTGCGACGTCGGTCAAAGCTGGGGCCAGAATCATGCCAATTTCCCGTGCTGCCAGTTCCCAGCCCAACCACCGGAGTTCCTCCGGATGCAACTGCACACCCGCCGAAATAACGACAGCATCGACTTTTGTGGCAAGAATTACGTCCAAAATTGCAGGTGCATCTCTCTCCGAACCGGTAACAGGGACCCCCAGGGCAGTTACTGCTTCTAATCCTGCTGTTGCCCCAGGCAAGTGGGCCGCTGCGGGGGAGTAGCCGGCGGCGGGAACACTGCGTAGTGATCGAATTAAGTGGGCCGCGGAAGGGGGGCCTCCAATAATCAGTACCCGCGATGAGCTTCCGCCCCGCCGTCGATCCAAGGCTAGGTGCTGCCGAACTAGCCATCGAGCTACAACGAGCCCAACTGCTCCCGCCGGAAAGGCCAGTCCCACGAAGCCGCGCGCCGTATCTATACGGGTCGCATACGAGATAACGGCCACGCACCCGAATAGCCATGCCGAGGCGGCAAGAACCCGCTTATATTCTTCGGATCCTGAACCGAGAATCTTGTACTCTCGCGCGCCCCAGAGGCTGAGCATCACCCACCAGGCGACGGCAAGTCCCAGCGATAGCCAAAGATAGTCTGCATCTCGAGACTGCTTCTGCGATAGATCCGCGAAGCCGAAGCGGATAGAGAAGGCGCCAGTTACTGCCCACAAAACAACAAATGCGTCCACATATCTGAGGATGCTCTCGTATCGACTACGCCAATCAGTTTGCTGCCGCAATCCATTCCCCCATGCATTTTCGAAAAGTCTTCGCCTCTTGCCCCAGACGTGGCTCGCAGTCCCCACCGAGCCTGCTGCTTGGAAGCGGGCGGGATCCAGGCTGGCCCCTGCCTTTGCGGAAAGGTTCATCCCCCGGCCCATTCGTTCGAGCTAATCATAGCGATTCCTAGCAGTCCGCATGTCAACGCGAGTAACGCACGCAACACCTCGACTGCGGACTGACTAGATGTGCGTTGTGCCGTGACGGGATATGCAGTGCCTTGCCGTCCCTAGCCTGCTGCTGGTGCCCGATTCGGGAACAGTCGGAAGGCTCTCCGCTTGGCAGTGAACCCTGAGAGTTGCGTGAACGGAAGCCCTTCATTCGTACTTTGAACCGCTACGGGCCTTCTCATTTTTCTAAACAGAACAACCCAAGTGCACCTGGGGTGATTCGAGATGTCCGGTTCGAAAAAGGCAGTACGACCAAGAGTGTGACTCGCTCTTGTTATTTCTCAGGGTAGGTATTTATCGACGAGAACTTCAGGTGTCGTCAACCTCGACCATAGGTGAATACGCGATTTCGCCTAGCAACGAGCTAACTCTCTAAACTGGGGCCATGAAGGTTTTGGTTACCGGCGGCGCCGGGTACATCGGTTCACACACGGCTCTTTGCCTGCTCGAGGACGGGCACGACGTCGTCGTGCTGGACAACCTCATGAACTCAAACATCGAGGCAGTCCGCCGTGTTGAAGAGCTCACCGGCAAGAAGGTGGAGTTCCGCGAGGCCGACCTGCTCGACGCTGCTGCTGTCGACCGGGTCTTTGCGGAGGGCGGGTTCGACGCCGTCATCCATTTCGCTGGCCTGAAGGCCGTCGGCGAGTCCGTGGCGAAGCCGCTCTGGTACTACAAGAACAACGTGGTGGGCACGCTCAACCTGCTTGAGAGCATGGAGAAGGCCGGTGTCCGTCGGCTGGTCTTCAGCTCATCGGCCACTGTCTACGGCGCCTCCGAGCATGTTCCGCTGATCGAGAAGTCGCCGCTGGACGCAACGAACCCCTACGGCAGGACGAAAGAGCAGATCGAGGACATCCTGTCCGACCTGAGCGATGCCGACCCGCGGTGGAGCGTCGCGCTGCTGCGGTACTTCAATCCCGTCGGCGCACACGAATCAGGCCGCATCGGCGAGGACCCCCACGGCATCCCCAACAACCTCTTGCCCTTCGTGGCGCAGGTCGCGGTGGGACGGCGCGAAAAGGTCATGGTGTTCGGCAACGATTACCCCACGCCGGACGGGACCGGGGTGCGGGACTACATCCATGTCATGGACCTCGCAGCCGGCCACCTGGCGGCGCTGAACTACCTGCAGACAAAGACAGGCGCGTTCCGCTGGAACCTCGGGACCGGCCGCGGGTCATCCGTCCTGGAGGTCATCGATGCGTTCGGTGCGGCTGCAGGGCACCCGGTTCCCTTTGAGTTCGCACCCCGCCGGCCGGGGGATGCGGCAGTGAGCTACGCCGACGCCTCGGCGGCCCTGGCGGACCTGGGCTGGTCCGCGCACCGTGACCTGGCCCAGATGTGCGCTGACCACTGGCGCTGGCAGAGCGCAAACCCCTACGGCTACGCGGGGTAGAGGGCCAGCAGCATAACAACGCAAAAATCAAATGTGGCATGCCTCTTGAAGTGCCGGCACTCGAGCGCAAGTCAGCCTGCTAATGCCTTTGCTGGGTCTGGGCTGGCCAAGGCGAAACGAAGCGTTAAGACTGTGTGCGGCCGGGTACACTAGCAGCGAACAACAGACAATCCAGCGGTATGCCAAGTCGGCGCCAGATTAATACAGGGGGACCTTGGTTTGGATCTTCGCGATTATTTACGGATCTTAAGACGGAACTGGGTCCTTGTCATTGCAGCCGCGCTTGTCGGAATGCTCGTTGGCGCTGGCGCCTCTATGCTCGTGACTCCGACCTACACTGCCCACACTCAGTTATTCGTCGCCATTCAGAACTCAGGATCTGTGCAGGAGCTGCAGCAAGGTAATTCATTCAGCCAGGCACGCGTCCAGTCCTACGTTAAGACTGTTCAGTCTCCAGTGGTGCTGCAGCCTGCCATTGATGCGCTCGGACTTGCCACGACAGCCGAAGAGCTTGCTTCAAGGGTCAAGGCGTCGAACGACCTCAACACAGTCTTGATCGACATCTCGGTTGATGATCGCTCCCCGGTGCAGGCTACAGCGCTTGCACAAGCAATCGCGAAAAGTCTCGTTGACGCCGTAGATACGTTGGAGAAACCAAAAACCGGGGGAGCCTCCCCGGTCAGCCTTTCGATCATTACGCCCGCAAAAGCGTCGTCGGCTCCTACCGCCCCCAATGGTCGACTCAACATCGTGCTTGGGCTGGTTATCGGTCTCGCACTCGGCTTCGGAGCGGCCATTTTGCGATCCTCTATGGATAACCGAATCCGGGGCGAAGCCGACCTCAGACTCGTCACCCAGGCACCTCTGTTGGGTGGACTGACGCTCAACCAGGACGCCTCCAAAAGGCCGCTTCTTACGCAAGCCGTGCCACAAAGCCCAAGGGCTGAGTCGTTTCGCCAACTGCGCACGAACCTTCAGTTTGCAAATGTATCGGGTCACGCTCGCAGCGTGCTTGTTACGTCTTCCTTGCCGGGCGAAGGGAAAAGTACGACAGCTACCAACCTGGCAATTTCCTTGGCGCAAGCGGGCCAAAAGGTTTGTCTGGTCGATGCAGACTTGCGGCGTCCGATGATCAACGAATACTTAGGCCTTGACCGTAATGCTGGTCTGACGACAGCTCTTGTGGGCGATGCGGACGTGAACGACCTCTTGCAGCCCTGGGGCGATGATGATCTATATGTCCTCACTTCAGGGCGCATTCCGCCCAATCCGAGTGAGCTACTCGGCTCCAAGGACATGCACGAACTTATCTTGCGTTTGGAAAGCGTCTTCGATGTCGTGGTTGTGGACACTCCGCCTGTTCTTCCCGTCACCGATGCGGCAGTGTTGGCGCAACATGTCGGCGGCGTAATACTTGTCGTGGGCGCCCAATCCACACGACGACATGACGTCGAGCGTTCCCTATCGGCTCTCCAACTGGTCGAAGCGGACCTATTGGGGATAGTTCTGAATAGGCTGCCGTCCAAGGGCGCTGACGCGTATTCGTATTCCTACGTATCCTATGGAAGCAATGACGAATCGGGAAAAGCGACCCGTGGTCGATCTCCCGAGCGCACAAACAGCCGGATCAAAGCCGAGAAAAATCTATACTCGGCGTCCGCACCTGCTCATTATTCTGACGAGGCTGACCATGAACGCAATCAGAATGAGCGCAGTCTTGTTAGTCAGTTCCCCCGTGAGCGTCTTCGCCGTGGCTCCCGACCCTGACAGCTGAAAAAGGTGGTTGCATGTCATCGGTGCTCGGTCTGAATGGCTGGATGACTTCCGCTTTATCACTAAATGCCCAACTCATCGTCGAGACAAAAACTTCCCGAAAAAGTGCGTCTATTTCGGCGTGGACGATAATCTTTATAGTTTAGGGGGAATTTTGAGAGTCTGCTTGTCCTCGAGAGAGGTCATATGGGGCGGCGGCGAGGTCTTTTTGTATGATTTGGGTGTGGAGCTCCAGTCGCGAGGGCTGGACGTGGTTTGGCGAATTGAGCCTACGAGTAGAATCGCAGACCGAGTTCCCGCAGCGAACATAATTGAGCGTCGGCAGCGGGCATATTATGATTGCCTAATTGCTAACGATTTTCGGTCGCTGTGGCAGGCCAGTCTTCTTGATCGAGCGGGCCGGCGAATCTTCGTGGGCCACGGTCCTTGGCAGTTCAGCCCGATGCGGAGTGCATTCCTTAAAGCCACGCGTGCTCGGACCTTCGTCGTCAGCGAGTCTGTAGCTGTTCACGCAGTGAGCCAGGGACTTACACGAAAACCTGACGTGTTGCCACTCGGGCCTGGAGTTTGGACAACCCGTCCCGAGGATCGCTTCAAAGCTTTTGGTACTAAGCGCACGGAAGAAATGGTGTTCGGTAGCGTGGCGCGACTGGATCCTATCAAGCGGCTCCCTCTCTTCGCTCAGCTCATGAGTGAACTCGGAGCACGAGCGATAGTGGTAGTTCCAACGCCGACGTCCCGGGACGAAACCGAAATTCATGACTTTCTTTCTAGACATGAAAATATCGAGGTAAGAACCGAGGGAAGCGTCGCGAAGCTATGGGAAGACATTGATGTATTTCTTAGTACCTCGCAATCTGAGTCCTTGGGGCTTGCCCATCTGGAGGCTCTTCAGAGTGGAACAGCAGTAGTCTCTACTGCAGCAAATGGGCCAGGTGACTTTCTTTCGGGAGCGCTCAAGCTCGGTTGGATCCCGGATATCGAGGAAGATCGGCTAGCTACCGAGATTAAACGGTGCATTGTAGACATCCAAAAAGTCGAAGAGAGCTATTGGATAGAGGCTGAGAGTGTGCTGAATGCTAGGAGTACTTCGCGATGCGCCGACATGATCTTGGAGCATGCTCGTTGAACGTCTTCTTGGTCCAACAGGGATTTGCAGAAAACCACGCTTTGGGGGCTCTCGTCCGGCGTAGGGGCATTGAGTCAGCCTTGGAAAGTCACGGGCTCACATACTCGGCAGTAAAGCTGCGTCGCCGAGAGAAGCCCTTCGCGGAGGTCTTTAGCGTTAGAGACCGTGCTTCTCGTTCAATTCTCGCCCGACAAGACTCACCGCCTGATGCGATAGTTCTAGAGGGTCTTCCTGTGGCAGTGGCCTGCATTAGGCGGCTGCGGCGCGTTTTTCGGGGATTGATTCATGTTGACGTCTGCGACAGCTGGATACGGTTAGCTGGAGCAGGCGTTGGGTCCGGTGTCTCAAACGGGGCGAGGGCGAGACGCGGGCTCAAGCGTATGCTGGCACGTTTAGCTCTGGGGTACATTAGTCGGTTCGCGGATTCGGTTTCGTATATCTCGGAGGCCGACCTTGCAGCAGACAAACCGCACTTGAACAGACGAATGCAGATTTTCGTCATCCCGAACGGTAGTCCTATTGCGGATGGGGCGGCGCAGAAAGTCGCCTGGAACCGATCTGGTCCGATGGTTGTAGTCGGTGACTGGTCGTATCCTCCGAACCAGCAAATGCTGCGGGATGCTGTGAATTGGCTTCTGAAGGCTTTCCCAGGAACGTCGGGACGCGGGTTACACATAGTGGGTCCCAATCTTGCTCTGAGCGAGCCATGTCACGACTCGATAACCGCCATTGGGTGGGTTGACGATATTGCTTCTGCTTACGATCAGGTGAGTTGTGCTTTGGCCCTGACTTCGTCAGGAAGCGGGATAAAAAACAAGGTGCTTGAGCCGCTTTCATATGGAATACCTGTTATCGCCACGAAGGATGCGCTGAACGGCATTTCTTACGATCCGGAAATGGTGCTGACATTTCGGGATGGTCTGTCTGCGGCGGACGTAGAAAATTGGTTCGACGATCTGGATCGAAAGGGGACGCAGGTCCTGGTTGCTCCCTCATGGAGGCAAAACCTTGACGGGCTGATCGCTTTTATGCGGGAGGAAAAAGACTCTTGATTGTACTAACGGCCTTTGAGGCGATCCCCGGGGCGGGAACAGAAGCAGGTCTGGCATGGAACTGGGGCAGGGCTTACAAGGCGGCTGGCCACAGAGTCAAGGTGCTGACGAGCGCGGGAGACGCGGCCAAGCAGCACGCCGCACGCTGGACGGAAGAGGGGATAGACGTTGAGTTCCTGGGGGGAAACAGAGAGGCCCGGGCCCCGCAGTCGCCCCGAGACATGTTCGTCATCGCTCGAGAATTCAGCAAATGGACAGCGGATTGCAGTGCCTGGTTGGAGAGAAACGCGGGCGAGGTGTCTGCCGTTCACCATGTGAGTTGGGGATCCGTCCGCCTTAGAGCGCCTTTCACCACGGTCAAGGGGCCGCTTCCGAGTGTGTGGGGGCCGTTGGGAGGGGGACAGCTAGCCAAGTTTTCTGGGCTTTTGCCGCGGAACCGCGTTCACGAACTTATCCGGGCGGGTTCCTTTCCCCTGGCTTGGATGACACGAAAGCTGGATTTTCTAGTTCACGGTTCCCCCACGCTTACCCTAGCGACAAACGGGCCGACGCTTAAATTCGTCAAGTCGTTGGGCATTAGGCGTGCTTCGGTGATGCTGGCAGATGGGATAGAACCCGCTAGGATCAGCAGTCGCGGTCCGAAGACTCTGGATGAAACGATAAGACTTGTCTGGCTCGGCCGGATGGTCGGTTCCAAACGCGCGGACATTGCGATTGGGTTAGTGGCAAGGTTGAGTGAACGGGGTATCTCTGCGCATTTGACTATGATTGGCGATGGCCCTGAGCGCTCGAAGCTGGAGGAAAAGGCACGTAAGTTTGGCGTGTCGGAAGTGGTCAATTTCGTGGGTCGGATTCCATGGGAAGAGACTTTCGATCACTATGACCGAAGCCATTTCTTGGTCTTTACCAGCATGCGCGATTCCTCGTGCCCTGCTGTCCTAGAAGCCGCTGCTAGGGGCGTTCCTACTTTGTGCTTGCGCCACCAAGGCGTAGGCGCCCTGGTACCGCAAAGCGTTGCGTTGGGCCCGACGCAATTTGACTCGGTCCCTCGGCTCGAACTCGAGCTCGCCAATGTCGTTGCCGGCATTCTCCGTGCCCCCGAGGAATATGCCTCCGCCTCTGCTGCTTCTTTGGTCTTTGCGCAGACGCAGACGTGGGAGAAGAAGGTCGCATCGGTGCTCACGCTAATGAATGGAAGTGTTTCTCGTTGACTACGATTCATGTCGTCAGCCTCCTGATCCGGCTGGATGGGGGAGGGGCCGAGCGGAGTGTCGAGCGTTTGATTGCACCCTTGGCGAAAAACGGTGTTGCCCTCGCCAGGTACGCGATTGACGATGCCTGGCCTGGCGAGGAGCGGGACCCGAGTAGGACTCTGGTCAGAGGCTCAGTTCGGGGAGCTCGGCGACTCTTACTAGCAGCAATCAGCCTGGCCAAAGTACTCAGGCAAAGCAGTCCGCAAGTACTCCACCTCAATTGTGAGGCGCCCGAGATCGTAGGCCTGATCGCCAGGATCATCACAATACGGCAAAAATACGGAATCGTAGTGACGGACCACTCCATGAATTCGTGGTCTGGAAAAAGAGCTCCGCTCGGTTGGCTAATACGAGGGGTCCTCCACCGTTTGGGGGCAGTCTATGTTGACTGCTATCTCGCGGACGGTGAGGACAGCAAAGTGCCGGTAATTTTGAACCCAACAGGACCGCCTTCGCGATTGACACCAGGTCCCGGGTGCCCCCCTCGTCTCGTCGTGATCGGACGAGTCATCGAAAGTAAGGGAATAGACCGCATACTGACGGCCGCTCATTCGTGCTCGTGGACCAACCAAATATGCGTAATTGGGGCTGGTGCCGAGACTGAACGGCTCAAGCAACTAGCCGTTGAACTTGATTTGGATGTGACCTTTCTGGGGCACCAGAAGAGCCCCTGGTCATTCGTGCGCGACAGTGACATTTTTATTTCAGCAAGTGCCTTCGAGGGGGAACCCCTGACTTTAATCGAGGCGATCCAGCACGATCTTCCTGTGCTGGTAAGTGACATTCCTGGCCATGTGAAAGTTGTGCCGGCCCACCCCGGTATCTTTGCTTCGGTTAAAGAGCTTTCGAAGATTTTGGGTGAGTGGGCCCAAAATCCTCGTAGCGCCGAAATGTATAGAGTATCTCCCTCGCTCCGGGAGAGAGTGCTTTCGGACCGTGCTCCAGATCGAATCGCCCGAGACTGGGTAACTTTGTATACGTCTCTTAAACAGGTTGGATGAACTAGTGAAGGCAGAACGCAGCCGATCCACTCAATGCTATACGTGGAGCAACCATGGGAACCTCGGCGACGACTGGATCGGTGAAGTAAGCCAGCAGTATTTCGATGGCGTCGTTAGTGTCCGCGAAAAACGCAGCATGAATCCTTTCCATTTTGGGCGGCATCGACTTGTTCGCGACGACGGAAAACCGGCGTCTGACAGCCTTGTCCTCTGGGGCGGGGGATGGGTTGCAGCAGATCGGCCTGGTTCGCGAACCATGCGCGCATGGTCAAGACACGTGACCGCGCAAGCGCGTGACATTGTAGGAGTCGGCCTCGGAATTGGCCCTTTCGTTGACCTCACTCCTGAACAGCACAGTCACATTCAGTCCTTCTTCGGTGCATTCAGAGGACGCTTGGGAGTTCGGACATTCGCAGACCTGGAGCACGTGCCGAATGGATACTCCGCCCAAGTGGGCTGCGACATTGCACTTCTGGACAAAAGGTTTCTTGGCGGGTGGCGATACACAGGCTCGGATAGTGGTTACGTCATCTTCTCGTTCCCGGCATATTCGGCACACTGGATGAAAGCACGGCCTTGGATGAGTCAGGAGTGGTACCGGTCGCAAATTGGGGAAATTGCGGAAAGGGTTTCGCGTACTCATCGCGTCTTGTTTGTTGAATTTGATCAAATGACTGGTTTGACTAGTGACAGCTCCTATTGGAGCCACCTCCCAGTCACGGTTGTCCGTCCCGGTTCAGTTCAGGAAGCTGCTGAGCTGTTTAGTGGCGCGAAACACGTATACGCTGGCCGACTGCATGCCGCGATACTGGGTGCTGTAGTGGGTAATCCCACCCTAGCGATGGCCTACCACCATAAGTTCGAAGTGGTGGCGGAGCTAGGCATTCCCACTGTCGGCTTAACCGCACCCTCCGTATCGGTGCGTGATCCTGGACCGGCGGACCCGAGCGTACTGCAGGCAGTCCGTCAACGCGGCCTGGGGGTCCTGGCATCAGTCACCGCCCAATGAGTGGCCAGCAGGCCAGTGTCTGGGGTGGGCCGCAGAGGCGTCACCAGGTGCCTGCACAGTTGGCGAAGGCCGGCTTCTTGGCAATCTGCGCGGCCGTTTGCATTCCTGGTTTTGCGGCTTCCTTTCCTCAACTGTTGTCGGTGTCGTCGGTGGGAGGTTGGCTGTTTCTTGTCGGACTTGTCCTGTTGCTCGCTTCCGTTTTCATATCGGTGACCGAAGGAATGACCTGGAGCGGCCGACTGCGCATTCCGGTATTGGTGCTGGCAGCTTCGGCCATGATGCCCTTTTTTGCGGAGGGGGTGAGTTTTCCAAGTGATAATCGCAACTGGCTAATCACGCACTTGGCTCTAATCGGGATACTGTTGAGCGCGCAGTTCTTTTCATTTGAGTTCATTGCCACTGTGCTTAGGGCGGGGATGATAGCCAGCCTACTAACCATTTTTGGCGGCGTCAGCGCATTCTCGGCAGATGAACGCAGTCTATTTTTGTTGGACGGGCGCCTACGAGGTGTATTTGGCCATGCCAATATGACGGGACTTGTGGCGGTGGCGGCATTCCTGCTGGCCTTGGGCAGCTCTCGCTGGAAGAAAACCGACATGATTTTGTCCGCCTCGGTGATCGCCGCTGCGACGTCTCTTACGTCCCTGGCGGCTGCTGGCATTGGGCTGGCAGCTTGGTTCGTCAAGGGGCGCGCCGCAAAACAAGCCATCGTGGTTGCAGGGCTCATTTCCCTCTTCGTCCCGATGGTTCTTGTGTGGACTTTAGGGCCGCGACTGGATCCCACGCTGTTCACGGGACGGGTTGCGGCTTGGCAGTGGGCTCTTAGCCTTGATGTTCCGCCGTTAACAGGACAGGGAATCGGGCTGTTTGAGACCCTTGGATCCGGCAAGTTCGTTCCTTGGTTTCACACCCATAATCAAGTTCTCATGGATTATGTGTCGGGGGGGTGGCCACTTGTGTTCGGAACAGTGCTTCTCCTGGCGTCAACCGGTGCCCGAACTGTTGCTGCTTCTGATCGAAGACAAATAGTGATGTGGAGCGTATTGGTTCTGCAGTGCGCCACGGAAGTTCCGCTAGTACTCAGCTACCCGAGTGGCAGTATGCTCTCGACCTCTATAATTCTTGTACTTGTCCTTAGTACCCAAGTTCAGCCGGCTGGTAATCCCGAAGGGCCGATGAATTCGTCGAGAGTCGTGGCTAGTTCTGAAGGATTATTAACTTGAACCGCCCACTCCGTGGTCGAAGAGCCCGGCAGGCCAAATATCCAGTCATTTGGTACGCGGTTGGCATTTTGTTGTCGACGGCATCCACATACGTGCTATTCGTCTCATATTCACTGCGAACTGATCCTGAATCCCTGGGGCTGTTCGCTCTTTGGTCAGGCGGGGCGGCTGTCTTTCTGCAATTCATCGATGGAGTTTCTGCTCAGAGAATAGCGCAGACCCGTTCTCAGCTCTCTACACGTGACCCTGGTCGAAGGGGCTCCGTCAACTATCTCAATCCCGGACGCTATATGCTCGTAGTAGCGGTCGTTTTGGTCGTGGGCGGAGTGGTTGCCTTATTTGACGTGCGGCTGGCAGTCGGTCTCGGCATCATGCTGGGAGGGCAGGGCGCATATGCGCTCTGCGCAAGCACGCGAGTCTTCAACGCATCGCAGAAGTCACTACTGACATTACAGCTTTTTAACTGCTCGGTGTTCTGCGTCGCGGCTGCCGGAGTCTTTTTTTCGTCCGGTGACTTCACTGCCGATCAATTATTGGCTTTGAGCGGATTGTCCTCTTTCGCAGCAGCTTTGCCATTTCTTATTGGCGACGTCATGGACCGTTTGAAGGCTGACATATCCCTCATAGAAGAGTTCAAACTCTTGTATGTCTCAGGATCTTGGAGGCATTTAGGCGGCTTGGCTGCGTATCAGGCAGTGAACGCCTGCGGTTCTGCTGTGGACACACTTATGACTTCCCTCGGCGGCTTACGAACGGCTGCTGAGTATCAGGTGGTTCGGCGCCCCATGCTTGCCTTGAGTAGCCTGAACGTGGCGTTAGGCCAACAGGCCCTAAACAAGTACTCTGGTGGCTCAACGTCGGGATGGAAGAAATCCCTCGTCGTGCTAATGCCTGTACTACTCGTTTGGCCGACACTCGGCGTTGTCGGGCTCATCCTCGTGCGATGGATAACTCCGGCCGAGTACGATGTGTCGTTCTTGGCGGGAACTTTGTTGGCCTTGTCGTTTGCCTTTGGGGCTTTCTTGCAGATTACCGGGACAGTCGTCCTCGTCAGGATGAAGACAACGATTCTCTTCGTGTCATCTTCCATCAGAATAGCGGTCCTCGCCGTCGTAGCCTTTATTTTTGTTCCCTCGCTGGGCGTAGTAGGTGTGGGGTTGGCATCGCTCTTTGCGAATATTGCTTTGCTTATTATCCATGTAGCTGTGCTCTATTCAATGGATCGCAAATCCGAACAAGGGGAGCGAGCCGTGGTTGCGATGTAATCACTCGGCCGTAATCGGCCGCCGCGGCGCCTAACTAAGGCCAAGCGTGCACTCATTTGAGGCGATTCCAGTTCAACCTTTATGAAAAATAGGAGCGTTGTTTCCTTGCGGTCGTAGCCAAGCCACGTGACGCATCGCGTTTTGCTCAGCCCGGTTACGTTGACCGTGCTCATTGCGTCAGGAGCAAGACGAAAAGGAACACCGTTCCATTTCTCCTCATTTGGGAACGAAGTGTAGGCGTGCTTGGGCCGAAGGCCATGTTTCTTGGCGGCGACCCACTGAGTCGTTCGGTGCACGCGGACCCAGGGCTAGGATCGTCATCATTTATGTAGGCGCCGTTTCTCCCCTCGCCGTGTCATCACTCCCAGCAGTCACCTTCCGGACGGAGTGGGAGTGATTACGACCGGCTACAGGCCAAAGTGCCATCGTTGCCTAATAGACCGAGGATCGTGGTGGCAGCATTGAAGTTCACCTTTTGTACGATCGATCGTGGCCAAGATTTCCTGTTCTAGGGGAAAGTGGCCACCATCATTTGGGACTAGGAGCACTCCTTCGACGAGCCGTGAATAGTGTGGAATGCGGCCTCGAAGGGTGAATGAGGGCGCTACCGCGTATCCAGATCCTCGAACACCAAAAATGTCTGGGTATCCAAAACGCCCGGCATGGACTGTAGTTGGTCGAAGATCACACGCCGCAGGTCGACGTTGTCCACTGCCCGCACGAGCAGTATGACGTCAAAGTCCCCGCCCACCAGTGCGATATGGTGTACCTCCGGAATCGTTCTGAGTTGCTCTCGCAGGTCACGCCAAGAGTGTTGCTGCACTTTGAGCGTCACGTAGGCCGATGACTTCAGGCCGGCCTTAATGGGGTCTACCAGCGCGGTGAACTTCGTCAATACACCTTGGCTAGTAAGCCGGGCAATCCGCGTGTAGGCGTGCGCCCGGGAAATGTGGACGTTCTCGGCCACCTGCGTCACGGACATCCGGCCATCCTTTGTCAACTCCGCAATGATGTTGCGGTCAACATCGTCCAGTGGCGCCGCTGACTGCTCCTCCTCGTCCGGTTCGGCCATTCGTCTACAACCTCCACCTGTTGCTCAGCTCTCAAGTACGATTCGTCTTTCAGAATAGGAGAGTTGAGCGTACTTCTCCACGATTTGTGCTAGGACTGGATACGAAACATCATCTGGGACGATACTGAAAGTGAATAGTGGCTAAAGAAGGACGGACCAATGACGATCTCCGCAGACCACACTGCCCCCGGTTCGGCGCAGGCTCAACCCGAAGCTGAGCAGACCGAGGACCTGTACCTGCCGGGCGCTGCCGCCGACGCGATACGCAAATTCGGCATCACGGCCGAGGACTATATGCTGCCGGCCCGCCACCAGATCCAGATGGTGGACCAGGATGGCAACCTGAAGCACCATTCCGAACAGGGCACTGAACCCGGCCACGAGTATCCGCTGCCCGGTGACGATGAACTCCTCGCCGCCTACGAGCAACTCGTCGTCGGCCGCCGCGTCAACGACCAGAACTCAGCCCTCGTCCGGCAGGGCCGCATGGCGGTCTACCCCTCAAGCCACGGCCAGGAGGCCTGCCAGGTGGCGGCTGCTTTGTGTCTTGCCGAGGGAGACTGGATGTTCCCCACCTACCGCGACGCCGTCGCCGTCATGGCCCGCGGAGTAGACCCAGTCCAAGCCATGACGATCTTCCGCGGCGACTGGCACGGCGGGTATGACCCGCTGGAACACAAGGTCGGCATCCAGTGCACGCCGCTCACCACCCAGCTGCTTCACGCCGTGGGCGTCGCCCATGCCTCCAAGCTCCGCGGCGAGGACACGGTGGTCCTGGCCATGTGCGGTGACGGCGCCACCAGCGAGGGCGACTTCCACGAGGCATTGAACTTCGCTGCCGTATTCCACCTCCCGGTGGTCTTCTTTGTGCAGAACAACCAGTACGCCATCTCCGTGCCGCTTGCCCACCAGTCCGTCGCTCCCTCGCTGGCACACAAGGCTGTGGGTTACGGCATGGCCGGCGAGCGTGTGGACGGCAATGACGTCGTGGCGCTCCTCGCCGTTTTGGACCGCGCGGTTAAGCTGGCCCGCGAAGGCTCCGGCCCGCTCCTTGTGGAGGCGCACACCTACCGCATGCAGGCCCACACCAATGCCGATGACGCCACCAGGTACCGCCAGGACAGCGAGGTGGCCCAGTGGCTGGCCAGGGATCCGCTGAACCGGATGCGCACCTACCTGACGGGGAGGGGACTGCTGGACGACGACGGTGAAGCCCGGATCACGGAGAAGGCGGAAGCGGTTGCGGCGCAGCTCCGCAACGGCCTAGGTGAGGATGTTCCGGTCGATCCCCAGAACCTGTTCAAGTACGTCTTCTCCAGTCCGACACCGCAACTCAACGAACAGTCGGCTCTGCTTGCCGACGAACTCGCCCGAGACGCCGCTGGCACTTCAATAACCGCGGAGGCCGCAAAATGAGCCCAACAATTACCACCTCGTCAGAGGCAAACGGCAACGTCAGCTCCGCCACCGCCCGGGCCGCCGCCTCAGCCGCGGCCAATGCCGAGGCAGCAGTACCGCAGCCTGTCACCATGGCCAAGGCGCTGAACAGCGCCATGGCCGATGCCATGCACGCCGACCAGTCCGTCCTGGTCTTCGGCGAGGACGTCGGTAAACTGGGCGGCGTGTTCCGCATCACCGACGGCCTGATGGCCACCTTCGGAGAGCAGCGCTGCTTCGACACCCCGCTGGCCGAATCCGGCATCGTCGGCATGGCCGTGGGCATGGCGATCAACGGCATGCGCCCGGTCGTCGAGATGCAGTTCGACGCCTTCGCCTACCCGGCCTTCGAGCAGATCGTCAGCCACGTGGCCAAGATGCATAACCGCACCAAGGGCAAGGTGAAGCTGCCCATGGTCATCCGTATTCCCTACGCCGGCGGCATCGGGGGAGTGGAGCACCACTGCGACTCCTCCGAGTCCTACTACGCCCACACCGCAGGGCTGAAGGTCTACACGCCGGCCACCGTGGCTGACGCCTACCTCATGCTTCGCGAGGCCATCGACTCGGATGACCCCGTGATGTTCATGGAACCCAAGAAGCTCTACTGGTCCAAGGACCTGGTGGACCTGGAACGGCTCCGTGCGGACTATGAGACGAAGGCCGACCGCGGGGCGCCGACGGAGGGCCGGGCCGCTGTCGCCCGCTCCGGCACGGACGCAACACTGATCGCCTACGGGCCTTCCGTTCCCACCGCACTGGCGGCCGCCGCGGCGGCGGCCGAGGAAGGCCGCTCGCTGGAGGTCATCGACATCCGAACCATTGTGCCGTTCGACGACGAAACCGTCGCCGCCTCTGTCCGCAAGACCGGCCGCGCCGTGGTGATCGCCGAGGCGCACGGCTTCGCGTCGGTGTCGTCGGAGATCGTGGCGCGGGTCCAGGAGCGCTGCTTCCACCATCTGGCTGCACCGATTCGCCGGGTCACCGGATTCGACGTTCCGTACCCGGCACCCAAGCTCGAGCACTACTACCTGCCCGGCGTGGACCGCATCCTCGACGCCGTAGACGACCTCCAGTGGGAAGACTGATCTGATGAGCGAAACCAAAGTATTCCTTCTCCCCGACTTGGGCGAAGGCCTCACCGAAGCCGAACTCGTGAACTGGCTGGTGGCCGTCGGCGATGAGATCCGCGTTGACCAGCCGATCGCCGAAGTGGAAACTGCCAAGTCCGTGGTGGAAGTCCCGTCCCCCTATGCCGGAACGGTTGCCGAACTGCACGGTGAGCCCGGCCAGACCCTGGACGTTGGAAAGCCTTTGATCTCGGTGACTCCGTCGGAACCGTTGGCCAAGCCTGTCGAAAAGAAGGTCCCGGTCGTTGAGCTTGTCGAAACGGAGCCTGCCGAAACCGAACCCGTGGAAACTAAGACCCCAGAAACCGCCGCTGCCGAAACTTACCGCACGGAAGAAAGAGCAGGCTCCGGCAACGTCCTCATCGGGTATGGAACTCCGGGCGGCAATGCAGCCGTCCGGCGGACCCGCCCCAGGCGTCCCAGGTCGCCGGTCGAGCTTGCCGAGACCCGGCCTGTCGAAACCAAAGGCGCCCAAGCCAAACTAACTACCTCAGCCGACGATCTCCTTCTCCAGCGGACCCGTGTGCCGGGCAAACTCGGTGCTGTCATCTCTCCACTCGTTCGTCGGATGGCCAAGGAACACGGCGTTGATCTCGGGCACGTGCACGGCTCCGGAGACAGCGGATTGATCATGCGCCGCGACATTGAAGCGGCTATGACTAAGCCGGCGGGGGTTGAGCCTGTGGTAACCGAGCCCGGCCCGCTGGGTGAGCCTGTCGAAAACACGCCTATCCCGACCAGCGGCGCGGTCGACTACCGAACTGGCCTCAACATCAGCAGCCGCACCCCTGTGCGGGGCGTCCGCAAAGCAGTGGCGGCCAACATGGCCCGCAGCCGGTCCGAAATTCCTGAGGCCACTGTCTGGGTGGACGTAGACGCCACCGCTCTGGTGGAACTCCGTGCTGAATTCAAGAAAATTGATCCGCACAATACGCCTGGTCTGCTCGCATTCATTGCCCGTTTTGTTACAGCGGGGCTAAAGAAATTTCCTGAACTGAACACACGGTTCGTCAGCGCCGAGGATACTTCCGGCGGGGAATCCCAGGAGATCCTGTCATTCGACGGGGTGAACCTCGGAGTCGCCGCGCAAACGGATCGAGGACTCGTGGTCCCTTCCATCCGCAACGCGGATAAGCTCACCGCCCGGCAGTTGGATGCAGAGATCAAACGGCTGACCTCGGTCGCTCGCGAAGGTAAAGCGACGTCTGCGGAATTGAGCAGCGGTACGTTCACGCTGAACAACTATGGTGTGTTCGGCGTGGATGGTTCCGCGGCCATCATCAACTATCCGGAGGTGGCGATCCTGGGCGTGGGCCGGATCATTGATAAGCCCTGGGTCATCGGAGGTGAACTCGCGGTCCGCAACGTTACCGAGCTGACGCTGACCTTCGACCACAGGGTTTGCGACGGACGAGCGGCGGCCGGGTTCATCCGCTATGTTGCGGATGCAATAGAACAGCCGACCACAATTTTGGTCGATTTGTAGTGCGGTGTTCAAACAGTTCTTGCTTTCGCTAAGTGGAAAGATTAACCATTCATGTGATTTGCATCTTGGTGCGGTAGGAGATATCTCGGGTGGGTGAAAGCGTAGTTGGCTTGTGGGGAAGGTGATCGTCCTTTGGAGTGCCCCTAATAATTCGTACGTGTTTGTCAGTTGTGCCGTGCCACATCTACTTTGATCCTTGTCGGTAGCTGCATGCCAGCCCCGTTACGGAAGGGAAACTCACTACACCGAGCGAATGTAGATGTGACGAAAGAACGGGAAGCTGCTTTACGTCATTAGTCATTTGAAAATCATGGAACTGGCTCGTGCCCTGTAACGTGTGGTCCATGTGTGGAATCGTGGGTTATGTTGGCCGTACGTCGGGTCGGGCTGATGCCGGGCACGGCGCGTTGGATGTTGTTCTTGAGGGGCTGCGGCGTCT